>JAGXSV010000015.1 GCA_018333605.1 Hydrogenophaga sp. | reverse complement strand
CCAGCCGGGTCAACTCGGCTCGCTCTTCGTCGGTCAACACAATCTCGGGGGCAACTCGCACTGGCTCTCTCCATTTGCTCGTAGTAGAGCATTGGAAATGCACTCGTAATATAAGTTCTATCAAGAATCAAACACTATACTAGTATGTCTTTGCCCTTTCGCTGGTCTCTAGGGATTGGTTGCATCCACCGGCTTGGTCCAGCCGCGCAGCCAAGAAGGAACCCAGATAACCGAACCTCTGGATAGCTGGGGTAAAGGATCAACTGCGCGTGGGGCGCAGGAACAAATTTCCCATTGGCTGAAAGCCAACTAAAGTCAACTTTCGCCTTGAAGTTTGGGATCTTGCAATCCGTATGCGTCGTTATTGCCCCGAATGGGAGCTCATTGAGTGCACCGAATCCACCCCCCAGATAGATCTGCTGCTTAGAATTGTCGTTTTCAGCAAGTGGTTTCAGAAGTATCTTGCTCGCACCTAAAGTGATGAAGATTTTCTGCAGGTCCCCCAGTGTGGGATTCATGATCGACCTCGATTCCAAAGAGTTCGGATCCGTGAGTGTCCAAGTCGAACCCTCGCGGCAAGATCATGCATTCTCGCTTGATAACGCACCCTCAGTGGAAGATAGATCGAAGGAACCTCACATAGCGACCTGAGCAATCCTTAGAAAAGAATCCTTGCATCATCTCCGTCGAGGAGGAAGGACGACAGAAATTTCATCACTTTTCAACCAACTACTGATCGCATCTCCAGTTTCCTCAAGTTCTTCATCGGTCTTACTCCGAAGGGCGCACTCCCAGACCACGGCCACTCGCCAACCCGCCAGCAGCAATGCGCTCATAACGGCCGCGTCGTTCGATTGGTTGCGACCAATCTTTGTTCTCCAGAATTCGGGATGGGAAGACGGCCACCGGAAGTACTTACAGGAATGACCGTGCCAGAAGCATCCGTGCACAAAAAGCACTGCCTTGTATCGAGGCAGAACTAGATCTGGCTTTCCCGCCAGGTCCTTCCTGTGCAAACGAAACCGAAAACCTCTTTTGTGCAGGAGGCGCCGCACCTGCAATTCGGGTTTGGTGTTCTTGCCCTTGATGCCTGACATCATCCGGCTACGAGTTGCCGGGTTCACAATGTCGGTCACGCGTTTGCGTATCTAGGCGTGATGCCCATCGCCTTGTGAAAGTAATTGAGTGCCACGTCATAGACCTTGTCCCCGTGGCACTTGAAAAGCCGGTCCAGCGATGCGTTCAGAACTTGACACTCTTTCTCAGTAAACGTCGGTTCGCCAGTACCAATTTCAACGATGTCTTCGGGGTGATCATCCGGATTAAAGAGCAGTCCATCGGCGAAAAGCTGGGCAAACCAGCGATTCATCGCAACGCTGGACTTACCGGGCATATCGGGTACACGAAGTTGGTTTTTCATGAAAGCTCCTTCAATAATCACGCTGTTCGCCGGATGTCTGCAGCACGGGTGTAAATGGTTTCGACGACTAGGGGTTGCATGGCGCGCGCCACTGCCTCCATGACAGGCACGACAACCGAATTGCCAAACTGCTTGTAGGCCCGAGTGTCGGAGACCGGGATTTTGAAAGAGTCCGGAAAACCCATCAGGCGTGCGCACTCCCTTGGAGTGAGGCGCCTTGGGTTCTTCTTGCTACCCTGACTGACGAGGATTTCGGAGCCGTCCTTGTAATAACGCGCAGACAAGGTTCGCGTCACACTTTCTGGGGTCACCAATCCGAATCCGAAGCCATTACCAGCGGCTTGGTGCTTCTTCTTGTAGTTCTGCAGATATTCCCAGAGCTTGTCGGTCAATGTGTACTTGTCCAGTACGCGCCCGGCCTTGTGATCAAAATACTTGTCCCCGTCGGATTCGACAAAGGGTTCATCCTTACCACGGTGCAGGATTTCCCCCAGCAGGTGCGCGCCCTTGCCAGGAAGGTCAACCATTTCCCAGTCAAAGATCACCGGATCGCGGAAGCCAATAATAAGAATCCGTTCGCGATGCTGGGGGACGAAGTGCGCGCCGTCGATGACCTTGCAGTGGATCTGATAGCCCAACTCTTCCCTCAACGTGCGCTGAATCACGTCGAAGGTACGACCCTTGTCATGTGACTGAAGGTTCTTGACGTTCTCCAGCAGAAATGCTTTAGGGCGCTTCTCATCAATGATGCGGGCCACATCGAAGAACAGCGTTCCTTGTGTCTCGTCCTGGAAGCCATGCGCGCGACCCAGCGCGTTCTTCTTGGACACGCCAGCAATCGAGAAAGGCTGACAGGGAAAACCGCCCAGCAAGACATCGTGATCCGGGATGTCACTCGCATCAATTTGGGTGATGTCCCCGTTGATCGGGTGCCCGCCGGGATAGTTTTCCGCGTAAGTCTTCTGGGCGTAGTCATCCCATTCGCTGGTGAATACGCACTCGCCGCCAATGGATTCGAAAGCCTGCCGTATGCCCCCGATACCGGCAAAGAGGTCGATAAATCGGAAGTCACCCCGTGGAGTTTTCGAGGCGCCGAAATCCAGAAGGCGCTGAAGCTCCGATACGACATGCCGCGGAGGAACGATTTCGCCGCCCTTCCAGCGCTGCAAGGTCCTGAGCGAGACCCCAAAGTGATGCGCAAGATCAAGAGCGGGCCAAGCGGCTTGAGCTGCGTGGAGGTAGTTCAGTGCGGGCTGGGTGTCAACAGTGGTGAGCATCATGGCGTATAGGCGGGAGTGTTTTGCGACATTATGTCGCCGATTTGTCCCCCTGAACGTATGTACAGCTAAATTATCCTCACAGATCCGGCCCGGTGAAGTCTTGATTTCCGTTCGGGCTGAACCTGTCGAAGGGCTTCGACAGGTTCAGCCCGAACGGTTTCTACTTCTTCGGGCCGGATGAATAGTTGCTCAACCCCCGCAAACACCCCAACAGCCTCGCTCGCAACCACCCCACCACTCGGGCCGCGCTGCGCCCAGTCCACCAGCGCCCGGACCGCTTCCACCGAGCCGCAGGCCACGGCTTCCACGCTGCCGTCGACCCGGTTACGCACCCAGCCGTTCACGCCCAACCGCCGGGCCTGCTGCGCCATGTGCCAGCGGTAGCCCACGCCTTGCACGCGGCCGGTGATACGCAGGTGGAAGGTGACGGTGGCGGGCATGGCAATTGGCTTGCTCACGCGCTCGCCGGCAGTGGCAAGGCAGAATTGGGCAGGGCGAACACTTTGTCGAACGCCCAGTTGAAGGCAAAGGTGTAGACGAGGAAGAACAGCGCCATGCCGACGTCCAGCACCAGTGCATGCCAAAGGGTGATATCGAGCCACCAGGCGAACAGGGGCACCAGCATGAAGACGAAGCCCAGTTCAAAGCCCACGGCATGGGCGGCACGGCGTTTGAAGCTTCGACCGCGCACGGCCTGGCGCGCTTCCCAGCGTTCGAACAAGTGGTTGTAGACCAAGTTCCAGACCACCGCAATGACGGATGAGGCCACAGCGAGCGCGCCGGCCTGCTCCAGACTGCTGCCCGAGCCGGCGGCCAGGCCGGTGCTGCTGACGGCGATGGCGATCAGCTCGTAGAGGCTGACGTAAACGATTTTGCGGCGCGCGCCTTGCAGATTGGGCCCGGCCATCAGGCGCTTTGAACCCGGGCCTCGTAGCCGGCCTCCTGCAGCGCGGCGGCGATGTCTTCGGGCGCGATCATGCTGGTGTGGCTGACCCAGGCGGTGTGCCCGCCGAGGTTGACATCGGCCTGATTGACGCAGGGCAGGTCTTGCAGCTCGAACATGACGGCGTCGGCGTCGTCTTGCGTGAGCAAGCCGGGAATGTGGAAGGTGGTTTCGGGCATGGGATTCGCTCCAGGTTGGTGCCCATCATACGGAGCGCCGCACGGGCGCTGGACCGACAATCGGCCCATGCCAGCGGAACGCAAAGCCTTGCCTGTGATCGACCCCGCCCGCTGCACGGGCTGCGGCTGGTGCGTGGCGGTGTGTCCGCCGCACGTGCTCTCGCTCGAGGTGAAGGCCTGGCGCAAGACATCGCTCCTGCACGACGAGGCTGGCTGCACGGGCTGCGCAAAGTGCGCCGTGAAATGCCCCTTTGGCGCCATCACCATGCAACGCCAGGCTACGCCAGTTGTGCGCTGACGACCGGCCGGCGATGCCGCCTGGAGTGGGTGCCACGGGGCAGGCAGCGCCCCGGCTTGAACTACCATCGGGGGCACCTTTCCCCGACACAGCCCTGCGCCCACCATGCCCCACACCGCTCCCGCCTGCCCCCAATGTGGCCTTGAAAATACCTATGCCGATGGCGACAACTTTGTTTGCCCGGACTGCGCCTTTGAGTGGCCCAAGAGCGAAGCCGGTACGCTTGATGAAGACGCAGGCAGCGGCACGGTGAAAGACGCCAACGGCAACCCGCTGGCCGACGGTGATTCGGTGATTTTGATCAAGGACCTGAAAGTCAAGGGCTCGTCGAGCGTGCTCAAGAAGGGCAGCAAGATCAAGAGCATCCGCCTGGTGGACGGGGCTGATGGCCACAACGTGGACTGCAAAACCGAGCTCGGCAGCATGCTGCTGAAATCGGAATTTTTGAAGAAGGCCTGAGCGCCCAACCCACTCATTGAGCGCGTCTTCCATGTCCCGCATGGCCGTCATCGATTTCGAAACCACCGGCATCTCGCCCGCCATGGGCGACCGTGCCACCGAGGTGGCAATCGTCCTGCTGGAAGGCGGGCGCGTGGTGGACCGTTTCCAGAGCCTGATGAACGCGGGCGTGCATATCCCGGCGTTCATCACCCAGCTCACCGGCATCACCAACGCCATGGTGCAGGCTGCACCGCCAGCCGAAACCGTGATGGCCGAGGCCGCCCGCTTCGTGGGCGAGGTGCCGATGGTGGCGCACAACGCTTCGTTTGACCGCCGCTACTGGGTGGCCGAGCTGGCGCGTGCCGGGCAAGCGGCGCAGCATCCGTTTGCGTGCACGGTGCTGCTGTCGCGCCGGCTGTACCCCGAAGCGCCCAGCCACAAGCTGGGCAACCTGGTGGACCTTTTTCACCTGCCACGCACCGGAAAGGCGCACCGTGCGCTAGCCGACGCCGAGATGGCGGCCGAGTTGCTGGGGCGCATTCAGCACGATTTGCGCACCCGCCACGGTGTGCCCAACCCCGACCACGCGTTTCTGATGGGGCTGCAGCGCTGCACCAAACCCGCCGTGGCCAAGCTGCTGCGGCAGGTGGCGGCGAAAGCTTGCCAGCCATGAAGCACCGCCCATGCACGCCAAAATGCCGGCCCGCCTGATACGCTGCACACCCATGCGCCCTGTTTTCCCCAGCCTTGCCTTGTTGTGTGCCCTGCTGTTGGCGGGCTGCGCCAATGTGCCGCCAGCGCCGGGCACAGGGCAACGACCGCTGCAAACCGAACAGGCCAGCGACATCGCCATCCACGCGCTGGGTCTGGTGGGCACACCCTACCGCTACGGCGGGAACACACCGCAAAGCGGCTTTGACTGCAGCGGGCTGATTGGCTATGTGTACAAAAGCCGCGCGGGTGTGGCACCACCGCGCACGGTGGCCCAGCTCGCGGGCTTTGGTCAGCCGGTGAAAGCCAGCGAGCGGCGCACCGGCGACCTGGTCATTTTTGGTGCTGGCAGGCCCTCTCATGCAGGCATTTACGTGGGTGCAGGGCGTTTTGTGCACGCGCCTTCCACCGGCGGCACGGTGCGGCTGGACCGCCTGGACAACCGCTACTGGGCAGCCCAGCCCACCGCCTTTCGGCGCCCCTGAAGCCGGCAGCCTGCCGCCCGCGCGACAATACCGGATATGACCCACGTCCACCGCGCCTCCAGCCTGCTGTGTTAGCGGCGGTCTAAACCCGCGTAAATCTGGCGGCGGCAAATGGTGGCGGAATATGGTGACGGAATCCGGTGGTCATTTGTGGCGGCGGATTCTGGTGGCGGCTTTCGGTGCTGAGTGCGCCACCAACAGCAAGGGCCCCGTCAGGGGCCCTTGCTGTTGGCGTGGGAGATTCGTCGTTGTTCAGAACGGCAACTCCGGGTCAAAGTCATCCAGCGATTCACTGGTCACGCGCTGCTCGCGCAGCAGG
>JAGXSV010000014.1 GCA_018333605.1 Hydrogenophaga sp. | reverse complement strand
CCCGCCCGTCGCCTCTGGCGCGCCCACGAACAGCGGGGCGTATCGCACCCCAGCCACCGGCTTCAAACAGATCGATAGCACCTCGCACTGTCGGGTAGCTCAGCCCCGTCATCGTGACGATCTGCATGATCTTGGTGCCTTGTCTGTACAGCCTCACGACTTGCTTGCGGCGTTCGTGAAGTTGCGCCAGTGTTTGACTTCTTGCACTTTCTTTTTCCATGCCTCTCTGATCACGAGAATCAGAAAAAGTTCAGACTTTATTGGGCCTTATCTATAGGAACCTGTCGGACTGAAGCCGCGTCAAGCCTTATGCCAGCAGATGCGTCAGCATCTGGCGCACCGGCGAGGGCAATCCGTGTGCATGCAAAGCCCCGAGATCTACCCACTGTCCACCCGAGGCCAGCGGCGGTTGCAGTTCGCGGGCATCCAGCAGCCAGGGTTGCAACCGAAGTTCGCGGTGCGTCAGACTGTGCGCCACAGTCTGCTGGGGCTGAAACAGCGCATGGCACGGCTCAGGAACGGCGGCCAGCAAGGCGGCTTCGCTGCTGTACACGGGTGGGCAATACAAACCGGCCCAAATCCCCGGCGCTGGGCGGCGCTCCAGCCAGACCTGACCGGCACCCGCCAAACTGCGGCGGCACAAGAGCAGCAACCACCAGCTTTCGTGCCGGCGCTTGAGTTGCCGGGTCTTCACCGGATAGTTCAGCACGGTGCCGGCATCGAAGGCACGACAAAGGGTCTGCACCGGACACCGTTCGCATGCGGGGCGACGGCGCACACACACGGTGGCGCCCAAATCCATCAGGCCTTGTGTGTAGGTGGTCATGTCCTCGGGTGACGGCTCGTCGGGCAGCAGCGCCTGCGCCAGATCCCACATCTCGCGCTGACGGGTGGTTTGCGCCAGATCGCCGTCAAAGGCCAGCAGCCGGGACAACACCCGGCGCACGTTACCGTCCACGATCGACACCCGCTCGCCATGGCAAAAGGCCGCGATGGCTGCCGCAGTGGATGCGCCGATGCCCGGCAACGTTTGCAGCTCCCACGCCTTGACGGGGAACACGCCACCGTGCTGTGCCACCACTGCCTGGGCGCAGCGGTGAAGGTTGCGCGCACGACTGTAATAGCCGAGCCCCGCCCACAAGGCCATGACCTCGTCGGCGCTGGCCGCAGCCAATGCCTGTACCGAGGGGAACCTGTCCAGAAAACGCGGAAAGTACTGCAGCACCGTACCCACCTGCGTCTGCTGCAGCATCACCTCGGACAGCCAGACCCGGTAAGGGTCACGGGTGTGCTGCCAGGGGAGGCCACTGCGGCCGTGCAGGCGCTGCCAATCGATCAACAGACGGGCAAACGCCTGCGGCAGGCCGAGGCCCGCGTTCAGCAACGCCGCACTCATGCCGGCACGGCGCTGGCGGGTTGTTCTTCAGGAACCGCCTGCAGGTGGTCGGTCAGTTCAGACAATTTGGCGTCCACCAATTGGAGTTCGGCCTGCTGCGACTCCAGTTCGCGTATGCGCTCGTCGAGTCCACCGGCAGCCTGCTGGATGCGCGACACAGCCTCAATACGGCGCGAAAAATTGCGGCGGCGCTCGCGCAACTGGGCGTCAAGCTGGGCGGCTGCGGATTTGTTCCACAACTCCACCTCGTTGACGGCGGTGTCGTACACCCCGCGCAGGCGGCTCATGAGCGCCCGCGCCAGGCGCTCGGCAAATTCGGGCTGAGCCAGACGCAATGCATTGCCCAGGCTAAGGTACTGCAAATGGCTTTTTTCGATCAGGTCGAGCTCGCGCGTGTAGTGGTCAAGCTGGGGTGGCGTGGGCGCCTGCAGCGAAAAACCATACTCGGCATTGAGGCCCTTGAAACTGCCTTCCAGCATCGACTGGATATCACTCGCCAGCTTGTGAGCCTGGGCCAAGTCGGTCCGCAGGCGCTCAAAGGTGCGCCCATAGGCCCGCTTGACGCCCAGCTTGATGCCGGGCTGTTTGAGCACGCGGGCCAACTCGGACACCTCGGTTTTCAGCTGTGTGGAACTGAGCAGGGCAAACAGGTCTTTGAGCAGACGCAAATGCACCGATCGCACCGCCTGAATCTTTGCGCCGCTGGCATCAAAATCGGCCTGCTCCTGCTCAATGCGCAGCCGCATTTGCTTGATGACACCCGCATTTTTGCCCCGCAGACCCTCAAGCTCCTGCACCTGCTCCACCAGGTCGCGCGCCCGGGCGTGCACCAGACGGCCGGTTTCCTGCCGCAATGACTGGATACCAGACGCCACCACAGCGCTCAATATCTTCCGGCGCTGCCCAAGCAGGTCGATGCCCAAGGAAGTTTCAAACTCCATCAAATTGCTGGCTGCCAGCAGCTTGTCGTCGCCATGGACCTTTGCCAGCAACCCCTTTTGGGCCGACACCGCCAGCACCTGCTGGGGCGGAATGCCCAGGATGTCGGCCGCGTCGGTGCGCTGCGACGCAATTTGAAGCTGTACCTGTTCGGGTGAGCTCAGGGCGTCCCACATGGTGTCGATCTTGTTGAGCACAACCAGGCGCGACGCCTTGCGCTCGCCCAACACAGACAAGTGCTGCCGCCAAATGGTGAGGTCTGACTTGGTGACACCCGTGTCAGCCGCCAGAATGAACACCACCGCGTGCGCCTGAGGCAGCAGACTGACCGTCAACTCGGGTTCGGCGCCAATGGCATTGAGCCCGGGCGTGTCGAGGATCACCAGGCCCTGCTTGAGCAGGGGGTGGGCCATGTTGATCAGGGCATGGCGCCATTTCGGCACCTCGATCAAGCCATCGGAGCCCACCAGGGGGTTGTCGTCTGGCACCTCTTCGTCCCAGAAACCCAATGCGGCAGCCTCTGCCTTGCTCACCCGGCGCACCTCGGCCACCTTTTGAATGGCCTTGGCCAGTTGCGTGGGATCGTTCACGTCAAGATTGACACGCTCCCACTTGTCCGACGCATTGCGCCAGTCCAGGAGCGACTGGGGCTGCAGTCGCGTTTCAATCGGCAGCAGGCGCAGGCAGGGTGGCACCTCGGCGTCATACCCCAGCTCGGTGGGGCACATGGTGGTGCGCCCGGCGCTCGCTGGCATGATGCGGCGGCCGTAACCGGCAAAAAAAACCGCGTTGATCAGCTCGGACTTGCCGCGCGAAAACTCGGCCACAAAAGCGACCATGATCTTGTCATTCTTGACCTGCGCGTGCAACTGCTCAAGCCGATCGCGCACACCCGCCTCCATCAGGTCGTGGTCGGTCAGCCATTCAGACAGCAGCCGCAGCCGCAAAGCAAACTGCCTGCGCCAAGCGCCGTGCTGATCGAAGTCCTGATTGAAGCTCATGGGCCGTATTCTGTTGTTGATGATCAATATAGCATCGGGCCACCCCTTTGAAGAGCCCAGCAGCCAGAATCCCCGACCCCAGGGATGAGCGGCTCAGGCCTTCTGGCATTGAGGGCAAAAATAGGTCGACCGCTGGCCTTGGCGCATGCTTTTGATGGGTGCTTCACACACCCGACATGGCAAGCCTTCGCGCCCGTACACCATCGCGTCCAGCTGAAAATAGCCACTTTGCCCCTCCGCACTGGAGAAGTCGCGCAGTGTGCTGCCGCCCAAAGCCACCGCTCGCTGCAACACCGCCACAATGGCCGCGTGCAGCCGCGCCACCCGCGGCTTGCTGAGGCGGTCGGCCCGTGTGGTGGGTCGAATACCCGCCATGAACAGCGCTTCAGACGCATAAATATTGCCCACCCCCACCACGATGTCGCCCGCCATCAAGACGGGCTTGATGCTGGAACGGCGCAACTGCAGCGCACGGTGAAACGACAACGGATCAAAGCCCTCCTCCAGGGGCTCCACACCCAGGCGCCCCAGCAGTTTGACGGCGCGCGGATCGTCCAGCGAGGTGGCGAACACCACGGCGCCAAACCGGCGCGGGTCGTGCAGCCGCAAGCTCCCGAGGCTGGTGCCCAATTCAAAGTGGTCGTGAACGCCCCGCGGGGGCAATAAGGGCGCAAACTGAAGGCTGCCCGACATGCCCAGGTGCAACAGCAACACGCCGTCGTCCAGTTGCACCAGCAGATATTTGCCGCGCCGCGTCACGCGAACCACCCTGCGTCCCACCAGGCGATTGGCCTCACAACCCAGCGCCCAACGCAGGGGCTTGCCCAGTTGCACGCTCACGATCTGTGCGCCGGCAATACGGTCGGCAAAACTGCGGCGGGTGACCTCAACCTCTGGGAGTTCGGGCATGGCTGTGGGATTTTGGAGGGGACACCAGGAACGCCACCGAGGTCTTTGTGTCAGACCCAGGGCGCCCTGAAAACCTTCCATTATCATCAGCCAATGAACACCTTGCACCGCAGATTCCAACCGGCATTGAGTCGTGCGAACGGGGCAAAGCGTCGCCCCCATCGGGCGGGCAAGCAGATATTCTTGCTGTCAGCCCTGCTACTGGTCAGTTCTGTGACCGTGCTGGCCCAGACGCCGCCGACTCCACCGACACCCGCAACCCCTGCGGACAGGCTCCCCCCCCCGGTGGTCAACTCGGCGCTGAATGCTCCCTTGTTCTATCAGCTGCTTCTGGGCGAACTCAAGGTCCAGACCGGCGAACCGGGCACCGGGTTCTCGCTCATTCTGGATGCGGCGCGCAAACAGCGCGATGCGCTGCTCTACCGACGGGCGGTGGACGTGGCGCTGCAAGCGCGTTCGGGCGAGGCCGCGCTAAGCGCAGCGCGCGCCTGGGCCCAGGATCTGCCACAAAACCCTGAGGCCCATCGGTTTGTGCTGCAAATTCTGCTGGCGCTCAACCGCGTGGGCGAAGCTGGCCCGGTGCTGCGCGCCATTTTGGACCGGAGCACACCCAGCGAGCGCAACGACACGCTGAACGCCATCCCCCAAACATTCGCCCGCGTGACCAACAAGGCTCTGGCCCTGGCCGTGGTGCGTGAAGCGCTGACTGGCGCGCTCAAGCAAAACGCACACGCAGCGGCTGCCTGGACCACCTTGGGCCGCATGGAACTGGCCCTGGACCAACTGCCCCAGTCGCTGGCGTCGGCGCGCCTGGGACACCAATCCAACCCGGCCTCACCCTTTCCTGCGCTGCTGGCGCTGGAGCTGCTGGAGCGCGGACAGCCCGATGCCGAGGCGCTGGTGCGCAGGCACCTGCAAGTCAGCCCGCAAACACCGCCGGGCACGCCACCCGTGGCCCTCACCTACGCGCGGATCTTGCTTGACCTGCAGCGCTACGCCGATGCGCGCAGCCAACTCGACGCCATCACCGCCAGCCAGCCCACCCTGGCCGAGCCCTGGTTGCTGCTGGCGACGCTGCAGGTCCAGGACAACGCGCTGCCCGCAGCCACCACGTCACTGCAGAACTACATGGCACTGGCACGCCAAGCAGGCGACGAACGCTCGGCCCGCGGCCTCACACAGGCTTACCTGCAGATGGCCCAGATTGCTGAAAAGCAGAACGACTTCGCGGCGGCCAACGCCTGGCTGGACCGGATTGAAAATGCCGACGACATCATGGCGGCGCAAATGCGCCGCGCCTCTTTGCTTGCCCGTCAAGGACAGCTGGCACAGGCCCGCGCCCTGCTTCGCAACCACCCAGAGCGCCGCCCGGAAGACGCCCGCCTGAAGCTGGTGGCTGAAGCCCAGCTGCTGCGGGACATCAAGGCCTGGCAGCAAGCCTATGAGGTGTATGCAGAGGCCAGCCAGCGCTTCCCCCAAGACACCGAACTGCTGTACGACCAGGCCATGATGGCCGAAAAGGCCGGCCAGCCCGAAACCATGGAGCGCTTGTTGCGCCAACTCATCGCGGCCAAACCCGATCACCAGCACGCCTACAACGCACTGGGCTATTCGCTGGCCGACCGCAACGAGCGCCTGCCCGAGGCCAAGCAGCTGATTGAAAAGGCGGCGGAACTGGCGCCCAACGATGCCTATATTCAAGACAGCCTGGGCTGGGTTGAATTCCGCTTGGGCAACTTTCCGCGTGCGCTGGAAATTTTGCAAGCCGCCTACCGCAAGCGCCCCGATGCCGAGATCGCGGCGCACCTTGGTGAAGTACTTTGGACCATGGGTCAACGCGACGAGGCGCTGAAAATCTGGCGCGAAGGGCTGCTGCTCGCCAGCGACAACGACACGCTCAATGCCACCCTGAAGCGGTTTCGAGTTACCCCATGACCTCAAAGGCACCATCCGGCGCCGAGCTGCTTGCCATCGTGCGCCCGAAATGGCGGCTGATGGTTCTGGCAAGTGCCCTGCTTGCCACAGCTTGCGCAACACCGCAGCGCACCGCGCTACCCGGCGAAGCCGCCTGGAACGGGCGCCTCTCCGTGCGGGTGGACAGCGATCCGCCGCAATCGTTTACGGCAGCCTTTGATCTGCGCGGCTCACCTCAGGTTGGCGAGCTGCAACTCACTTCCCCCCTGGGCAACACCCTGGCTACCGTGCTCTGGTCGGCGCAAGGCGCTGAGCTGCGAACGGGCGACCAGATCACCTCTCGCCGCAGCCTGGACGAACTCACCAGCGAACTCATCGGCACCAGCCTGCCTGTGGCGGCACTGTTCGGCTGGTTACAAGGCCAACCCAGCGCAGACGCACAAGGCTGGCAAGCCGATCTGGCGCGACAACCGGAGGGACGCATTACAGCCCGTCGCACCAGCCCACTGCCCGCAGCCGAGCTGCGCATCGTTTTCCAGCCATGACCCATTTCGCTTCGGGAGCGCCGCTGAAGCGGCTCTTTGACGTACCCGCGCCCGCCAAACTCAACCTGTTTTTGCACATCACCGGTCGGCGTGCAGACGGGTACCACCTGCTGCAGTCGGTCTTCATGCTGATCGACTGGTGCGACACCCTGCACTTCGAACTGCGACATGACGGCGCGATCAGCCGCGAAGACCTCACCGACGCACACCTGCCAGCCGAAGACTTGGTGGTGCGAGCCGCGCGCCTGTTGCAACAAGCCACCGGTTGCACCCTGGGCGCTCACGTGGGGTTGGAAAAACGCCTGCCTGCCGAAGCCGGCATGGGCGGCGGGTCCTCAGACGCCGCGACTTGCCTGCTGGCACTCAACCGGCTGTGGGGACTGGGTCTCAGCCGTACACAACTCGCGGCGCTTGGTCTGCAGTTGGGCGCCGACGTCCCCTTCTTCATCGGTGGACGCAACGCATGGGTCGAAGGCGTGGGCGAGCAACTAACCCCACTGTCGCTCGAAGATGCCCGGTTTGTGGTGGTCAAACCACCAGGAGGCACCTCCACCCCATCCATTTTCAGATCCCCGCTTTTGAAGCGCGACACAAAGCCTGCTATAATCCAAGGCTTTGCTGCAAACGACGCACGCGAGCCGTTCGAACACAGCATCCAGAGCATTCTGGATATTGGGCACAACGACTTGCAACCTGTCGCACAAGCGTTGTGCCCCGATGTCGTGGACTGCATCAACTGGCTCCAGGGCCATGGATTGCAAGGACGCATGAGCGGCTCGGGTACAGCGGTGTTTGCACGGATACGACAGTCTTGCGATCTGTCAGATGCCCCTGGCAACTGGTTGGTCAAAGATTGCAAAAATATGGATGCACATCCATTGCTTGAGTGGTGTTCCGGGTAGAATCTCGGTCTACGCACAGCCTAGGCAGTTGATGCGTAACCTGCGACAATTTTGGGTTTTCTGAGCGGCATTCGTGCCAAACAGATGTCCTGCGTAGGGGAGTCGCCAAGTTGGTAAAGGCACTGGATTTTGATTCCAGCATGCGAGGGTTCGAGTCCTTCCTCCCCTGCCATTTTTTTGATCCACACCACGTAACGAAACGGCCATCCTGCGGTGGCCATTTTTTATCGGCGATCCTGTGGGGCCGTCGTAGAAACAGCTGGGAACACCATGCAAGTTCAGCCCCCGGATTTCATGATCTTCACCGGCAATGCCAACCCGGTATTGGCCGCTGAAATTGCCCAGCATCTGGGTACGCAGCTTGGCTCAGCCAACGTGGGTCGGTTCTCTGACGGTGAAGTTACGGTGGAAATCACCCAGAACGTGCGGGCTCGTGACATCTTTGTCATCCAGTCCACTTGCGCACCGACCAATGAGAACCTGATGGAACTCATCATCATGGTCGACGCCCTCAAGCGCGCTTCGGCATCGCGCATCTCAGCTGTGATTCCCTACTTCGGCTACGCCCGCCAAGATCGTCGCCCGCGTTCGAGCCGAGTGCCGATCACCGCCAAAGTGGTGGCCAACATGTTGCAGGCCGTTGGCGTCGACCGCGTGCTGACCATGGACCTTCACGCCGACCAGATCCAGGGTTTCTTTGACATCCCGGTGGACAACATCTATGCCTCGCCGGTGTTGCTGGGTGACCTGCGCGCCAAAAATTATTCCGATCTGCTGGTGGTATCGCCCGACGTCGGTGGCGTGGTGCGTGCCCGAGCGCTTGCCAAGCAGCTCAACTGCGACATGGCCATCATCGACAAGCGCCGCCCCAAGGCCAACGTGTCAGAAGTGATGCACGTTATTGGCGATATCGATGGCCGCAACTGCGTGGTCATGGACGACATGATCGATACCGCGGGCACGCTGGTGAAAGCCGCAGAAGTGCTGAAAGAGCGCGGTGCCAAGAGCGTTTACGCCTACTGCACGCACCCTATTTTTTCTGGGCCGGCCATTGAGCGCATTGCCAAGGGCAGCGCGCTTGACGAGGTCGTTGTGACCAACACCATTCCCTTGTCGCAGGCTGCACAGGCCTGCGCCAAGATCCGCCAACTCTCCGTGGCACCGCTGATGGCTGAAACCATCGCGCGGATCGCTTCGGGCGAGTCGGTCATGAGTTTGTTTGCCGACCAGGACAATCTGTTTTAAGACCCGGTCAGCAGCATGAAGCGGGCAGTTCCCATGGTGGGGATCGCCCTTTTGAAACAGAGGCGTTCTGGTCGCGGAACCCCTCAAATGGAGAAAGTTATGCAATTTGTCGCTTTTGAGCGCGCCAAGCAGGGTACGGGTGCGAGCCGCCGTCTCCGCAACACCGGTCGTGCGCCCGGTATCGTTTTTGGTGGCGAAGCCGCTGCGTCCCTGATCGAGCTCGATCACAACGCACTCTGGCACGCCCTGAAAAAGGAAACGTTCCACGCTTCCATCCTGGACATGGAAATTGCCGGTTCGGTGCAAAAAGTGCTGCTGCGCGATGTGCAATACCACCCCTACAAGCCGCAAGTGCTGCATGTGGACTTTCAGCGCGTGGACGACAAGACCCGCCTGCACAAAAAAGTACCGCTGCATTTCATCAACGGCGAAAGCTCGCCTGCGGTGAAAGAAGACAAGTGCGTGATCAACCACGTGATGACCGAGATCGAAATCGAGTGCCTGGCCACCCAGCTGCCCGAGCACATCACGGTTGACCTGGGCGCTGTCGTCAAGGGCTCCACCGTGCACACCGGCGACATCAAACTGGACAAGAACGTCAAGCTCGTCATGCACGGCCGCAAGAACCTGACCGTGGCTACCGTGGTTGAGCCTGTGACCGAAGTGATCGCGGCCCCTGTGGTTGTGGTGGACGACAAGAAAGGCAAGAAGAAGAAATAAGTCCTTCCGGATCTTTTCTCTTCTTTGCCCGAAACGGCCCGCTCTGCGGGCCGTTTCTGTTTGTAGCGTCAACGATAATTTGTGCATGATCCGACTGATTGCCGGACTGGGAAACCCCGGTCCCGAATACGAACACACCCGCCACAACGCCGGTTTTTGGTGGGTAGACGAAGCCGCACGCTTGCTGAAGGCACCGCTGCAGATGGAACGCAGCCACTTCGGACTGGTGTCACGGGCCAACGTAAGCGGTCACAGCGTGTGGCTGGTGGAGCCGCAGACGTTCATGAACCTGTCGGGCAAGTCGGTGGCTTCGGTGGCGCGGTTTTTCAAGATAGCGCCTGAAGAAGTGCTGGTGGTGCACGACGAACTGGATTTGCCACCCGGCGAAATCAAGCTGAAGAAAGGCGGCGGGCACGCGGGGCACAACGGTCTGCGCGACATCCACGCCCAGATGGGCAGTGCCGACTACTGGCGCCTGCGCGTGGGCATTGGCCACCCGGGCAACAAGAACGAAGTGGCTAACTGGGTGCTGAAAAAACCCTCACCCGACGAACGGATTGCCATCGCCCAGGCGCTGGACCGCAGTCTCAAAGCTTTGCCGAACCTGATAGCCGGCGAGATGGACAAGGCGACGGCGCTGATTCACACCAGCAAACCACCGCGCCCCAAGCCACCCCGGCCACCCGAGGCAGAAACGCCGGGGGTTCAGCCCCCTGATGCCGGTGCTGCGCCCATGGTGGACACATCGCTCGATGCCGGCAAGGGCTGACCCGCCTTTTGCAACCGCTGGTATTTTTGCCACAGCGATTCCCGGGTCTCAATGTGATCCGGGTGAATGGGAATGCAGGCTACCGGGCACACCTGCACACACTGTGGTTCGTCAAAGTGGCCCACGCACTCGGTGCATTTGGCCGGGTCGATTTCGTAAATTTCTTCACCGAGGTAGATCGCCTCGTTCGGGCACTCGGGCTCGCACACATCGCAGTTGATGCATTCGTCGGTGATCATCAGCGCCATGTCAGGCCTCCAGCTTTTTGGGCAACAGCCGCTGCACCACCGCAGCGTTCACCATCTGCGACACGTCGCCGCCCAGGTTGGAAATCTCGCGGACCAAGGTGCTGGAAATGCATTGCAGCTCGGCCTGCGGCAGCAAAAACACCGTTTCCACCGCCGGGTTGAGCTTGCGGTTCATGGCCGCCATCTGGGCCTCGTAGTCAAAGTCGGTGAGGTTGCGTATGCCACGCACCACCGCCGACGCGTTTTGCTGGCGGCAAAAGTCCATGATCAGCCCGTCAAACGGCAGCACCCGCATCCGGCCGGGCATGCGCGCAGCGGCCTCGGCCGTCATGTCCAGCCGCTCAGCCAGCGTGAAGCGGGTTTTTTTGTGGTGCGCCATGGCCACCGCAATGATCACCTCATCGAACAGCAAGGACGCACGACGGGCCACATCTTCGTGGCCCAACGTCAGCGGGTCGAAGGTACCGCTGTAGATGGCGATGCGGGGGCTGCCGGCTGACCGGGACAGATCGAAATTCATGCCCTGGATTATGCGGGACGGGGGCTGTGGCCCGGCTTATGGTGCGGGCAATAGCCGCAGCAGGTGAAAGGCGACTTGGCCGGCTTTGCCCTTCCGGTGCACCTGCAGACCGACCTGGGCCAGTTCATCAGGGCTCCAGGCGCGGGGCGCCTCCAGGTAAATCAAACCTGTTTCCCCAACAGCGGCACGGGCCGCGGCCAGCGCTGAAAGCACCAGGGCGTCGTTCTGCCCCTCGGCAAACGGCGGATCCAGAAACACCACGTCCAGCCCCAGGCCGCCGCGCTGGCGCAGAGCGGCCACCCCGTCCCCGCGCTCCACGCGCACCGTGTCGGCGCTGAGCTTGGTCTTGGTGCGACTCAGGGCACTCAGCAAGGCTCCGTCCTGCTCGACCAGCACCACTTCGCCAGCTCCACGCGAGGCGGCTTCAAACCCAAGGGCGCCCGTGCCGGCAAAGGCGTCGAGGCAACGCAGGCCTTGCAGGTCTTGGCCGAGCCAGTTGAACAGGGTTTCGCGCACGCGCACGGGCGTTGGCCGCAGACCGGGGTGGCTGGGTACCGGGAGAATGGTGCGCTTCCACTGGCCACCGATGATGCGCACCTCGTTGGGTGCGCTGGCTGGGCGCTTGTGCGCTGCAGGTGCAGGTTTTTTCATGCCCGTAGCTTAACGCTCAAGGCTGGGCGCCCACCACCACGGTCACCATGCGATCGGGCTGCAGCACGCGGCTGAAAGCGCGGCGGATATCGGCCACGCTTACCCGCTGCACCTGCTCGGTCCAGGTGTCCAGGTAGTCCAGCGGCAGGCCATTCCAGGCGATGTTGGCCACGTTATCCAACAATTTGCGGTTGCTGTCGATGCGCAGCGCAAAACCGTTGATGAGGAAGTCTTTGGCGGCTTGCAGCTCGGCGTCGGTCGGACCTTGTTCAACGAACTGGCGCACCACCTCGCGCGCCACGCCCAGGGCCTGGGCAGCCTGGTCGGGCCGGGTGGTGAGACCCACCTGAAACGCGCCGGCGTGCAGGCCGGGTGAAAAGTGGCTGTAGACGCTGTAGCTCAGGCCACGTTTTTCGCGCACCTCATTGGTGAGGCGCGACACAAAGCCGCCGCCGCCCAAAATGTGATTGCCCACGAAGAGCGGAAAAAAGTCGGGGTCGTTGCGGGCCATGCCGGGCTGGCCAATCAGCACCTGTGCCTGGGCCGCATCGAAAGGCAGTTGCGTGTTGACCGCCTGGGCCAGCGGCTGTACCTGGGAAACAGGGGCCAAAGCGGCACAGCCGTGCGGCTGCACCGCGCCCACCAACTGGCCGACGATGCGGTCGGCTCGCGCACGATCAATGGCGCCCACCAGCGTGACCTGGGCGCGGCAGGCGGCCACGTGGCGGCGGTAGAAGGCGCGCATGTCGGCCATGGAGATGGCATTGAGTGTGGCCGCCACGGGCTCAAACCCGTAGGGGTGGCTGCCGTACACCGCGCGTGCAAAGGCGCGGCCAGCCTGGGTGGCGGGTCGGGTGTCGGCTTCTTTCAGCGCGGCCAGCGTGCGCTCGCGGTCGCGCTGCCACACCGGCTCGGGCCAAGCGGGCGCAGCGAGTTGGCGGGCTGCCAGCGCCACGGCGCGTTCCAGCAAATCGGGTTCGGTGAGGGTGCGCAGCGACAGGCTGAAGCGGTCGCTGCTGGCCTGGGCACCAAACTGGGCACCGAGATCGACCCAGGCTTCGCTGAGCTGGTTTTCGTCCAGAGCAGGCTGGCTACCCTGTGCCGCCACACCGGCTGAGAGCAGCCCGGCGGTGGCACTGGCCAGGCCGGCTTGCGCAGCGGGGTCGCGGCGGCTGCCGCCGTCAAAGTCGAGCTGCACGTCCAGCATGGGAATGGACGGGCTGGCCACGAGGTACACGCGGGCACCGCTGGTGTGCGTCCAGTGTTCGATGGGAATGGCGGCCTGCGCGGGCAGCAGGACGCCCAGCGCCAGCAAGCCGGCCAGCCAGACCCCAGGGCGGGCGAAGTGAAACGTGTTTTTAATCATGGTGGGTTTCGCAAACAGCATCGGGCCGCTCAATGCCGGCCCAGCACGGGCCGTGGCTTGGCAGGGCTACTGCCGGCAGCGGTGCGGCGGCTGGGATCGGGCACCAGCACGGCGGTGGTGAGCTGTTCGTCGGAAAAATAGCGTTGTGCCACCGACTGCACCTGCGCCGCCGTGACCTGACGCAACGCGACCATGAGGCGATCGCCGGTGTTCACGTCCATGCCGTTGATCCAGTAATTGCCCAGCTCTCTGGCCTGGTTGAACACGGAGTCGAGTTTGTAGATTTCACCGGCGGTCCATTGGGTTTTGACGCGTTGCAGTTCGGCTGCGCTGATGCCTTCGCGGGCAACGCGCGCGACCTCGGTTTTGAGCGCGGCCGCAGCCGCGTCGGCCGAAACACCTCGGGCCGGCACGGCACTGAGCAAGAACAACTGCGGGCCACGGCCATACAAGCCGTAAGAGGCGCTGGCGCTGTCGGCCACGCGCTTGCCGCCCATGCCCTGGCCCTGCACCAACGCACGCTCCAGCCGGGCACCGCTGTAACCGTCAAGCACGGCGGAAAGCACGGTCAGCGCCAGGGCATCCTGGCTGGCCGGGTCGTCACCGCCCGTCCACTGCGGCACTTTGAAGGCCAGGGCCACCATGGCCTGCTCGGCCACGGCGCGGAATTCCAGGCGGCGCGGACCCACTTGCTCAGGCTCGACGCGCGGTTTGCGCGGCGGCACGGCGCGGGCGGCCAAGGCACCGTAATGCTTTTCGGCCAGCGCGCGCACCTGGGCCACGTCTACATCGCCGGCAATCACCACGGCGGCGTTGGCCGGGGTGTACCAGTGCTGGTAGAAGGCGCGCACGTCGTCGGGTGTCATGGCGTCGAGGTCGCTCATCCAGCCGATGATGGGCCGCCGATAAGGGCTCGCCTGGAACACCGCCGCGTTGAGCGCTTCAAACATGCGGGCACGCGGTGATTCTTCGGTGCGCTGGCGGCGCTCTTCCTTGACGACCTCAATCTCGCGCCTGAACTCGTCATCAGCCCACTGGTTGTTGGCAAAACGATCGGCTTCCAGCCGCATCACTTCTTCAAGTTTGCCTGCCGGCACCTGCTGGTGGTAGGCCGTCGCGTCGCGGCTGGTGAAGGCGTTTTCGCGCGCGCCCAATGCGGCCATGCGGCGCGAGAATTCCCCCGGCTTCAGTGTAGGTGTGCCCTTGAACAGCATGTGCTCCAGCGCGTGGGCCACGCCAGACGTGCCGTCCACCTCGTCGATCGAACCCACACGCACCCACAGCATGTGGGCCACGGTGGGCGCCCGGCGGTCGGGCCGCACGATCAGCGTCATGCCATTGGCCAGCGTGAAGGTGTGCGCCAACGGCTCGGCTGTGGGTTGCGGCGCGGTGGCCGCAGGGGTTGGAGCGTTCACTGGCGCCTGCGCCAAAGCGCCGGAAGCGCTCAGCGCCAGGGTCAAAAACAGCGCGTTGAAGCGCGTGTCAAGCAGGTGCATGGTGCGTTTCATAGAATGCAATAGATTCTAGAGATTGAAAAATGTTCTCGTTCTTCCGAAAAAAAACCCCTGCACCCCCTCCAGTGCCCGCTGAGGCACAGACACCCGCGGTTGAGCCCGCTGCCGCGCCTGTGGTCGCACCGGCCGTGGCGCCGGTGGCTGTACCCCTGCCTGCGCCCAACGCTGCGTCAACGCCTGCGGCGGTTGTGCCGCCCGTGGTGGCCCCCGCTGCACCCGAGCCGCGCAAGGGCTGGCTCGACAAGCTCAAGGCCGGTTTGCGCAAGACCGGCGCCAGCATTGCCACGGTGTTCACCGGCACGCAGATTGACGACGCGCTGTACGAGGACCTGGAAACCGCGCTGCTGATGGCCGACACCGGCGTGAAGGCCACCGAGCACCTGCTGGCCGACCTGAAAAAGCGGGTGAAAGACCAGAAGACGACCGACCCGGCCGCCGTGAAAGCGTTGCTGGCCGACGCGATCACCGACCTGCTCAAGCCGCTGCAAAAGCCGCTGGTGATTGGCGAGTTCAAGCCCACGGTGATCATGGTCGCTGGTGTGAATGGCGCTGGCAAAACCACCTCCATTGGCAAGCTCACGCGCCACCTGGCCAACGAAGGCGCCACCGTGCTGCTGGCCGCGGCCGACACCTTCCGTGCCGCCGCACGGGAGCAATTGGCCGTGTGGGCCGACCGCAACACGGTGGACATCATCACCCAGGAAGGCGGTGACCCCGCCGCCGTGAGCTTTGACGCCGTGACCGCCGGGCGGGCGCGCGGACGCGACGTGGTGCTGGTGGACACCGCCGGGCGGCTGCCCACCCAGCTGCACCTGATGGAAGAGCTGCGCAAGATCAAGCGGGTGGTGCAAAAGGCCGACGCGACGGCGCCGCACGAGGTGCTGCTGGTGATTGACGGCAACACCGGACAAAACGCGCTGATGCAGGTGAAAGCGTTTGACGAAGCGCTGCAACTCACCGGACTGGTCATCACCAAGCTCGACGGCACGGCCAAGGGCGGTGTGCTGTGTGCGATTGCGCGCGAAAAGCCGGTGCCGGTTTACTTCATCGGCGTGGGCGAGAAACTGGAAGACCTGGAAACCTTCGACGCCCGCGAATTTGCCCAGGCGCTGCTGGCCTGACCGACCGGGCTCACGAACGCTGGTCAGCGCCCACTGTCGGTGCCGTCGCTGCCGTCGCTGCCGTCGGTGTAGTGGCGCCAGTTTTTCATGGCGTTGCGCATGCTGAGCACCTGACGCTCAAACGGGGGGCAAGCCTTGCACATGGCCATGTGCATGCGCAGGGCGAGTTGCTCGACCACGGGCAGTTCCCGGTCTTCGCGGGCAATGAGGAGCGCCGTGACTTCCTTGCAGGAGCGCATCAGGGGGAGTTTTCTGAGCCAGGCGTTCATCGTGCGGCAAACCAGTTGAGTTCCAGACATTCACGCAAGCGCAGACGGGCGCGGTGCAACTGAACGTACAGATTGGTCGGTGTCAAGCCGAGTTCCTTACAGATGTCATCGCTGGACAACTCCAGCCACTCGCGCATGAGGAACAGCCGGCCTTGCACGGCTGGCAGCTTGTCGGTGCAGGCTTCCAGAATGACGAAAAACTGGCGGCTGTTCAGATCTTGCTCCGGGTTGCCCCAATCTGCGGGTTTTTCGGCAAAGTGTCCGTCGCGCTTGAAGGCCATGTGCTCCAGCGGGTCGGTGCTGTCATCCCCAGAACCACACTCCAGCACCACCTCGCGCTGTCGCTGGCGCATCGCGTCGATGATCTTGTGCTTGAGGATGCCCACCAGCCAGGTCTTGAGCTGCGAGCGCGCCTCGAACGCCAGAGGCTTGGCCAGGGCAGCCAGCAGGGTCTCGGACACAGCGTCTTCGGCCCAGGCGTCGTTGCGCAGTTGCAGGCGAGCAAAGCGCATGAGGTAGCTGCGCAGGGCGACCAGTTGATGCTCGAATTCGGCGGGTTGATCTGTCGGCATGTTGGCGGTTTGAATCGGATTGGAGTGTAAGCAATGAAAGTGGCTGCGACAGACGCGACCTGTCCTTGAAGGCGCTACCTGATAACGCACCCACATCCTGCTTAGGGTGGCCCCCAGCGCTGACAGTTCATGTCCATAGCTTTGTTCTGCGCTGCCGGACCTGCGGCGGCAAATCTCGCGCCAACGGCTGGCACCACCCCGCCAGCCCTGCTCGACGAGTGAGGCCCGCTGATCGAAACGTGTCAAGAACACATACCCATTGAAGTCTGGGACCGCATTGGCGACGTTCTTCGATGGGAAGGTCATTTTTTTCAGGACAGTGTGTAAGAACCGCCCGCCCCGAAAGACTCACACCCAACCACCAGGCGCTGCGCCGCAGGCCAGTGGTTTCAACCCCCACAATGGAGTCCCTGAAATGAACCAACGCGCCCTGATCACCTCTGCCGCCGCTTCCCTGATGTCGCTGGCCCTGCTGTCTTCGCCAGCACTGGCGCAAAACGCCGCCAAGGAAAAGTGCTACGGCATCGCCAAGGCCGGACAAAACGACTGCAGCAACCTGGCCGGCACGCATTCCTGCGCGGGCCAGTCCAAAGTGGACAACGACAAAGGCGAGTGGAAATACGTCGCTGCCGGCACCTGCAAGACCCTGGGTGGCCTGTCTGCCGATGAAGCCAAGAAAGCCATGAAGTCCTGAACCCTTCGCTGTGCCCACCTGAAAAGCCCGCCACCATGACCGCACCCGCTCATCGGACTTCAGCCGCAGCGCCCCAGGTGGGCATCGGTTGGCGGCACCCCCATTACGCGGCGCTGCTGCAACAGCAGCCCGCCCTGGACTTCATTGAAGTCCCTTCCGAAAACTTCTTCGCGCCCGGTGGCGCCGCGCTGGCCGTGCTGCGTGAAGCCCGCGAACACTACCCCGTCAGCCTGCACGGCGTGGGCCTGTCGCTGGGGTCTGCTGCGGGTATCGACCCCTGGCACCTGGACCAACTGGCGCGCCTGGCCAAGGCCATTGAACCTGTGCGCGTGAGCGACCATGCCAGCTTCGCGCGCGTCCCTGGCCTGCACGCGGCCGACCTGCTGCCCATGCCGATGAGCCACGCCGCGCTCGACACCCTGTGCGCCAACGTGAACCAGGTGCAAGACCGCTTGCAACGAACCATCGCCGTGGAAAACCTGTCGGCCTATGTGCAATGGCGCGCGGCCGAGATGGCTGAGACCGACCTGCTGAATGCGCTCGCACAGCGCACCGGCTGCCAGTTGCTGGTGGATGTGAACAACATCTACGTGAACGCGCTCAACGCGCAACTGCGCGGCGAGACCACAGACCCGCTGGGCGACTGCAGGCGCTGGCTTGACGCGGTACAACCGCGCCACGTGGCCGAAATGCACCTGGCGGGCCATGTGGACTGCGACGACATCGTCATCGACGACCACGGCAGCCGCGTCCATGAGGCCGTGTGGACGCTCTACAGCCACGCCGTCCGGCGCTTGGGTGCCGTACCCACAGTGATCGAATGGGACACCGGTCTGCCCGACTTTCAGGTGCTGATGGACGAAGCCGGGCGCGCACGCTGCACAGCCCATAGCAGCCTCGAAGCGGCAGCCCTTCAGGCGGCCACGGCATGAGCACGCAGCCGCTGCACACCTTGGCCGTCCAGCAGCAGGCGCTGCTGCAAGGGCTGCTGGCCCGTCCGGGTAGTGCCCAGGCCCGCGAAGCCGAAGAACACCTGCACGGCGTTCTCGACACGCGCCACATCCAGGCGGCCCGCGGGCTGACCGCGTACCAGGCCAACGGCCATGCCATGGCCGAACGGGCTTTGCTCAGCGCCTATCCTGTGGTGGCGGCCCTGATCGGCGCTGACAACTTCGCGCTGCTGGCGCGCGACCTGTGGCACCAGCATCCGCCGCAGCGGGGCGATCTGGCCCAGTGGGGCGACGCCCTGCCCGGCTTCTTGCAGCACATCGCCCAACTGGCCGATGTGCCCTACCTGAGCGATGTGGCGCGCACCGAATGGGCGCTGCACGCCGCCACCGGAGCCGCTGATGCCGCGCCCGACCCTGCCAGCTTCGCGCGACTGGCACAGGAAGCACCCGAAGGCCTGGCGCTCACCCTGGCGCCCGGTACCGCCGTGGTGTGCAGCGCCTACCCGGTGGCGAGCCTGATCGGGGCGCACCGGGACGCAACGCCCCGGCTGGACGAAGCCGCCCGGCGCCTGCGCGACGGCCAGGGCGAACACGCACTGGTGTGGCGCCAGGGGCACCGTGTGCGGCTGCAAGGCATTGACCCCAGCGCATCGGCCCTGTTGCGGGCGCTGCTGGCCGGTGCCGATCTGCCTCAGGCGCTGGACGCCGTCTTTGCCGAGGCAGATGGCGCCAACGCTTTCGACTTTTCTGCCTGGCTGAACGCTGCTGTGACCGATGCACTGGTCACCGGGGTGCACAGCCTGGCCTCACTCCACCCCACCTCACGGAAACACACCCCATGACCACTTCCTGGCTGCACAACGGCTTCAAGCTGGCGCAGGTCTTGCCCAACGCGCTGGACAGCCTGCGACCACCGGCGGCACTGGCCGCTCGCTTCTATATGGCCCAGGTGTTCTTTCTGGCGGGTCTGACCAAGATTCGGGACTGGGAAACCACTCTGCTGCTGTTCACCGAGGAATACAAGGTGCCGCTGCTGCCGCCCGGTGTGGCGGCCTTGATGGGCACAGCGGGCGAACTGGTGCTGCCCGTGTTGCTGCTGTTCGGTCTGGCCGGCCGGTTCGCCGCGCTGGGCCTGAGCGTGGTCAACGTGGTGGCGGTCATCAGCCTCAGCGAGATCGCACCCGCAGCCCTTCAGCAGCACATCACCTGGGGCGTGCTGTTGGCCGCGCTGGCCATCTATGGCATGGGCAAGTGGTCCGTCGATAGCGCCTGGGTCAAGCTGCGCATACCCCACTGACCACCTCCAAAAAACACCCACCAGTCGATCTATTAAGCTCAACCCACCATTTTTCGGAGACCACCAATTGACAACCTTCAGCCTGTCCCGCCGCGAAATCCTGCTGATCGCTGGCAGCGCCACGGGTGCTGCCGTCGCACCCGCCTGGGCGCAATCGCCCACCTCCGCATGGGCCAACCTGGAAAAGGCCGCACGCGGCCAGACCGTGTATTTCAACGCCTGGGCCGGCAGCGAAACCAC
The DNA here is from genome assembly GCA_018333605.1 of Hydrogenophaga sp. GTDB lineage: Bacteria > Pseudomonadota > Gammaproteobacteria > Burkholderiales > Burkholderiaceae_C > Hydrogenophaga. Next base: position 49,560 of record JAGXSV010000014.1, on the reverse strand, counting down.
CAATGCCTATCTGCAATGGGTCGCTGCCGAGGTGCAAGCCGCTTATGGGATCCGGCTGGAGCACGTGAAGATCACCGACACCGCCGACGTGGTCAAGCGCGTGCGGGCCGAAAAAGCCGCCGGCCGCCAAGCCGGTGGTGGCACAGTGGACCTGGTGTGGATCAACGGTGAAAACTTTGCGGCCATGAAGCGCGAGAGTCTGCTGCTGGCGCCCTGGGCCGAGGCGCTGCCCAACTTCAAATACGTGGACACGGTGGGCAAGCCCACCACTTTGAACGATTTTTCGGTGCCCACCGACGGGCAGGAATCGCCTTGGGGCATGGCGCAGTTCACCTTTTATGCGGACAGCAAGCGCCTGCCGCAGCCGCCGCAAAGCATGGCCGAGTTGCTGGCACTGGCGCGCCGCCAACCCGGTCGCATCAGCTACCCGCGCCTGCCCGACTTCACCGGCACCACCTTTGTGAAGCAGGCGCTGCTGGAGCATGTGGCCGACGCCAGCGTGTTGGTCAAACCGCCCGTGGCAGCGGACTTCGCCAAGGTCACCGCCCCGCTGTGGCAGTTTCTGGACGCGCTGCACCCGCACCTGTGGCGCGGTGGCAAGCAGTTCCCGCAGAACCCGGCCGCCATCCGTCAGATGATGGCCGACGGCGAACTGCTGCTGGCGCTGACCTTCAACCCCAACGAACCGGCCAACGAAATTGCCGCCCGGCGCCTGCCGGCTTCGGTGGTCAGCTGGCAGTTCGCCAAAGGCACCATTGGCAACACCCACTTTGTGGCCATTCCGTACAACGCCAAAGCCGCTGCGGGCGCCCAGGTGGTAGCTAACTTCCTGCTGTCGGCCAAGGCCCAGGCGCGCAAAGCCGACATCAGCCACTGGGGTGACCCGACCGTGCTCGACCTTGCCAAACTGCCCCCCGCCGAAAGGGCCTTGTTCCCCAGCCAGCCGCTGCCCGGCCAGGTGGCCAAGCCCGCCCCCACGCTGCCCGAGCCGCACGCGGCCTGGGTGGAACCGCTGGAGAAGGAGTGGGCCAAAAGGTACCTGTGACGCCACGTCGCGGGTTCTGGGCAACCGCCCTGCTGCTGATCGCAGGCGGGCCGTTGCTGGCCATGGCTGCGTTGGCGCTGGCCAGTTTGATTGACGCCGCTGCCTGGCAAGCGCTGTGGCAAGACCCCCACTGGCTGCACGCGCTGGCGCTGACGCTCTGGACCGGCCTGGCCTCCACCGCGCTGGCGTGGTGGCTGGCGGCCGCCTTGCTGGCGCAGGGCTTTGTGCGCCAGTCGCTGGGGCGGCTGCTGCGCGGTTTGCCGGTGATGCTGGCCACGCCGCACGCCGCGTTGGCCATCGGGCTGGTGTTTTTGCTGGCGCCCAGCGGCTGGGTGCTGCGGGCGCTGTCGCCCTGGCTCACGGGTTTTGAATTTCCCCCGCCCTGGCCGACCACGCAAGACCCGTGGGGGCTGGGCCTGATCGCGGCGCTCACCGCCAAAGAAATTCCGTTTTTGCTCTGGACCGCCGCCACCCAGCTGCAGCGCGACGACGTACGCCAGCGCTGGCGCAACGAACACGCGCTGGCCCAGACGCTGGGCTACAGCCCGCAGCGCGCGTTTTGGCGCGTGGTGTGGCCACAGCTGAGCGCGCGCCTGTGGTGGCCGCTGCTGGCGGTGCTGGCCTATGGCCTCACGGTGGTGGATATGGCGCTGGTGATCGGCCCGGCCTCGCCGCCCACGCTGGCTGTGCTGGCCTGGCAGTGGTTGCAAGACGCCGACCTGGCCGTGAACGCGCAAGGTGCCGCCGCGGGCGGCGCCCTGGCGCTGGCCCTGCTGGCGGCGGCGCTGGTGTGGCGGGGCCTGCAGAGCTTGCACCTGCGCAGCGGCCAGCGGCTGAACGGCCGGCGCGGTGCTGGCTCAAAAGCCACCCACAAAGACCCATCAGGCGCTTTGCCCACCAGCTACCGGATGCTGGCCGGCCTGTACGGCGCCGTGCTGCTGGCCCTGGCCGTAGGCGGCGTTGCCGGCGTGTGGCCGTTCCCGCAGGTGTGGCCCGAAGCCGTCACCTGGCAGGCCTGGGCACGCGTGTGGGACAGCCGCGACACCGTGGGCACCACGCTCGGGCTGGCGCTGGCGTCCACCGCGCTGGCGCTGGCCTGGAGCGTGGCCTGGCTGGAACTGGCCCCGCGCCGCTGGGACACCGCCCTGCGCCCTTTGCTCTACCTGCCGCTGGTGCTGCCCGCCGTGCTGTGGGTGGTGGGCCTGTACAGCCTGGCACTGCAGTGGCGGCTGGAAGGCCAGTGGCTCGGACTGTTGCTGGCGCACACCGCCATGGTGCTGCCGTACGTGTTGCTGGCGCTCAGCCCGGCCTACCTGGGTTTTGATGTGCGCTACGCCCAGCTCAACGCCAGCCTGGGCCACGGCCCCTGGCATTTTTTGTGGCGCATCAAGTGGCCGCTGCTGCGCCGCGCACTGGCGGCCAGCGCCGCCGTGGGCTTTGCCGTGAGCGTGGCCCAGTACCTGCCCACGCTCTACATCGGGGCCGGGCGCTTCAGCAGCGTCACCACCGAAGCCGTCACCCTGGCGGCCGGCGCGCAGCGCTCGCTCACCAGCGCTTACGCGGGGCTGCAATTTGTGTTGCCCGTTCTGGCGTTTGGGCTGGCCGCCTGGCTGGGCGCGCCCCGCCGTTTTAAAGACACCCGTTCATGACGCTACAGGTCCACATCACCCAGCTGGGCAGCGCGCAGCGCGTGCTGTTGAAAGACCTGCGCTTTACCGTGCAGCCCGGCCATATCCTCACGCTCATGGGCCCCAGCGGCAGCGGCAAAAGCTCGGTACTGGCCGCCATTGCCGGCACGCTGGGGAGCGTGGCCGAAGGCACGCAAGCGCTGCGCGCGCAAGCCAGTGTGCGGCTCAACGGCGAAGACATCAGCCAGCGCCCCACCGCACAACGCGGCGTGGGCCTGCTGTTTCAGGACCCGCTGCTGTTTGCCCACCTCACGGTGGCAGAAAACCTGCTGTTTGCCGTGCCGCCCGGCCCGCGCGCGCAGCGCCTGGCCCAGGTGCAGCAGGCGCTGGCTGAGGCGGGGCTGCGGGGCTATGGCGAACGCGATCCGGCCACCCTGTCGGGCGGGCAGCGTGCCCGCGTGGCGCTCATGCGCGCGCTGCTCGCCCAGCCCCGGGCCTTGCTGCTGGACGAGCCTTTTTCCAGGCTCGACGCCGCGCTGCGCGACCAGTTCCGCGCTTTCGTTTTTGATCACATCCGCTCGCGCCAGATACCGGCTGTGCTGGTCACGCACGACGCTGCCGATGTGGCCGAGCCCGATCAATTGATGGCGCTGACCCATGCTGGATAAAGCCCTACAACAAGCGCTGAAGCCGCTCATGACCCGCGCCGCACGCGGCCTGGTGCGCCTGGGCGTGGGGGCCGACGCGATCAGCCTCGCCGGCTTTGCTGTGGGCATGGGCGCGGCCGCCGCGATCGCCCTGCAGCACTATGGAATGGGGCTGGCGCTGCTGCTGATTTCGCGCCTCATGGACGGGCTGGACGGTGCCGTGGCCCGCGCCACAAAGCCCACCCACCGCGGCGGATTCCTGGACATCACGCTCGACTTTTTGTTTTACGCCGCCATCCCGCTGGCCTTTGCGCTGGCCGACCCAGCTGCCAACGCCCTGCCCGCCGCCGTGCTGCTGGCCGCCTTCATCGGCACCGGCAGCAGCTTTCTGGCGTTTGCCGCCGTGGCCGAAAAGCGCAAGCTGCAGTCACTGGCGTTTCCCGACAAAAGCTTTTACTTTCTGGGCGGCCTCACGGAGGCCACCGAAACCATCCTCGCCTTCACCGCCATGTGTCTGTGGCCGCAGTGGTTCCCGCACATCGCCTATGGCTTTGCGGTGTTGTGCGGCATCACGATCGCGATGCGCATTGCGTGGGGATGGCAGCGGTTTGGGTGACGGTGTGAGCCTGAAACCTGGCACGCGGTGTGCGACCGCCGGCGTGTTCAGGACAGCAATGGCTTGCCGTGGGGCACATCCCGGGTCAACCGCCAGAACCGCGCGCTGAGCACCACGGCCGCCACCGCCAGCCCGCCGACCAGGCCCACCCACAGGCCGACCGGGCCCAGCGGGCCGAAAACGCCGAGGCCCAGGCTCAGGCCCATGCCAATCACCCAGTAGCAAAACACGGTGACGAGCATCGGCACCTTCGTGTCCTTGTAGCCGCGCAGCACACCCATGGCACCCACCTGCAGGCCGTCGACCAACTGGAATACGGCCGCAAACACCAGAAACTGCGCGGCCACCGCCATCACCTGCGCATTCGCGGTGTAGAGGCCGGCCAGGAATTCGTTGGCGCTCCAGAGCACGCCGGCAGAGACGGCCATGAAGCCGCTGCACAGCGCAAGACCCAGGCGGCCGCGGTAGCGCGCAGCGAGCGGGTCGCCCGCGCCCAGCGCCTGGCCCACCCGCACCGTGAGCGCAATGGAGATGCCCAACGGAACCATGAAGGCGATGGAGGCGATGTTGATGGCGATCTGGTGGCCAGCCACCGCGTCTACACCGAAGCGGCCCATGAGCAGCGCGGTGGCGGTGAACATGCCGGACTCCATGGCCATGCCAATGGAAATAGGCAGGCCCAGGCGCACGATGCGGGCGATGTGGGCCCAGTCGGGTCGGGTCCAGGTCTGGCGCAGCCGGTGGGCGGCGTAGCGCGGGGCACGCAGGGTGTAGGTGAACAGCGCCAGACAGCCGAGGGCCTGGGCGATGCCGGTGGACAGCGCCGCGCCGGCACCGCCCATGGCTGGCCAGCCAAAATGGCCGTACATGAACACGTAGTTGCCCGCCACGTTGAGCGGCAGCATCAACAACTGGGTCCACAGCATGGGCAGGGTGTGGCCCATCGACTCGTTGAGAAAACGCGGCACCAGATACAGGCAGGTGAACGGCAGGCTCCAGCCCACCCACAGCAGGTAGCGGCGTGTTTCGCTCACGATCTCGGGCGATATGCCCAGGTGCGGCATGAGCAGGACCAGTGCGAACAGTGTGGCGATTTGCACCAGTGACAGCCCCAGCGCCAGCCAGAGGCCCTGCCGCCATTCGTCACCGATCAGGTGGTGGCGGTTGGCACCCACGTGGTGGGCCATGATGGGCGTGAGCGCGAGCATCAGGCCCAGGCCAGCGATGAAGGTAAAAAACCACATGGCTGAGCCCATCGCCACCGCGGCCAAGGCGAGCGGGCTGATGCGCCCAGCCATCACCGTGTCGGCCACCCCCATGCCCATCTGCAGCAGCTGAGCGGTGATGACAGGCCAGGCGATGACGGTGATGGCGCGCAGCTCGGTGCGCGCTTTCAGGAAGCTGGGGGGAACCACGAAGACAGAAAAGAAAAGAAGCGCCGCCCCAAAAGGCCACGGCACCGAACACATTCAAGGACAAGAGGTCTGGACTATACCGACGCAGGGCGCCCGATACAGCCATGCTCCGGGTGTCACGCCACCTTGCGCTGGCGCAGCACCCACTTTTCCAGCTCCAGCAGCACCAGCACGCCCATGCCCACCAGTGCGCACAGCAGCACCTCGGCGGGGTGAAGCGCACGGGTGTTGAACCAGCTCTGCATAAAAGGTGCGTAGGTGAACAAGGCCTGCAAGACCACCACCACACCCATCGCCAGCAGCACCCGCGGTGTGCCCTGCACACCGGCCCCGGTGAACGACGGCGCCTTGAGGTAGCGCACACTGAACAGGTAAAAAACCTCCATGGCCACCAGGGTGTTCACGGCCATGGTGCGCGCCTCTTCCAGCGGCGCGCCCGTGGACAAAGACCACTGGAACATGCCGAAGATGCCCAGCGTGAACAGGGTGGACACCAACACGATGCGCCAGATCACGAACGCGCTGAGCATGGCCTCGCCGGGCGGGCGCGGGGCACGCTTCATCACATCGGGCTCGGTGGGCTCAAACGCCAGCACCATGGCCAGCGCCACCGAGCTGACCATGTTCACCCACAAAATCTGCACCGGCATGATGGGCATCGCCAGACCCAACAGCACCGCGGCCAGCAGCGACATGGACTCGCCACCGTTGATGGGCAGCAGAAAAGTCACGGTCTTGCGCAGGTTGTCGTAGACCGTTCGGCCCTCTTCCACCGCGTGCGCAATGGAGGCAAAGTTGTCGTCGGCCAGCACGATGGCACCGGCCTGCTTGGCTGCCTCGGTGCCCTTGCGACCCATGGCCACGCCCACGTCGGCCTGCTTGAGCGCGGGCGCGTCGTTCACGCCGTCGCCCGTCATGGCCACCACCTCACCGCGTGCCTGCAGGGCCTGCACCAGGCGCAGTTTGTGTTCGGGGCTGGCGCGGGCAAACACGTCGGTGTCCTGCACCACCTGCTGCAGGGCCGTGTCATCCATGGCCTCAATTTCGGGACCGGTCACCGCCCGCAGGTCATTGCCCATGCCCAACTGGGTGGCAATGGCGCTGGCGGTCACGCCGTGGTCGCCGGTGATCATCTTCACGCGGATACCGGCCGCCCGGCACTGCGCCACGGCCTCGATGGCCTCCTGGCGCGGCGGGTCGATGATGGCCACCAGTCCCAGCAGCGTGAGGCCGTCCAACCCACTGCGGCTGTCGAGTGCAGACACCGCATCGATATGCCCCTGAGCCAGCGCCAGCACCCGGCGACCGGCCCGCGCCTGCTCGTCAATCGCACGTTGCCAGTAGGGTTCGTCCAAAGGCACTGGCTCACCGCCGTCCCGGCACTGGCGGCTGCACATGCCCAGCACCCGCTCGGGCGCGCCTTTGAGCAGCAGGTTGTGGCCAGCGCTTGCGTCAGCCGCAGCCGCATGGGCGGTGGCCATGTAGCGGTGCTCAGACTCGAAGGGAATGGCACCGGTGCGCGGGCGCTCGCGGGCCAGCTCCACGGGGTCAATGCCGGCCTTCATGGCCAGCGTGAGCAGCGCACCTTCGGTCGGGTCACCGACCAGTTGCCACTGCCCGCCCTCAAGGTGCAGGCTGGCGTCGTTGCACAACGCGGCGGCCTCGGCCAGCGCCAGCAACGCGGGTGCCTCCCGAAACAGCTCGGCCGGCTGCAGGTGGTGACCGTTGCTTCGCAGCGCACCTTCCGGCGCGTAGCCGGCCCCTTCGATGTCGATGACGCGGTTGGCCAGCACCACCTGCTGCACCGTCATTTCGTTGCGGGTCAGCGTGCCGGTTTTGTCGGAACAGATCACCGTCACCGACCCCAGGGTTTCAACCGCCGGCAAGCGGCGGATCACCGCATGGCGCGCGGCCATGCGCTGCACGCCAATAGCCAGCGTGATGGACATGATGGCCGGCAAACCTTCGGGTATGGCCGCCACCGCCAGGCCCACAGCGGTCATGAACATCTCCGCCGCCGGCATGCCGCGCACCAATGTGCCAAAAGCAAACAGGGCTGTCGCAGCCGCCACCACGGCCAGCGTGATCCAGCGCGCCAGCTGGGCCATGTTGCGCACCAGCGGCGTGACCACCGGCTCCACCGACTCCAGCAGGCGACCAATACGGCCCATTTCGGTGCCCCCTGCGGTGGCCACCACCACACCCCGCGCCTGCCCCTGGGTCACCAGGGTGCCGGCGTAGCCCATACACAGACGGTCGCCCAGCGCAGCGCCCGGCTCCACCGGTGCCAGCGCCTTTTCCACCGGCATCGATTCGCCGGTCAGGGCCGATTCATCGACCCGCAGGTTATTGACCTGCATCCAGCGCAGGTCGGCTGGCAAGCTGTCGCCCGAAGCGACCTGCACCACATCGCCAGGCACCAGGTCGGCGGCGTCGATCTCGTGCAGGCGGCCATCGCGCAACACCATGGCATGCGGGGCCAGCAGGTGGCGTATGGCTTGTAGCGCTTTCTCGGCCTTGCCCTCTTGCAACACCCCAATGAACACATTGAGCAGCACCACCGCAAGGATCACGGCGGCGTCGAGCGTGTGGCCAATCAGCGCGGTGACCACCACCGCAGCCAGCAACACCATGATCAGCAGATTGTTGAACTGCGCCAGCACCCGCCGCCACAGGCCTGAGCCCTCAGTCACCTCCATCCGGTTGGGGCCGTGTTGCCTCAGGCGATCGGCCGCTTCTGGGCTGCTCAGTCCCTGGGCAGAGACCTGCAGCCCGTCCAGCGCCTGCTGCGACGTGCGGGTGTGCCAGGGCGCGGCTGCGGTCGAAGGGATGTCGGGGCGGGTCGATGTCGGTGGCTGGGGCATGGTTGCGTTGTACTTCGAGATGTGGTGAAAACCATACCCTATCCACACGCTCTAGCCGAAAAAGGTTCGACCAGCTGGCGCTGCCTTTGACCACGGTCAACCCTCGGAGACGCTGAGCGCCTTGCGTTCGAGCCAGCTCAACACCTCAAAACACGCTGCCCCCGAGACCAGCCTGGGTCCAGCGCTGCCAGTCGGCTGGCTCGTCCACGTCCCAGAGGGCGGGCAGCTCGACCCAGGTACCACCAGCCTCACGCAGGCGCTCTCGGGTCTGGTTCAATACCCGCTCGGTGCTCCAGTCGATGCGCTCAAAGGCGCACCCCAGTGGTCGCCGCAGGCCCAGCAGCACATAGCCGCCGTCTTCGGCCGGAATCAGCACGGCATCGTGCGTTTGCAGGGCATCAGCGGCATGCTGCAGGTGGGCGGGTGTGAGCGCCGGGCAGTCGGTGCCCACCACCAGCCAGGGCATGTGGGGCCGGGTGGCAAAGTGCGCGGCCATGGCGGCCACCATGCGCTGGCCCAGGTCGCCCGGGGGCTGGGGCTGACACACCACGCCATGGCGCACGCGCAGGGCGTGAAAGAAACGGTGTCGGGTATCGGGCGCACACCACAGCGTGAGCGGGCCGGTGCTGGCCGAGCGCACCGTGGCCAGGGTTTGCAGGGCAAAGCGCCGTTGCGCGCGTGCGGCACCGACGGCGCCCAGCAACGGTATGAGCCGCGTCTTGGCCAGACCGGGCACCGGCGCTTTGGCCACCACAGCCACGGCGGCCGGGGCGCGCGGCGTGTAGCCGTAACGCCAGGCCAGGGCGTGCGGGTCGGCACCGGCAGCAAAGGCAGCACGCAGGCGCCACATGAGAACAATCGTGCGCCACAGGCCGTGCCGGTCCCAGCGCCGGCCGGCGGTGGCCACGCGCTGGGCCACGCAGGCCGGCGGCGAGCAGCGCTTGAGCCGGGCGCTGAGCTCCACGTCTTCCATGAGCGGCAAGGGCGCAAAGCCACCCAAGGCCTCAAACACGCGCCGGCGCACAAACAGGGCCTGGTCGCCGGTGGCGATGCCGCTGAGGCGGGAGCGCAGGTTCATGAGCATGGCGACCATGGGCAGCAAGGGGTGCACACCGTCGATGCGCACGTCAAACCGCCCCCAGGCAGCGCCGCTGTCGAGTGCGGCTTGAATCAGCCGGTCGGCATCGGGCGGCAACTGGGTGTCGGCGTGCAGAAACAGCAGCACATCGGCCCCGGCCCGCGCCGCTGCCACAGCCCCGGCGTTCATTTGCGCCGCGCGTCCGCGCGGTGCGCACAGCACCGCGTCGGCCATCGGCTGGGCCACGGCAGGTGTGCCGTCGGTACTGCCACCGTCCACCACCACCACCCAGGCCCCACGTGTGCGCAGCGGTGCCAGCGCCTGGAGCCGTACCCGCAAAGCTGCACCTTCGTTCAACACCGGCAACACCACAACCAGCTTCATGGGCGCAGCGCCTCGCGCAGTGCCTGCAGTTCGTGCAGCAGGCGCTCCACGACGCCGGAGTCGAGATAGTGGTCTACCCGCCCGCGCACATGGCGCACCAGCTCGGCCTGGCTGCGCTGTGCCGACCAGTCTTCGCCGTCGCCACCGGACTGGGCCGCCGCACCCTCCAGAACGCGCCACTTGGCGCACCAGGTGAGCGACCACAGCGCCATGGCGCTGCGCAGGGGCACATGCCAGGCGGCGGCCGCTTCAGTGGCGGTCCCGGCGGCAGCGGCCCAGTCGCGGTAAAAATCGGCCAACTCTCCCACGCTCAGCGCGGCGTGGGTGTGCACGTCCCAGGTGGTCGATGTGTACAGCGTGGCGTGGGCCAGGTCGAGCCCGGGGTAGCTGTAGCGGCATTTCTCCAGGTCCACCAGCACGGCACAGCCGTCGGCACGCACGATGAAGTTGCCCGGGTGCGCGTCAAACGCAATCAGGTGGCGCGGTGGGCGGGGCGCGGTATTGCACAAGGTTTTGAGCTGTTGCAGTTGCTGGGCCACCGCCTGGGCCACGACCGGCGCCACACGGGCGGCAGGCAGGTGCCGGGCCTGGGCTTCAATCTCGTCGCACAGCGATTGCAACGGGTCGGGCGCGTGCAGCAAGGGCGCGCTGGCCGCCGCGCTGGGCAATGGCAGGGCGTGCAGCGACGCCAGACTGCGCGCGATGGCGGGCAGGTCTTGGGGCAGGCGCGCGGGCCGGCCCAGCACCTCTTCCACCAGCAAGGCACCGCGTGGCAAGTGGGCGCCGGGCGCCAACCAGCCGTGCAACGCAGGCGTGTGGCCGCCCGCAGCGGCGCGGGCAAAGCAGGCGCGCTGGTAGTCCAGGTTGTGCACAGCGTCCAGCCCCATCTGGCTTTGTTTGGGTATGCGCGCCAGCAAGCCACTACCCACCAGGCGCACATGATCGTGCGCCAGGCCTTTGTCGGGCAGGGGTTCCAGTGGCTGCCGGGCGGCCGGGTGCCTCGCCTCCACCAGCGCGCCACGCAAGGCACGGCACAGGGCCACCGCGCGGTCTGGCTGCGGGTTCAGCCGCGCTTTGTTTGTGGGATGCGAGCGTTTCATGGGGTTGGCGCTGAGGGCCGAAAGTGTCCAAGTGTAAGAATGCTCAGCCTGTTGCGACTCATGCTCACAACAGAACTACAAGGAATGGTCGTGAATCTTCGCAAAGTCTTGCTGCTGGTCGCCGTGCTGCTGGGAATCGTGGCCTTTTTTGCCCTGGGGTTGAACCGCTATTTCAGCCTCGCGTTTCTCAAAGAAAGCCAGGCCTCGCTGGCCACGCTGCGCGAACAGCAACCGCTGCAACTGGCGCTGGGCTTTTTTCTGGTCTATGTGGCGGTCACGGCGCTGTCGTTGCCCGGTGCGGTCATCGTCACGCTGGCGGGCGGCGCTATTTTTGGCCTGGGTTGGGGTTTGCTGCTGGTGTCGTTTGCATCCAGCATCGGCGCCACACTGGCGTTTTTGACTGCCCGATTTTTGCTGCGCGACGCGGTGCAAAGCCGCTTCGGCCAGCGCCTGAGCGATGTGAACAAGGGCATCCAGAAAGACGGCGCCTTCTACCTGTTCACGCTGCGCCTGATTCCGGTGGTGCCGTTCTTCGTCATCAATTTGCTCATGGGCCTGACCACCATGAAGACCCGGACCTACTACTGGGTGAGCCAGCTGGGCATGCTGGCCGGCACCGCTGTGTATGTGAACGCGGGCACGCAACTGGGCAAACTCGACTCGTTGCAAGGCATTTTGAGTCCTGGGCTGCTGGGCAGTTTTGTGCTGCTGGGTCTGTTCCCGTTGATCGCCCGCAAGATCGTTGAAGCCGTGCAAAAGCGCAAGGTCTACGCCCAATGGGCCAGCGTGCGCCCGACCCGGTTTGACCGCAACCTGATCGTGATCGGCGCCGGTGCGGGCGGCCTGGTCTCAGCCTACATCGCCGCCGCTGTCAAGGCCAAAGTGACGCTGATCGAGGCGCACAAGATGGGCGGCGATTGCCTGAACTATGGCTGCGTGCCGAGCAAGGCGCTGATCAAGAGCGCCAAGCTGGCACACCAGATGCGCCACGGCGCGAACTACGGTCTCTCCGACACCACACCCACCTTCAACTTCAAGGCGGTGATGCAGCGCATCCACGACGTGATCAAAACCATCGAGCCGCACGACAGCGTGGAGCGCTACACCGGCCTGGGCGTGGAGGTGCTGCAGGGCTACGCCAAGCTGGTGAACCCCTGGACGGTGGAAATCGCGCTGAACAGCGGTGGCACGCAGCGACTCACGGCGCGCAGCATCGTCATCGCTGCCGGCGCACGGCCCCTTGTGCCGCCGCTGCCGGGCCTGAATGATGTGGGCTACGTCACCAGCGACACGCTGTGGGACGCATTCGCCAGGCTGGATGACGTGCCGAAACGCCTGGTGGTGCTGGGCGGCGGCCCCATCGGCTGCGAGTTGGCGCAGAGCTTCGCCCGCCTGGGTGCGGTGGTGACTCAGGTTGAGATGGCGCCGCGCATCATGGTGCGGGAGGACGCCGAAGTGAGCGCGCTGGCCCTGGCTTCGCTGCAAGCCGACGGTGTGGCGGTGCTCACGGGGCACAAGGCGCTGCGCTGCGAGCGGGTGGACGGCGAGAAGACGCTGGTGGTGGAACACGCTGGCACCGAGAAGCGGATTGCGTTTGACCAGTTGCTCTGTGCCGTGGGCCGCGTGGCGCGGCTCACCGGCTACGGACTCGAAGACCTGGGGATTCCGACCAACCGCACGATCGAGACCAACGAGTACCTGCAAACCATTTACCCGAACATCTACGCCGCTGGCGACGTGGCCGGGCCCTACCAGCTCACCCATGTGGCGGCTCACCAGGCCTGGTACGCGGCGGTGAATGCCCTGTTCGGCGGATTCAAACGCTTCAAGGCCGACTACTCGGTGATCCCCTGGGCCACCTTCATCGACCCCGAGGTGGCACGCGTGGGCCTGAACGAGCAGGAAGCGAAAGAAAAGAACATTCCCTACGAAGTCACCAAGTACGACATCGACGACCTGGACCGTGCGATTGCCGACAGCGAGGCGCGCGGTTTCGTGAAGGTGCTGACCGTACCGGGCAAAGACAAAATATTGGGCGTGACCATCGTTGGCACCCACGCGGGCGACCTGCTGGCCGAGTACGTGCTGGCCATGAAACACGGTCTGGGCCTGAACAAGATTTTGGGCACCATCCACACCTACCCCACGCTGGCCGAAGCCAACAAATACGCCGCCGGCGAATGGAAGCGTGCCCACGCGCCGCAGCAGTTGCTGGCCTGGGTGCAGAGGTACCACACCTGGCGACGCGGTTAGCCCGGGTAGTTCACCCTGCGCCCCGGAGATGAGGACGGCATTGCCCTGGTGAGCCCGAAAATCGGGGTGCCGAATCTTGATCCAACGAGCGGGCAATGCCGAAGCCAAACGGTAGCGAAAACATGGACGTTGGAGCGCTGGACATGGGCCGATGGGGCCAACGTGGGGTGGAGGGACGATTCGACGGGGCAGCATGACCGGCGATGGCGGCGTGATGCTGCTGGGCCAGGTCGATCGCAAGCTCGGCTTGATGGCTGCGGCGGCACGCTGCAGCGCCGATCCGCGCAGCCCGCTGCTGATCAGACACGGTGTGTGCGGCATGTTGCGCCAGCGGGTATACGGGCTGGCACCGGGCTGGGAAGGCCTGAACGATCACGGCGCGCTGCGCCAGGACGTGGCCCTGCAGACCGCCGTGGGCGTGGAGCGCGAAGCGGCCAGCGCACCCACCCTGTGCCCGCGGGAGCACTGGGCCGGTCGCGCCACGGCAGAAAATTGGCCCACAACCCAAACCGGGGCAGGGGCGGTGCACCCCATGGCGCATGCGAGCGATCAGCGCCCTCGCTGCGGTCCCCATCGCGGCCTCGTTTGCGCACACACTGCGCCGCGGCACCCCATGGCGCAGGCAGGTGGCTGTTTGCGTGAAATATGCGGACTAAACCGCTCCCCCGCATGTACGCTCGGGTCCGCCAGATCCAGCATGAGTTGCTTGCCGTTGACGACGCGCTCGCGCTCGAGGCTGCCCTTGATGCGCTGGTGCAGGATGAGCGCCCGACGCTTGTGGCTCCCGCCGTACAGTTGCAGCCAGTCCTCCGCCATCGGGCGGTCCTGGTTGTCCGGCGGCTCCCGTCCAGCCGGGTGAGCGGCATCGCCACCAGGCGCTGCACGTTGGCCGTCTGCCTCATGCGCAGCAACTGGGGTTGGCCCCGACGCTCCCACTCCAGCAGGATGCCTTCGTTGCCGTAGCCCGAACCGCCTCGCACCTGCACCGGTCTTGTGCCTCCAGGCCCAGCGCCGAGTTCATCCAGCCGTCGACCCAGCGCGGCGCTGGCGTGCACGCGGGTGTGCGGCTTGTCCCAGCCGAGCTGACCTGCACATGCGGGTCCGGTTGAGCCCCAGGGCTTGCGCGGCCACGGCGTCGCCACGCAGCATGGTGAAGTGGGCGTGGCGTCGGTGACCGGCCAGCAGGCCCAGCATCAGGGTGCCTGAGCATGTCGCGCGTGTTGGGGCGTTGCCACTGCGGTGGATCAGCGAGCGGGTGGTCGCCCAGCGATCCCGGACGCCGGTGGCGGCCCGAAATGCGGCGAAAAAGAAAACCCCAGTGGCCTTGCGGCGTGGCCGCCGCACCGCTGTCCCAGCGCACGGGCATCCGGGATAAATGTCTTCAGGCCTCACCAGGCTGGGCCGCCAGATGCTGGCCTTGCTGTCACACTGTCAGGCCGCTGCCGGGCGTTCTGCGAGCGCCGTTGCGAGCGCAGCGAGCATTTCCGTATGTTGCGCATCCTCCAGTGCCCGCTGCGGGCAAAAGGCAAGCACGACACCTCGGCGAATCTCGATGTAGAGCGGACCCATGCGCTCCAGCGCATCCTGCACCGCCAACGGGATGTCCGGGGGCACCTGACCCGGTGGCACATACAGCCGGTAGCCCGGTGCAGAGGCGATGTCGGAGTGCTCGCTCAGATTGACGAGGTAGCGCTCCAGATAATGCCCGGGCGTGAGCACAAAGTCGGCCTGCGTCACGGTGGCCGGCAGCTCATACATCATGAGGGTGTGCCGGTGCGGCACGTGGTAGTCGGGGGCCGAGGTGTGGCTGTAGTCGAACACCCGGATCTGCCCACCGGCCCAGGCGCCGTGCATGAGGTTGCTGATCTCGCGCTGGTCGCCGCGACGCAGGTAGACAAAATCGTGGCGGTTGATGATGGACGCGACCTGCGGCGCGAAGGCCAGTCCCAGCCGCTGGGCCAGCGCCGCCATCTGCTGTGCCCGTTCGTCGCGTTGAGCGATTTGCTGCGCAATGTGGGTTTCCTGCATGCGAGCGGCCAGCGGATGCGCCGAGAAGGCATGAAAGTGCTCGACCCCGTCCACCGAAAATGGCCGCCCGTGGGCAGCCGCTTCTTCCTCGAAGTGCTGCAGAAACTCGGCCGCCGTGTGGTCGATGATGCGCGCCGACTCGGTGAAGCGCAGCCGCACACCGTCGTTCTGCGGCAGGCGCGCCAGCGCTTTTTCCAGCGGCAGCAGGTTGAAGCCGACCAGCGAGCCCAGTGTCAGCACGTGCACGGTCTGGCCCGCGTGCTCCTCGCTGCGGTGCTTGATGACCGGGCTGCGGAACATGCTGGTGAAATTGGTCCACAGCAGGCGGCTGGAAGTGCCCCAGTCCATGCGCCCGGTGAGCACCAGCCGCAGCGAGGGCATCAGCAGGTAGACCAGCAGCGCCAGCTCGATGGCCACGCCGATGAACATGCCCAGCAGCAGGTCGGTCAGCAAGATGGCCAGCACGGTGCCGACGAAGACCACAAAGCGGTCGCGGCCGATGGCCAGCATGCGCGCAAACAGCGCCGGCTCGCACAGGCGCCAGCCGATGTAGATCAGGATGCCGGCGATGGCCGCCAGCGGGATGAGCCGGAGGACATCGGGCAGCACCAGGGCAAACAACAGCAGGAACAGACCGCTGTACAGGTTGGACCACAGGGTGCGCGCACCGGCGTCGATGTTGGCGCGGCTGGGCACGGCATTCGGGATCACGGTGAGCCCGCCGATCATGCCCGAGGTGAGGTTGCACACGCCCATGGCGCGCAGGGTCTTGTTGGCATCGGACTTGCGCCGCCAGGGGTCGAGTTTGTCCACCGCCTTCACGCTGGCGACCGATTCCACGCCGTCGATCATGGTGAAGGTGAACACCACCAGCGCCATCGTCAGCCACAGGTCGGGGCTGGACAGGAAATGGGCAAACGCCGGGAAATGGATGCCGTCCAGCACATGCTCGGGCATGGCGATGCGCAGCTTCGCATCAAAACCCAGCAGCGAGCTGGCCAGAACGCCGAAGCCGGCCACGACGATGGCCGCCGGGAGCCAGCGCCACAGTCCGCCGAGCTGGCGCCGCAGGCCGAACATCAACCCCAGGCTGACGATGCCCACCGCCGCCACCAGCCACTGCGCTTGCGCCAGCTGCAGCGGCAAATGGGCAAGGGACTCCAGCACCGATTTGGCGGGCACGGACGGCGCACCCAGCAAGGCCGGCACCTGGCGCACGATGATCATGATGCCAATCGCCGCGAGCATGGCCTCCACCACGGTGGCCGGCAGCATGGCGGCGTACTGCCCGGCGCGCAGGGCGCTGAGCAGCAGTTGCAGCACGCCCGTGAGCACGATGGCCACCAGCACCAGCGGGTAACCCAGCGCCAGATCGCCGTGCCCCAGCAGCAGCATGCCCCACAGCAGCACCGGCGCGAGCGCCGCCGCCGGGCCGCTGACGGTGACGTGCGAGCCCCCGAGCAGCGGATACAGCAAGCCCGCGACGATGGCCGAAATCAGTCCGGCAATGGCCGGGGCGCCCGAGGCCAGCGCCACCCCGAGCGAGAACGGCATCCACAGCAGGGCCACCTGCAAACCGGCTGGCGCGTCATGGCGCCAGTGCCTGAGCCCGGCAAAGCCGCTGGCGGGCGTGGTCTCTGAGCTCATCTCGCCTCCCTGTTGGGTCGCGACCGGGTGGTATCAAAATCGGACATGGTGTGCCCCCAAACGATGAACAAGCAACAAAGGCACGGTGCCTGGCGCGGCGCCAGGCCAGACAGCGCCCAGGACGCGGCGCGCACAACGCCCTACTCGTCTTCGCCCAGCTCGGGGTTCCAGCCCAGCCCCCGGCCACGCGCGGCGGCCCAGGCATACAACTCGGCATGGCGCCGTTGCAGCTCGGGCGGCAGTCGGCTGGGCAGGCTGCCGTGTTCGTCCCAGGCCAGCGATACCTTGTCCATGACTTGCTGCATGCGGTTCAGGTCCCAGCCTGTGCAGTCTTCGCTGCGCGGCAGCAGATCGAACAACCAGGCGTCCAGCACGACGCGCCCCAGCGTGGTCATGCCGTGCGAATCCAGGTTGAAGCCGCTGTAAATCATCTTGTCTTGCATGTTGCCTCCGAACGGTTGTTGTTATGACCTGCCATGGGTCTATTCGAGCCATTTGCCCAGGTACGCGTTGATGACCTCGACCACCGCCTGGGACTTGATGACCAGGCCCAGATCGATCATTTCCGAGCCCATGACCATGCCCTGGTTGTTGGGCGGCACGGGTGCCACCACCGGGTGATTGGCTTCTTCGCGGAAGAACACCGCCGCCACCACGCCCGCGAACAGGAACTTCTTGCCCACGCTCTGCGCCGGGCGCAGCGTGTCGGGCAGGTAGACGAACACCGGGCTGCCGCTGGAGCCGGGATAGACGGCAGCATCGATCAGGAATTCGGCCCGGCCCTCGAAGTTCAGCGCCATGGGGGTGGCGGTGGTGCCGCGCCGCATGATGGGCATCAGGTTCACCTGGTCCCACACGCCGCTGGGGTAGCCCACAAACAGCACCTCTTCGAGCGCGTCGAGCGCGCGGGTGGCGGCCTCATCGGGCACCAGGCGCGTGTCGATCGGCTGGTAGTACAGCTCCACGCCCTGCGCGTTGGCAGCCTGCTCCAGCGGGCGCATGGGCACGATGGCCAGGTCCACCGCCGGATCGGGATGGCCGAACCAGGCCTGTGGAAAGTCATCGATGTTGAGCTGAAAGCGCTGGCCCAGCAGCGGCTGGCCGTTGCGCTTCTGCGTGAACACCAGCCCCCCGCGGCGCACCCCGTCGACGAGATGCCGGTTGGTGACGATGAAGGTGTGGCTGCCGCGTGCTTGAACATGGCTGACCACGAACGCGGTGCCCGAGCCCTCACTGCCGTCGTCCAGCACGGTATCGACCCGCACCGTATTGAACAGCAATTTCTTGGTGGAGGAGTTGATATCCATGGGCTCTTTTCTCAGACCGAGGCAGCGGTTTCGGGCTAGCCCGAAACACCACCCTCAGACTTCTTGCGCGGCAAGATGGAAATGTCGGTCACGATCACCTTGAGCCGGTAGGAGCGCGTCATCAGCGCGTCCATATCCTCCAGCAGAAGGTTCAGACGGGCTTCCGACAGAATGACGTAGATCAGCACATTGGAATCGCTGTCGAGTGCGCCCGACTGGACGCCGAAAGCGCCCACGCCGGTGGCATCCACCACGGTGTAGCCCCCCACTTCGCGCGCCTTCAAGGCCTCGGTCACGATGTTCTTGAAGGCGTGGGCCGTGATGATGGTGAGCAGTTTTTTCTGTTCCAGGGATCGCATGATCGGGTCTCCAGTGCGTCAATCTGATGGTGGTGTGCGGTATCACGCACGCGGGTATGCCAAAGCCATTCCTTACAGGTAAACAACCAGCTGGTAGTACAGGGGAATGCCGATGATCACGTTGAAAGGGAAGGTCATGGCCAGCGACATGCTGAAGTAGATGCCCGGGTTGGCCTCCGGAATGGCGGCGCGCACCACCGCCGGCACGACGATGTACGACGCGCTGGCCGCCAGCACCGCCAGCATCAGGGTGTCGCCATCGGACAAACCGGCCCAGTGCGCCAGGCCGATGGTGATCAGTGCATTGACCATGGGAACCACGAAGGCAAAGCCGACGAAGAAGGGGTCGATGCCCTTCATCTCGCGCAACCGGCGCGCCACCAGCAAACCCATTTCCAGCAGGAAGAAGGCCAGCAGGCCTTTGAAGATGTCGCCCGTGAAGGGTTTCATGACTTCATAGCCCTTGACCCCCACCACGGTGCCCACCACCAGGCTGCCCAGCAGCAAGAGATGGCCACCGTCGGTGAACGCCTCGTGCAGCACACTCTTCATGGACACCTTGTCGCCAGCGGCCCCCGGCACGGCACCACTTTGCAAGTTCGCCTGTCCGCGCGCATGGGCCGCCAGCGCCACCGCCATGATGATGGCCGGTGACTCCATCAGCACCAGGGCCACCGCCATGTAGCCAC
This sequence comes from Hydrogenophaga sp., assembly GCA_018333605.1. Taxonomy (GTDB): domain Bacteria; phylum Pseudomonadota; class Gammaproteobacteria; order Burkholderiales; family Burkholderiaceae_C; genus Hydrogenophaga. Next base: position 30,500 of record JAGXSV010000014.1, on the reverse strand, counting down.
CAAACTCCACGCCCTGGTTGTTCAGGAACTGCCCGGCGGCAATAAAGGTCACGGCGCTCACCGACCCATAGGTGGCGGCCACGGCGGCGGCGTTGTAGCCGTCGGTCCTCAGGCGCAGCAGGGGATAGGTGTAGGCCGGGACCAGAAAGGCCATCAACAGGGCGATGCCCAGACCGAGCAATATCTGCGGCTGGATGCCGCTCACACTCAAGGCCATGCCGCCCTTCAGACCGATGGCCATGAGCAGGTACAGGGACAGGAATTTGGAGATCTGGGCCGGTATCTCCAGGTTCGAGCGCACCGCCGCAGCAAACAATCCGAGGATGAAAAACAGAATGGCCGGGTCCAGCAAGGTGGAAAAAACGCCTGCGTTCATGGTGGTGGTGGCTCCGGGTTGCGGTTTGACGGTGGCGGGTTGGCGACGGCTTCAGTCGTGCCGGGCCTGGCGGTTGAGCTGGTCGATGGCGCGGTGCGCGGCCTGCGCGGCCGCTTCGGCCTCGGCCTCGGTGCCCATCATGGTGAGGCGCCCAAAACTGCCGAAAGCCTTCACATCCACCAGGGTCACGTTGGCGGCCTTTTCGGCCTCGTTGGCAGCATAAACGATGTAACCGGCCGGCTCGGTTTCCAGGATGAACATGCTCTTGCCCGGCAGCAGCATGGAGCCCTTGCGCAGCTGCCGGTTGATCAGCGTGGCGTGGTCCGGGGTGACGGCGCAGATGACCTCGCTCCAGGCGATGCGGCAGGCCATGCGGTCGCTCTCCTGGGCACCGAGCTGCTCGAGCATGATGCGCCCGGCCTCCTGCACCTCGCTCTGGTTGCGGTAGTGGATCTCCATCGAGCCGAACGAGCGCTCCACCACCTGCTCGCCCATGCGCACATTGGTGCGCTTGAGCGCGATGTCGGACAGCCGGTGCACCGCCATGCCGGGGGCCACCTCGACCCACAGGCAGGCGTCGCCCGGTATCGGCAGAAAGCCCTGCGACGAGGTGGCCAGGTACGACGCCAGTTGCGGCTGCAACGAGTCGATGAATACGAAGGCGCGCAGGCTGATGTCCATGGGTCGCCTTAGCGGGTCAGGCCCATGTAGAGCAGCGGCAGCTTTTCGGGCAGGCGCTCCACATGGTCGATGACGGTGAAATGCTTGGCGCCGAAGATGCGCGCCACGTACTGGTCGGCGTGCGGGTCCAGGCTCAGGGCATAGACGGTGATGCCATCGCGCGCCAGCTCTTGCACCGCGCGCTGGGTGTCGTGGCGCAGGTACTGGGGGTCGCGCACGTCATTGTCGGCCGGTTCGCCGTCGGTGACGATGAACAGCACCTTCTTGCGCCTGGGCTGCAGCTTGAGCGCCGCGCCGGCGTGGCGCAAGGCCGCGCCCATGCGGGTGGAGTAGGCGCCCTTCATGCCCGCCAGCCGCGCCTTCACGAGGGCGTTGTACGGCTGGTCAAAGTCCTTGAAACGGTGGTAGTGCACATCGTGCCGGCCGTCGGAGCAGAACCCGTGCAGCGCGAAGGGGTCGCCAATGCGGTCCAGCGCGTCCGAAAACAGCACCGTGGCGGCACGCGACAGGTCCATGATGCTGTAGTCCTGCCCGCGCACCTTGTCGTTGCACGACTCGGACAGGTCCAGCAGCACCATCACCGCCAGGTCGCGCTCGCTGCGCTGGTTGCGCATCATGATGCGGGTGTCGGGTTGCTGGCCCATGCGGATGTCGATCATGGCGCGCACGGCCGCATTGATGTCCAGCTCGTCACCGTCTTCGACCCGGCGGATGCGCTGCATGCCTTGCGGGATCATGGAGCCGATCAGGAACTTCAGGCGCGACATCACCGGCTTGTGCTCGTTCTCGATCTGCTCGATCAGCGCCAGATCGCCCAGCGGCGGCTGGCGCTCCAGCACCGTCACCCAGCTCGGGCGCTCCAGCTGAATCTGATAGTCCCACTCGTGGTAATGCACCGGGTCGGCCACCGGCGCTCGGCCCTCCAGCGAATTGATGCTCACGCCTTCCTGGTCGAGGTAGAACTCGCTCGGCAGCACCCAGATTTCCTGCGCGTCGTCGCCGGCAAACTCGTTGTTGGTCTCGTTGACCATCTCCATCAGGCTGACCTTCTTGCGCACCTGTTTCGGGGCCCAGGTGGCCTCCAGCGCCGCTGCCTCGTCGTAGGCCTCGGACGCCCAGACGGTGCGGTTGTCGTCGCGGTAGGGCGCGCGCAGGCCATCGGTGCGCGGGTTGTATTCGGGCAGGTCCAGCGGGCCCAGGCTGTGCGCCAGCGCCACGCCGATGTTCCAGCTCAGCTGGTTGCCAGACAAGTCGGACTCGGCCCGAAACAGCGCCACCCCTTCCCGCACCCAGGGGTGCGGATCGCTCGACTGTTCGTCCAGCAGGGCCCGCGCCAGGCGGTTCAGCAGATCGCCCAGGCTCTGTGGCTGGGTCATGTCGGGCTGCGGGTGGAAGGCCAGCCAGGCGGCCCGCATGTTGGGAAACTGGCGGCAGGCCAGTGCTTCCACCCGCGCGTCTTCCACCACCTCGATGATCGCCTTTTGCGTGTTGTTCAGCGTCTGCAGCGACAACGGCGCCTGCGTGAACACCAGGTGGGCCGCGCAGTGGTTGACCACGGCGCGGTAGACCTCAGAACCTGCCACCACGTCGCCGTCTGGCGTGGCATCGCCCTGGGGGCGAAAGTCGTCGTAAGCATCGGCCATGTGGACACAAAAACGCTCGATGTAGGGCTTGAGCCCCTCGCGGCTTTCGTAGTCGCCGGCGGTCGGGCGCAGAAAGAAGTCGCGGCCCCACAGGGCGCGCAGGTACATGTTGAGCCGGCGCTGCACATCCACGAACAAGGTGCCCTTGCGCTCTTGCTGCAGCACCGACAACGCGTCGCCGCCTTGCAGCGAGAAGTATTTGACCTGGCCCTCGAAGTCGGCCTTGTAGGCCTGCGCGCCCCACATCACCCAGCGCCGCAGCCCGCCCAGCGTGAGCTGGGACAGCAGGCGGTCCAGGTTCTCCAGCATCGGGCGCAGGCCGCGCGGTGCCTGTGCGAGCACGATGGACAGCACGTTCAGGTAGTGGCGAAACAGCCCCTCGTCACCCAGACGGCTGGCCGCCAGCGGTGCCGTGCCGACGATCAGCGCGAGCACCGCACCCGAGGTCTTGGACGCCATGCCCAGCAGGAAGTTGACCACGTCGGGCAGCACGTCCTCGCCGATGGCGCGCGCCACCTCGGGCATGGTCTGGATGAAGCTCACCACCAGTTCTTCGCCGCGCCCCAGCTGGTGCAGGGCCAGCGCGCCCTTGAGGTAGTTGTCCAGCCCGCGCGCCGAAAACACCCGCGCCGCTTCGCCCCAGGCCGCGCGCAGCACGTCCTGCGCGTCGTGCGGCAAATCCGCCAGAAGCTCAGCGTGGTCGTCGAGGTGGATGGCCATGGGACGGGTGCCGTGCGGTCGTGGGTGTCAGAAATAGGTGGTCACGGCCGCGTCAAGCGCGTCGCGCATGTCGGGGTCGTCGGTGATGGGGCGCACCAGCGCCACCCGGCAGGCGGCCAGCGCCGACACGCCTTGCGCAATCAGCGAACCGGCGTAGATCAGCATGCGGGTGGACAGGCCCTCGTCCAGGCCGTGGCCCTTGAGGTTGCGCGCGCGCTCGCCGATGTGCACCAGTTTCTTGGCCACATCCAGGCCCACGCCCGACTCGTGCGCCACGATCTCGGCCTCGGTGTCGTGCTCGGGGTAGCTGAAGTCCAGCGCGCCAAAGCGCTGCTTGGTGGACTGTTTCAGGTCCTTCATCAGCGACTGGTAGCCCGGGTTGTAGGAGATGACGATCTGGAAGTCGGGGTGCGCCTGCAGCAGCTCGCCCTTTTTCTCCAGTGGCAGCACGCGGCGCGCATCGGTCAGCGGGTGGATCACCACCGTGGTGTCCTGACGCGCCTCGACCACCTCGTCGAGGTAACAGATGGCCCCATGGCGCGCGGCCACGGCCAGTGGCCCGTCCTGCCAGCGTGTGCCCTGGGCGTCGAGCAAATGGCGGCCCACCAGATCGGAGGCGGTCATGTCTTCGTTGCAGGCCACGGTGATCAGTGGTTTGTCCAGCTTCCAGGCCATGTACTCGACAAAGCGGGTCTTGCCGCAGCCGGTGGGGCCTTTGAGCATCATGGGCATACGCACCGAGTACGCCGCCTCGTACAGCTCGACCTCGTCGGCCACCGCCCGGTAATAGGGCTCGCTGCGCACCCGGTGCGGCGCCAGCACTTCGGCAACCGCGGTGGTGTCCGAGGCCTGGCGCAGCGAGGTCTGGGGCGTCTGCTGGCTGGCGCGCGCCAGCGCTTCCTGGCGCGGCGAATAGGTTCTGGCGTAGAAGTCGTTAGGCATGGGGGGTCTCCTCGAACAGGGTTCAACCTGGGTTCAATCGGGCCAGACGCGATCTGGAAAAGCGATGCCGCTGCGGGTCGTCGCCTGGGTGACCCCGGGCTTTGCGGCAACGGGCTTGGGCGCAGTCACATCGGCGGCGTTCGGTGCCGGGGAGCGACCGGTTTTCGCGGTCACGGGTGCAACGGGCTGCGTGCTGGCCTTGGCCTGGCGAACACTCGCCGAGAGCTTGTTTTTCAAGTTGGTCATGGTGCAAGAATCTCGTGGATGATGGCTTCGATGTCTGCGGCGGCGGGCGCGCCACGCCCACCCATCTGGTAGACCGACACGCCGTCCAGCGCAGCGGTGCGAAAGGCGGCACGGCGCCGCACGGTGGCCTGCAGAACCGGCAGTCCGAAGTCGGCCAGGGCTTCGGTCATGGCACCGGACAACGCGCTCTGCGGCTCCATCTGGTTGAGCACCAGGTAGGCCTGCAACTGAGGCCGCAGGCGGCGCGCCTCTTCAATCTCCAGCGGCAGGCGCAGGCTGGCCCACAGGTCCACTGGCGAGGGCAACACCGGAATCAGGGCCAGGTCGCAGGCGCGCAAGGCCTGCACCGAGGCATGGCTCTCCAGCGACGGCGGACAGTCCAGCACCACGTAAGCAAAGGCCCGAAACGTCTGGCGCAGGCTGCGCGCATCCCACTGGCCTTGAAGCTGCTTGACCGGCACCGGAAACGGCGCACTGCCCTGGCTGGCCCACTGCACCGAAGAGCCCTGGGGATCAAGATCGATCACCACCGTGTTGCCACGCCGGGCCAGACCGGCGGCCAGGTTCATGGCCAGCGTGGTCTTGCCCGCGCCGCCCTTCTGGTTGATGACCGCCGTGACCTGGGTCGGCATGGTCAGGCCCCCGCAGGCGGGTACAGGGCGTTGATACGCACCGCCAGCTCACTATCGGCCAGACCGGTCGCGTTCGGATCCAGCGTCACGTTCACATAGGTGCTGCCGAAATTGATATTTTGCGGGTGCACGCCCTGCGCCTCGGTCAGCGCCGACAACGCATCCACGAAATCACGCGTCTGACCGTAACGCTCGAAATCAAAGCGCCGGAACAGTGTCGGCTGCTTGCCGCGGGACTCCCAGCCATCGGGTTGTTCAACCATGATTCATTTGCTCCTTCATGAGGTGCTCGATGTCGGCCAGATGCGCCATTTCTTCTTCAAGAATGGACCTCATCAGGTCAGCCACGTCGCCATCGCGCACGCGGGTGGCGTGCCACAGGGCTTCTTGGTACAGGCGCACCGCGTCGCATTCCATTTGCCGGTTGGCCAGCAGCAATTGTTCGACCGTGCGTCCCAGCCGGGCTGGCGCCAGACCGCTGGCGCTGGGGGCCACCCCCAGCAAGATCAAACGCTCCATGAGCCGCTCAACGTGCCCCAACTCCTCAGCCGCCTCGCGCTGCAAATGCCCGGCCAGTTGCACCTCGCCCCAGAGTCGCGCCAGCGCGCTCTGCGCCAGGTACTGCTGAACGGCGCCGAGTTCGTGCGTCAGTGCCCGACTCAGCCAACCCAGGGTGCGGGGATCAGCGTTCATGGTTCAAGGATGTCAGCAACGACCGTCAAGGGGTCAGCTGCGCACCATGGTGATTTCGCCGTCGAGGCCACCACCTTCGCCATCGGGTGCGCTCGGCAGCATGCCTTCGACTTCACTGTGCACGCGAGCGATGATGTGCGCGGCCACCAGGCCGTCGCCCACGCGCTCGCAGGCGTCGGCACCCGCGCGCACCGCAGCGTTGACCGCACCGGTCTCGCCACGCACCAGCACCGTGACGTAGCCACCACCGACGAACTGGCGACCCACCAGACGCACCTCGGCGGCCTTGGTCATCGCGTCCGCCGCTTCAATGGCGGGCACCAGGCCACGCGTCTCAATCATGCCCAGGGCAACTCCGTTCACCGCAGCTCGTACATTCGCCATTTAGGTTCTCCATCGCTCCGCAGAGCATTGTTGTGGGTATCGGATCTGGGAGCCAGATCAGGGGGTCGGTGCGGAGGGCAGCATGCCTTCCACTTCGCTGTGCACGCGAGCGATGATGTGCGCGGCCACCAGGCCGTCGCCCACGCGCTCGCAGGCGTCGGCACCCGCGCGCACCGCAGCGTTGACCGCACCGGTCTCGCCGCGCACCAGCACCGTGACGTAGCCACCACCGACGAACTGGCGACCCACCAGACGCACCTCGGCGGCCTTGGTCATCGCGTCCGCCGCTTCAATGGCGGGCACCAGGCCACGCGTCTCAATCATGCCCAGGGCAATGCCTCTGTTATCAGCCATTTCAATACTCCTTCATGAACAAAAAAAGAACCAGAACCAAAACCAAACCACCTCGAAGTCTCAGGGCCTTCGTCTACCCCACCACCCGCCCAGCACGGCCTCACGGATCCCATTGATCGATGATTCCGCAAATGCTCAGATCGGTGATGACCTGCGGGTCGCTCATCGCCAACCGGGCCGCACTGCCGCTGGTGGTGAACACCCATTTACCTGTCGGCACACCCACCGCATCGGTGGCCACCGACAGGTCGCCTTGCTGGTTCTCCAGCACCCGAAGCGAAGCCGACCGCAAGCCTGGCACCCGGCGCGTGCACACCAGCTCGTCCTTGACGCGCATGATGTCCATCAGACCGTCTCCCCTTGCCAGTGATCGATGATCCCGACGATGGTGAGATCGGACGGGAACTCGCGGCTCCCCGCAGCATCCCGCGCCGCCGACGAACCGACACAAATCACCCAGTCTCCGGGGATGCAACCCACGGCGTCCACCGCCACGCTGCGCGCGCCGCCCGCCTTGTCCTGCACCACCAGCAAGGGCCGATGCCCAAACGCATCGATCCGGTTCGTCGACACCAGCGTTTTCTCGACTTTCATGATCTTCATATGTGCCCCTTGTCACCGATGGACTTCAATGACCGCTGGCCACGGTGGCCACGTCGATCCAGGTGCAGCGCTCGCTGCCGTCCTGGTCGCTCACCGCCATCTGGCAATGCAGCAGCCCTTGTGCATGCAGGGAGGCGTAGCGCGACTCGATGGCCGCCCTGACCCGCCGACAGCGGCTGATCGCGCGTTCGCGCGCACCAGGCACGCGGGACGCATAGTGGAAGTGCACCAGCACCGGCACCGGCAGGCCGCGGCTGACGTTGAGCCCGGTGAATATCTTGATGCCCACGTCCAGGTCGGGCGCGCCCTCTTCCACGGTGTCAAGGTGGGCGAAATAGAACTTGTTGCGCAGCTGCAGCTCGCTCATGGCCTCGCCCGCGCAGATGAAGCGTTCGTTGTGCCCGATGTCGGCGTAGCGACCTTCGTGGTGCTGGATCACGTATTCGATCTGCGACAAGTTGGCCTCCAGCAGGCGCTCGACGAGCTGACGCATGCCGGGGCGCAGGCCGCCATCGCGCGCGGCGCTGGACACGGCCCGAGTGATCGCCTCGCGTGCAGCGGGCGCACTCAAACCCAGCGTGTCGCGGAACAGCGTCGCGCTCTCCACATAGCGCAGCGGGCAGTTGGCCGACTGCTCGTCGGGCAGGTGCACGCGAATCGCATCGGTGTCGGTGTCCATGCCGATCAGCAGCGTCTCGGGCGCAGCACCCCGGCCAAAGCTGTTATCCACCGCGGCGCGCAGTTCATCAAGTTTGGCGGTGGCCGCTGTCGTGGCCAGGTGGTCCTGGCTGCCATGGGCGGCGCAGCCCTGGTGACAAGGGTTGGAACTGCTGTAGTGGTAGACCGCGATCTTCAGGTAGTTGCAGCTCTCGGCACCCACCAGACCACCGCTCAGACGCTCCAGTTCGCGGCGCGTCCAGTCGGCCACATCGGCCTCGACATCGAACAACGCCCCAGCGTAAGCCTTGACGGTGACCGCATCGTTCGGCGCCATGCGCAGCACGAACGGCAGCAGGCCTTGCAGGCGACCATCGGCACAGGGGCTGAGGTCCACCGTGTGGTAGCCGCACGAGCGCAGGAACGCCGCGTCGATCACCATGCGCTCCAGCCAGGGCGCCTGGTCGGTCGCAGCGCCTTCAATGCAGGCCTTGAAACTGCAAAAGATGCAGTGCGCATGCAGGGCCCGCAGGTCCAGACCACCGATCCAGGCGTCGTTCAACAGCCGATCCGGCAGCGCATAACCCAGTTGGGCATGCGCCAGCTGCTGGGCACGTGCCGCAAAGTCCAGCTCGTGCTGCAACGCCGACAAGGTCTTGAGCAAGCCGACGATGGGTGCGAAGCGCCCGCGCACCCGCTGCTCGTAGGCATACAGGCGCTCGTTGAGCGCCTGGTCCACCAACGCGTGCTCGCAGCGTTGGTCGGCACCCACCACACACGCCGGGTTGTCCAGGTCCTGCGGCTGGCGCAGGCCTGCAACAGAGCGCATGGCAGCAAGACGTTTGAGCGTGTTCACTGTGATGTTCCTGGAGTCTGGGTACTCAGCCGCGTGCGCCGCCCGAGAGGGTCACGGCAGCACCCTTGGCGGTGTTGCCCGACGAACCGGTGACCCGGCTCTGCGGCTGCTCGACACGCTCGGCTTTTCGGAACTGCAGCGCCGACATGCCCTGGCCACGCGCCTCACCGCGCTGCGACGGGTTGCGTGCCAGCGATGAAGTGCCTTCGGTTCCGGTCACACGACCGGAAGTCTGCCAGGCCGCGCCACTGATGCGGGCACCCGACTGGCTGCCCTCACCCGTGAGCCGGGTGGCCGCGCTGACTTCTTCCCGCTGCGGCGCTGGCATGGGCACGCTCTCGCGGTGGCGAAACTCGGGTGTGCCGGTGATGAGTCCGCCGCCTTTGTTGACTGTGCCGGTGATGCGCTGCCCACTGAAGGCCGAACCCGTGACGCCGCCCGATGCCCGTTCTTGCGCCTGGCGCGATGGTGGGCGGATGCTGAAGTCCTTGGCCGTGGCGGCTGGCGTGGCGGTTTTTTCCGGGCGAGCCGGGGCCACAAATCGACCGCTGGTGCCGCACTGCTGGGGCAGGTTGTCGGCGCCAAAATACGGGGTGCCACTGATGGGGCCACAGGCGCCGCGCTGGTCACCCGTCATCGCGCTGCCACCAGCCCCCGGACGGTCCCCCGTCACGGTGGCGGCAGAGATCAGCGCTTCGCGGCGACCGAGTGCCCACTGGGAGTCACGTTGCGCGGGTTCGCAAAAGCCCTGGTACTGCTGCACCCCAATGTAAGACGTGCCGCTGATGGGTGCGCAACCGCCGTGCTCGTCGCCGGTGACCTGCCTGGAGCGCCCGACCCGGGTGCCGGTGATGGTCTGGTCGTTCCAGGTCTGGTCCTGCCCCACCTTGCGCACGGGTTGCACCGGCTCGGTGGTGGCACACACCGCCCCCTGCTGGCGGGCGCTGATGTACTCGGTGCCCGTGACGGCACGGCATCCACCGCGGTCGTCACCGGTCACTTTGGAGCTGAGGCCGACTTCGGTGCCGGTGACCGTGCTGCCCGCCAGGGTCTGCACCGTGGCGACCTTCGGGGGCGCCTCGCGACCAGCGGGTTGGCCAAAGTCGGTGGCATTGAAGTACTGGCTGCCGGTCAGCTGCCGGGTGGCGCCGGGCTCGTTGCCCGTGACCTTGACGGAACGCCCGACCTCAACACCAGAAACCGCTTGCCCGCCTTGCGACGACATGACACTGACCTTGCGCGGGCCGGGCAGGGGTACGGCATCGCAAACCGTCTGCTGCTGCTCGCGCGACAGGTACTCGGTGCCGGTGACGCTGCGGCACGATCCGGCCTCGTCACCCGTCACATGGGCGGAACGACCGACCTCGGTGCCGGTCACCTTCTGTTCGCGCAGGGTGCTGCTCAACGCCACCTTGGCCGGACCCGGCGCAGGCCGCGTGCCACACACGGAGCTGAACTGCTCCAGGCTCAGGTATTCGGTGCCGGTGACGCTGGTGCAGGCACCAGCTTCGTTGCCCGTCACCTTGCGGCTGCTGTCCACCGGGGTGCCGGTGACGGACTGGCCGGACAGCGTGTGACCGATGGCCACCTTGGGCGGTGCAGCAGCGGTTTCATTCTTGGCGCGCATGCGGCCGTTGGGCCGGGGTGCTGTCGAAGCAACTTCTGCACGACCCACCAAAGCGCGCACCAGGCGGCGCTGCTTGGCCACCTCGCGGCCCGAAGCGCCTTTTTCAATCGCCTGCTGCCAGTCTTGCTGGGGCAGCACGGCGGCCAGCCGGGTGGCCTGCGCCACGCGCACCAAGCCCTTTTTGCCGTCGGTGGCCAGGGCGACACGGCGGGCGCGGGCCAGTGCGCGGGTCGAGCCCATGTCCATGGCGGGCGCACATGAAGCCGCAGACCCACCGCAGGCGGGCTGCGCAGCGAATGCGTCGATCGGGCCCGAAGCGATCGCGCAGCCCGTGCCATTGCAACCACAACCGCAGTCGGCGGCCAGCGCATCGGAGGCGGCCAGCGTTTGCTGCGGCGAGGCCACCGGTGCCCGGCTGCGCGCCGGGCGCGTGGCCACCGCCTGTGCACCCAACGCCGATTTGCCCGACTGGCTCAAGGCCTGACGGCGCTGGCGGGCCGCGCTCGCCGTCGGCGCCGTGACCGGTGCCGAACGCCCGGCATCCAGCGCAGCCACGGCGGTGCGTGGCGTCGGCCTGGCCAGTGCCATCGCAGGCCTGGGCGCGGCGGCAGCCGCCGACTGCGCCGCAGCGGACCTGACCACGCCGGCCTTGCCGCGCAAAGCCATGGCCTGGCGCCGCTGCAGGGCCAATTCGCGACCCGACAGGGTCACTTGAACTGCGCTTGAGCCAATGGATGTCATGTCAAACCTCTTGCAATGGGGATCGGTGCCGTTCTTGGGTGCGGCCAGTGGCCGCAGCTTTTATGCTCAGCGGTAGACGACGAAAGACATGCCCTGACTCTGCGAGTAGTTGTCGTAGGCGATCACACGCACCAGGTGGTTGGGGAACTCGCGGTGGCAGGCCTCCACCTCGGCCAGCACGGCATCCACCGACTGCTCGCCAAACAGGGGCAGCTTCCACATGTACCAAAAGTTGCTGGTGGCGGCGGTGCCCTTTTCGGTGTGCTCCACCGCCGGGTTCCAGCCCTGCGCGATGGAGTAGGCGATCTGCCGACGAACCTGCTCGGCCGTCATGGGCGGCAGGTAAGAGAAGGTCTCGTACTTCTGGGTCGATTTGTAAACTTGGACAGCCATGTCAGTTTCCTTTCAGAGGGGATGAGGGGTGGGGCCGGATGCGCTGTGCACCGGTCACTTGTTGGCGATGTCGAGCTTGTCCACGGTGTCGAACTCGAACTTGATCTCTTTCCAGGTCTCCATGGCGATCTTGAGTTCGGGCGAATGCGCTGCGGCAGCGGTGAGGATGTCTTTGCCCTCTTTCTCCAGCGGGCGGCCTTCGTTGCGGGCCTGCACACAGGCTTCCAGCGCCACCCGGTTGGCGCAGGCGCCGGCCGCGTTGCCCCAGGGGTGGCCCAGGGTGCCACCACCGAACTGCAGCACCGAGTCGTCACCGAAGATACTCACCAGTGCGGGCATGTGCCAGACGTGAATGCCACCCGAGGCCACCGCGAACGCGCCGGGCAAGGAACCCCAGTCCTGATCGAAGAAGATGCCGCGCGAACGGTCTTCGGGGATGAAGGATTCGCGCAGCAGGTCGATCCAGCCCAGGGTGGAGTTGCGGTCGCCTTCGAGCTTGCCCACCACGGTGCCGGTGTGCAGGTGGTCGCCACCCGACAGGCGCAGGATCTTGGTCAGCACGCGGAAGTGGATGCCGTGGTGCGGGTTGCGGTCGATCACGGCGTGCATGGCGCGGTGGATGTGCAGCAGCATGCCGTTCTCGCGGCACCAGTTGGCCAGGCCGGTGTTGGCACAGAAGCCGCCGGTGATGTAGTCGTGCATGATGATCGGCGCACCAATCTCTTTGGCGTACTCGGCGCGGCGGTACATCTCTTCGGGCGTGGGGGCGGTCACGTTCAGGTAGTGGCCCTTGCGCTCACCGGTCTCGCGCTCGGCCTTCAGCGTGGCTTCCTGCACGAAATCGAACCGCTGGCGCCAGCGCATGAAGGGCTGGCTGGTGATGTTTTCGTCGTCCTTGGTGAAGTCCAGACCACCGCGCAGGCACTCGTAGACGGCGCGGCCGTAGTTCTTGGCCGACAGACCCAGCTTGGGCTTGATGGTGCAACCCAGCAGCGGGCGACCGTACTTGTTCATGATGTCGCGCTCGACCTGGATGCCCAGGGGAGGACCGCCGCAGGTCTTGATGTAGGCGATGGGGAAGCGCACATCTTCAAGGCGCAGGGCGCGCAGCGCCTTGAAACCAAACACGTTGCCCACCAGCGAGGTGAACACGTTGACCACCGAACCCTCTTCGAACAGGTCGATGGGGTAGGCCACAAAGGCGTAGAAGCAGGTGTCGTCGCCCGGCACGTCCTCGATGCGGTAGGCGCGGCCCTTGTAGTAGTCCATATCGGTCAGCAGATCGGTCCACACCGTGGTCCAGGTGCCGGTGGACGATTCGGCCGCCACAGCGGCCGCCACCTCTTCCCGATCCACACCAGGCTGCGGCGTGATCTTGAACACCGCCAGGATGTCGGTATCCAGGGGGGTGTACTCGGGCATCCAGTAGGTCTGGCGGTATTCCTTGACGCCGGCGTTGTAAGTCTTGACAGCCATGTTCACTCCTCGTTGAAAACTGGTGGGTTGCAAATGGGGCGCCCAGTGCGCCCCATTTTTTGGGTTGGATGTGCGCTGAACTGATGCGGATTGTGGCCATCACAGAAGATAAATAAAAGTAAAATGTTTACATCGTTATCTTTTATTAAAGTAAACCATGAACCTGCGCCACGCCACCCTGCACCAGCTGCGCATCTTCCTGGCGGTAGCACGACACAGCAGCTTTGCACGCGCGGCTGAAGAGCTGCACCTGTCACCCCCCACGCTCTCGCTGCAAGTCAAGCAACTGTCGGAAACGGTGGGGCAGCCGCTGTTTGAGCAGCTGGGGAAAAAGATCTTTTTGACCGCTGCTGGCCAGACGCTGGCCGAGGCCTGTCAGGACATCGAGGGCCGCATGGAGCGGCTGTCCCAGGATCTGGCGGCGCTGCAAGGCGTGGAGCGTGGCAGCCTGAAGCTCGCCATCCTGACCACCGTGAAATACACCGTACCCAAGCTGCTGGGCGGCTTTTGCGCCGCACATCCGGGCATTGACGTGGCCATGCTCGTGGGCAACCGGGAAAACCTGCTGCAGCGCCTGGCCGCCAACCAGGACGACCTCTACATCATGGGCCAGCCGCCCGAACAGATGGATGTGGTGTGCGAAGACTTTGCCGACAACCCGCTGGTGCTGGTAGCACCGCCCAACCACCCGCTGGTGGGAAAAAAGAAACTGTCACCGCAGCGGCTGATGAACGAACCCTTCATCTTGCGCGAGCCCGGTTCGGGTACCCGGCTCACGTCCGAGAAGTTTTTCGCCAGTCAGGGCATCACGCTGAAAACCCGGCTTGAGGTCGGCAGCAACGAAGCCATCAAGCAAACCGTGGCCGGTGGCCTGGGGCTGGCGGTGCTCTCCAGCACCACGGTGGTGTCAGAACTGGCACTGGGCGAACTGGTGTTGCTCGATGTTCTGGGGTTTCCGCTGATCCGCCGCTGGCACGTGGTGTACCCGCGTGGCAAGCGGCTCTCGCCCGCAGCGCTGGCCTTCAAGGCCTGGCTGTTTGAGCATCGCGAACACCGCCCCACAACCTCCGTCTGAGCCAGCACCCCGGTGCCGCGTCAGCCGGTGGCTTCGGGCTCGGACAGGCGCGAGATCAGCACCTGGTCGATGCGGCGGCCATCCAGGACCAGCACCTCAAAGCGCCACCCTGAAGCGTCTACACGGTCGCCCTGGTGCAACAGATCACCCGCTACGGTCTGCATCAGCCCGGCCACTGTGTTGTAGCGACCCCGGTCTTCGTCAGGGAACTCATCAATGTCCAGCCGGGCCTTGAGTTCGGCTACCGGCATGGCCCCATCCACCAGCCAGGCACCGTCCTCACGCTGGGTCGCCCAGGCTTTCACCGCCGCTCCGGGGGACAGCTCACCCGTGATCGCCTCGAGCATGTCCAGAGGCGTGAGCAAGCCCTGCACCACACCGTACTCGTCCACCACAAACACCATACGCGTGGCGCGCGCTCGAAACTGCTCCAGCAGCTCCATGCCAGACAGTGTTTCGGGTACAAAAACAGCCGGCTGCACATGGCGCATGAGCGATTCGTTGTCGCCTTCGGCCTGCAAGGCCAGCATGCGCGGCAGGTGAATCACACCCACCACATCGTCGAGACCGCCCCGGCACACCGGATACCACGAGTGGCCAGTAGTCCAGGCTTTCTGCACCGCGACGTCAATGCCGTCCTGCGCATCGAGCCACTCAATGTCGGCGTGCGGCACCATGATGGAAGTGAGCTGGCGGTCGTCCAGCAAGAACACATTGCGCACCATCTGGTGTTCGTGCTCTTCAATAATGCCCGCGTCCACGCCGTCTTCCAGGCTGGCATTGATCTCTTCTTCGGTCACATGCTGCACGGCGTTGGTGTCGATGCGCAGCAGCTTGAGCATGCCTTGTGTGGTGTGCGTCAGCAGCCAGACAAACGGCTTGGCGGCCTGGGCCACAAAGGCCATGGGGCGAGACACCCAGCGCGACACGGTCTCGGGGTAGAGCTGGCCAATGCGCTTGGGCACCAACTCGCCAAACACAATGGTGATGAAGGTAATGACCACCACCACCACGGCCGTGGCCGTCACGTTCGCTGTGGTGCTCGCCAAGCCAAAGGTTTGCAGCCAAAGGGCCAGCTTGCCGCTGAAAGCGGCTTCACCCACGATGCCGTTGAGCATGCCGATGGAGGTGATGCCCACCTGCACCGAGGACAGAAACTGGGTCGGGTTTTCCAGCAACTTCAGCGCAGTGATGGAACCCTTGTCCCCGGCCTCGGCCATGGCCGCCAAGCGTGCCTTGCGGCTGGAGGCCAGCGCCAGCTCGGACATGGCGAATGCGCCGTTGACCAGCGTGAGGAAAACAATGAGGAGGATGTCCATAATCGGCCGATGGCACTTTACATGATTGGCGATGTGCAGGGCTGCGATGAAGCCCTGGGACGACTGCTCGAAACCGTTGATTTTTCACCCAGCCGCGACACGCTGTACCTGCTGGGTGATCTGGTAAACCGGGGTCCGCAGTCGCTGGACGTGCTGCACCGCTTGATGGCGCTGGAGAGCTCAGTCCACTGCCTGCTCGGCAACCACGACCTGCACCTGCTGGCCGTCGCGCACGGCGTGCGCAAGCCGCACCGCAGCGATACCGTGGCTGACATCCTGGCGGCTCCCGACCGCAGGGTCCTGCTCGACTGGTTGCGCCACCGCCCGATGGCCCTGTACGCACACGGCTGGCTGATGGTGCATGCCGGCGTGCTGCCGCAATGGGACCGGAACCAGACGCTGGCGCTGGCGGGCGAGCTGGAGTCCGTGCTGCGCAGCCCCGACTGGACCGAGTTTCTGCACGGCATGTACGGCAACCAGCCCGATCTGTGGAGCGACAGCCTGCGCGGCGACGAACGCCTGCGCGTGATTGTCAACACGCTGACACGGCTGCGGTTTTGTTCAGCCCAGGGCGTCATGGAATTTGACGCCAAAGACGGTGCTGACAACGCACCACACGGGTTCATGCCCTGGTTTGACGTGCCCGGGCGCCGCACAGCTGGCGTGCCGGTGGCCTTTGGCCACTGGTCCACCGTGGGCGCCGTGCAGCGCGAAGACGTGCTACCGCTGGACACCGGCTGTGTGTGGGGCGGCTGCCTGACGGCGGCACGTATGGGCGACGCACCGGGCAGCTTTGAACTGCTATCGGTCCGGTGCGCGCAAGCGCGCCAGCCCTGCAAAGACTGAGGCAACACGGCGAACGAGCCTGCGAGGCTCAACGCCCCTCGGTCGCGGGGGCCACTGCGCTGGACGCCGCTGCCGAACCTTCAGGGACCTGCACCGGTGCCGGCGCGCTCTTGAACAACGCCGGCACTTTCTTGCGTGATTTGATATTCGGAGACAGACTGCGTGCTGCGGCGGGTTGCGAAGCCTCCCAGGAGGGCTTCACGGCTGTCCCCACACTGGGCTCGTAAGGTTTGTCGAACAAGGGGTCAAGCGGTGCCCGGGACGGACGCGGGTAGCGCCCGCCTGGTCGTGCATCGCCAGAAGATTCACGCGAAGCGCGGCTTTCGCGATCAGCCCGAATCTCTCGACCTTCGTTGTTTTCAGGCTTTTTCCAGGCGCGCTGGCCATCGTTGAAATGACCGGCTGGGCGCAGATCCGCTTCAAGTTCCAGCGGTTCAAGTTCCAGCTTTTTGCCCAACAGCTTTTCCAGATCGCCCATCAGCCGCGTATCGCGAGCGCTGACAAACGACACCGCCAGGCCCGAGGCGCCGGCCCGACCGGTACGGCCAATGCGGTGCACGTAATCTTCGGCGTTGAACGGGATGTCAAAATTGAACACCGCCGGTACGTCCTTGATGTCCAGGCCACGGGCCGCTACATCTGTGCACACCAGCAGATCCACTGCGCCGCTCTTGAAGGCCTCCAGCGCCTTCAGGCGCTCGTCCTGACTCTTGTCACCATGCAAGGCCGTGGTATTCAAGCCTTCCCGTTCCAGGGAGCGCGCCAGGCGGGCACAGCCCAGCTTGCTGTTGACGAACACAAAGGCCTGTTTGAGGTCGCGCTCCTTCAAGATTTTCTTGAGCACGTTGCGCTTGTCGTCGTCGTCTACCCGGTAAAAATGTTGCTCAACGGTGGAGGCCGTGGCGTTGGAGCGCGCCACTTCAATCGTCACCGGATCCTGCAAATAGCTACCTGCCAGGCGCTTGATTTCTGGCGAGAAGGTGGCCGAAAACAGCAAGGTGGTGCGTTGCTTGGGCAGGTAGCTCAGGATGCGCTGCAGGTCGGGCAGAAAGCCGATGTCGAGCATGCGGTCGGCTTCGTCGAGCACCACGTATTCGACCTGGTTCAACACACAGTTCTTGGCTTCAATGTGATCCAGCAGGCGCCCGGGTGTGGCCACCAGCACTTCCACGCCTTTTTTCAGCTCGGCGGTCTGGGGCTTCATGTCCATGCCACCAAACACCACCGCGCTGCGCAGGTGGGTGTATTTGGCGTACAACTTGACTTGCTCGGCAACCTGGTCGGCCAACTCGCGGGTGGGCAACAGCACCAAGGCGCGCACCGGATGCCGCGCGGGCGAGGTGGAGGCATTTTCGTGCTTCATCATGCGCTGCAGCAGAGGCAGCGTGAAAGCAGCAGTCTTGCCTGTGCCGGTCTGGGCGGCGCCCATGACGTCACGACCCTGCAGCACCACCGGAATGGCCTGCGCCTGGATTGGCGTCATGGTCTCGTAGCCCATTTCGGCCACGGCACGTTCCAGCGAAGGGGAAAGAGAAAGTTCGGAAAAAGATTGGGTCATTTCTGTACGGGTTATCCTCTTATTGTCTCACTATGACCGCAAATCATCCAATCACTCGACGCATGACTGGTCTGTAGAGGTCACAGACTGCGTGCACTGAAGGTGTCACACAACGACACCTGGCCATGCTCCAGACCGGTATGAAACCAGCGCTGGCGCTGCGCGCTGGTGCCATGGGTAAAGCTGTCAGGCACGATCTGGCCCTGGCTCTTGCGCTGCAACGCGTCGTCGCCGATGGCAGCAGCGGCGTTCAAGGCCTCGTCCACATCACCCGGCTCCAGAATGGCCTGCGTCTTGTGGTTGTGGTGGGCCCAGATGCCTGCAAAGCAGTCCGCCTGCAACTCCAGGCGAACACTCAGGGCGTTGTACTCGCGCTGGCTGACGCGGCCTCGCATCTGCTCCATCTTGTCGGTGATACCCAGCAGGTTTTGCACATGGTGGCCCACCTCATGTGCGATCACATAAGCCTGAGCAAAGTCACCGGGGGCACCCAACTCGCGGCGCAAGGTATCGTAAAAACTCAGGTCGATATAAACCTTTTCGTCACCCGGGCAGTAAAACGGACCCATGGCCGATTGACCGGTGCCACAGGCTGTGGGCGTGGCGCCACGAAACAGCACCAGGCGGGGTTTGCGGTATTCGCTGCCGCCCTGGCGAAAAATCTCACTCCAGACATCCTCGGTGCCCCCCAGCACAGCCGCTACAAACTGGCCCATGTCGTCGGTGGGCTGCCGGGTGGGCGCCGGTGCGGTCTGGGTTTGTGGCAGAGGCGAGAAGTCGCCGCCACCCAAAGCGCCCAGAATCGTCATCGGGTTGATGCCAAAGATCCAGCCAGCCACCAGCGCGATGACGATGGTGCCCAGACCAATGCCCTTGCCCCCGACGCGACGACCACCGCCCGTGGGCAGGCCACCCCCACCGGGCTGTGAACGCCTGTCTTCCACCTGGTCCGACTGTCGGTTGCGGCCCCACTTCATGGTGGCCAAGCCAGTGAGGCTTCCAAGGGTTGATCAGTCCGTTGCATACGGCAAAAGGATTGGAAAGGCATGATTTCTCCCCGGTCAGCATTCAACCTAGAAACGGCTGTTGGACAGGCCCGAGTGGGCTGTCAGAGGGTGTGCTGGCAAGGCGCGACGCCGCCGCTGGCTACTGCCAGCAAGAAGGAGCAACGCGGCCAGCGCACTGCCTGGCGGCTCAAACGGATCTGTAGCGCCGTCACCTGGAAGGTGAGCGCCGCGGTGGTCAAAATCGTCCATATTCATGGGCCTTTTCAGCGGAAAGAGCGCGGTCAACTGCCGTTTCTAGGTTCAAGTAGTCCGTTTGCAGCGGAACCGTCACTCGCAAGTGTGCGCCCATGCCCGGCACACCACCACCAAAAAACAAAAAGCGCTGCCTGGCAGCGCTTTTTGTGCATCAAGCTCAGGAAAAAAATCCTGAGTGCGGCACTCACGCCACTGCAGGCTTGAAATCACTGGTGGGACGCCCATGAAAATCGGTCCAGCAGCGGCGGGTGAAGTCGTAGAGCTTGCACTTGCGTGCCGTCTCGAAATACCAAGCCCAAGAGAACCGTTGCACGATGATACGTCCCGGCAACGCTTCTTCCAGCAACTGTTGCGCACCCTCCAGCTTGTAAAGCGGGATGCTCATGTCCACATGGTGCGCTGTGTGCTCCATGATGTGGTGCATCAGCGCGCCGATGCGCATGGGAAAGGTCATGTGCACGGTTGTCGAAACAAACGGAGCTGCCTTGGCCCAGGCGGCCTTGTCATCGTGCCACTGCACGGCGGTGTGCGTGTGATGCACGTACACCACGAAACCGATCATGGCGTTCCAGAACATGAAAGGCACCACAAACCCATAACCCAGCAGCGCCCACACCGATTGCCCGGTCGCCAAAGCCGCCGCCACGAGCGCACCGATCCACACCACGGCCGTAGCGACCACATACACGCCGTCCCACATGAATTCCTTGCGCTGCGTGCCCATGTAGGTCTTGCGCGGGAAGAACATGCGCAACCACCACATTTCAATAAGGTAGTAAAACGCCGGCCCCAGGCCACTGCGATAGAGCCGCTCCAGCACACGGCGCCCGGGCGACAAGGCATCGAACTCCGACTTGGTGAGCGGTGCCCAGACGAAATCCACGCCCTTGAGGTTGGTGTAACCGTGGTGCACCACGTTGTGCCCCACCTCCCACAGGCTGTAGGGCGTGAGCGATACGGTGAAGGCGATACGACCCAGCACGCGGTTCAGCCGCCGATGCGGGGTGTAGCTCTGGTGGCAGGCGTCGTGCCCAATGACGAACAACCGCCCGATCATGAAACCGGCAGCCATGCCACTCAACAGCTTGGCCCACCAGACCTCCAGCAGCACGGTGCCCGCCATCAGTGCAGCGTAAATAACCAGATCGAGCAGCAGCAAAAACACCGCCAACGCGGTGCGGCGCTCAACGATGGGTGCCAGCCAGCCACGGATCACCTTGCGGTGCGGCAGGGGTTGCCCCAACGGAATGGGCTCTGGGTGCTGGAACGACGGAGAATTTTGAGACATGGGGGAGACAGGGATTGGGCCCCTGAGGGGCACACACGGAGGCATGCAGTACACACAAATGTCAGTCAGCCAATGACCAAGTGACAATGGACACGCAGCAGCGCCATCATGGGCGCCATCCAAAAAAAATGCAATGTTATCTGGTGTCAGGCTGCACCGCTTTGATGCAGGTCAAGCCACAAATGACCCGCCCCCCGGCCTGGCTGGGCGAAACGATCAGGTCTTGGGCAGCGTCACGCCCACCTGACCCTGGTATTTACCACCACGGTCTTTGTAGCTGACCTCACACACATCGTCCTTGTCGCTCTCGAAAAACAGCACTTGCGCGCAGCCTTCGCCGGCGTAGATCTTGGCCGGCAGCGGCGTGGTGTTGCTGAATTCCAGTGTCACATAGCCTTCCCACTCGGGCTCGAACGGGGTCACATTGACGATGATGCCGCAGCGCGCATAGGTGCTTTTGCCCAAGCAGATGGTCAGCACATTGCGCGGAATGCGGAAATATTCCAGGGTACGCGCCAGCGCGAAACTGTTGGGCGGAATCACGCACACATCCTTGTTGATGTCGACAAAGCTGTTTTCATCAAAGTTCTTAGGGTCCACCACAGTGCTGTGGATGTTGGTGAACACCTTGAATTCGGGCGCGCAACGGATGTCATAGCCGTAGCTGCTGGTGCCGTAGCTCACGATTTTTTCGCCGGCGGCATTGTGTCGGACCTGGCCCGGCTCGAAGGGCTCGATCATGCCGTGCTGCTCGGCCATGCGGCGGATCCATTTGTCGCTCTTGATACTCATGCTGGTGTGCTCCGGGGTTAGCTGCCGGTGATTGTAGGCAGGTCAGGCGTCGAAAGACCTGAACCCGTTCAGGGTTTTCAGTAATTACTGAAAATTCACGAACACAAGGAATCCACATGTCGACACCCACCCCCCTTCCAGCCCTCAGCCGCGAGTTTGTGAACCACTTTGGCGAGATGGGCAGCCGCTGGGGCATCAACCGCACGGTCGGGCAAATTTACGCCTTGCTCTTCATTTCGCAAACCGCCATCCACGCCGACGACATCGCGGATGCGCTGGGCTTTTCCCGCTCAAATGTATCCATGGGCCTGAAGGAACTTCAGGCGTGGCGCCTGGTGCGCCTGCGCCACCTGCCGGGTGACCGCAGGGAATATTTCGACGCCCCAGAGGATGTATGGGAGATTTTTCGCGTGCTGGCTGAGGAACGCCGCCGACGTGAAATTGAGCCCACGCTGTCGATGCTTCGATCGGCCTTGCTGCAAACCCCGAATGGCGAAGCCGAGCGCCACGCCCAGCAACGCATGCGCGAGATGCACGAACTGATCGACCGCTTGATGAGTTGGTTTGACGATGTGCAAAAGCTCGCGCCAGAAACGGCCCTGCAGTTGATGGGCATGGGCAGCACCGTAACCAAAGTACTGGAACTCAAAGACCGCATCACCGGCCGCAGCAGCAAGCCTGCGGCAGGCGATACAGGTCGCCACACCGCCTGATTCCTCCCCACCCCGAGAGCACCTCACCATGGAATTAGACGCCCTCATTCTGTCGCGCATTCAGTTCGCGGCAAACATCAGTTTTCACATTCTGTTTCCAACGATCACGATCGCACTCTGCTGGTTCCTGCTGTTCTTCCGCATGCGCTGGGTGCAGACGCGGGATGTGGCATGGGAAGAGGCATATTACTTCTGGACCAAAGTGTTTGCCCTCACCTTCGCGCTGGGCGTGGTCTCGGGCATCGTGATGAGTTTTCAGTTTGGCACCAACTGGCCAGGCTTCATGGAACGCACGGGAAACATTTCGGGCCCGCTGCTGGGCTACGAGGTGCTGACCGCGTTCTTTTTAGAAGCCAGCTTCCTGGGCATCATGCTGTTTGGACGCAGCCGGGTCAGCGAACGGGCGCACCTGATCGCCACCTTTTTGGTGGCGATCGGCACCACCATGTCGGCGTTCTGGATTTTGAGCCTGAACTCGTGGATGCACACGCCCGCAGGCTATGAGCTGGTCAATGGCCAGTTCATCCCCACCGACTGGCTGGCCGTGGTCTTCAACCCTTCTTTCCCCTACCGCTTGGCACATGTGTTGCTGGCCTCGACCCTGACTGCATCGTTCCTGATCGCTGGCCTGTGCGCCTGGCAACTGCTCAAAGGCAGTGCCACACGCGGCACCCACAAGGCCTTGCGTGCTGCGGTATTCACCGCCGCTGCCGCGATGCCCTTGCAATTTTTTGCGGGAGACTTGCACGGCCTCAACACGCTGGAGCACCAGCCGGCCAAGGTGGCCGCCATGGAGGGCATCTGGGAAACCCAGCGCGGCGCACCACTGACCTTGTTCGGCATACCCGATGAAACCGAGCGGACCACCCACTTCGCGATCGAAATTCCCAAACTGGCCAGCCTGGTGCTGACCCACGATCTAAACGGCGAGATCAAGGGTCTCAACGATTTTCGGGGCTCGCACCCGCCGGTAGCGCCGGTGTTCTATGCCTTCCGCGTGATGGTGGGCGTGGGCACGCTGATGCTGTTCGTTGCCGGTTGGACCGCCTGGCGCCTTTGGAAGCAGCGCAGGCAAACCGAGGTGGCACTGTCGCGGCCGCTGCTGTGGGTGCTCTCGGGCATGGCATTTTCCGGCTGGGTGGCCACGCTCGCGGGCTGGTACGTGACCGAAATTGGTCGCCAGCCCTACCTGGTCTACGGCCTTATGCGCACCAGCGAAGCCGCCACCACTGTGCCGCCGCCCTACATTGCGCTCACACTCACCGCCTATCTGCTTGTTTATGGTCTGCTGCTGGTCACCTACGTGGGCGTGCTCAAGTACATGGCCGAGCACCCGAAAGAGCATGCGCCCGAGAAGTCCAAGGGTGCGCTGCTGGGCAAGGCGGGGGTGTGACATGACGTGGGCTGAATTCCTGCCGCTGTTTTTCCTGGCTGTCATGGGCCTGAGCCTTCTGGCCTATGTGATTCTGGACGGTTACGACCTTGGGGTCGGCCTGCTGCTACCGCTGGCCAAAGACAGCGAGAAAGACACCATGATTGCCAGCATTGGCCCGTTTTGGGATGCCAATGAAACCTGGCTTGTGTTGGGCGTGGGCGTGTTGCTCATCGCGTTTCCGTTTGCGCACGGACTGGTGCTGCAAGCGCTGTACCTGCCGGTGGCGGTGATGCTGATCGGACTCATCTTGCGCGGCGTGGCTTTTGATTTTCGCGTGAAGGCACCCACGCGCTACAAGCCGTTCTGGAACCGCGCCTTTTTCACCGGCTCGCTCATGGCCTCTGCCGCGCAGGGCTGGATGCTGGGCAGCTACGTCACGGGCTTTGCCCCCGGTGCCCTGGGCTGGGCTTTCAGCCTGGGTATTGCACTCACGTTACCGGCGGCCTACGTGCTGTTGGGTGCGGGCTGGTTGATCATGAAAACCGAAGCGAATTTGCAGCAGCGGGCTGTGCACTGGGCGCGGTGCGTGATGTGGCCCATGGCTGCAGCATTGCTCGGCATTTCGGCAGCGACCCCGCTGGTGAAGGCCGGGGTGATTGACAAGTGGTTTGGCGTGCCGCAGGTGTTTGCCTTGCTGCCGGTCCCGCTCATGTGCGCGTTGGCCTTTTTCGCCATGCGCTGGGTGGTGACGCGCCCCGCATTGGTGGCGGCGGGCTATGGCTGGCTGGTGTTCGGCAACACGGTGCTGATCTTCGTGCTGGCGTTCTTTGGTCTGGCCTACAGCATCTTCCCGGACATCGTGATCGGCCGCATGACGGTGTGGGAAGCGGCGATCAGCACCGCTTCGCTCAACGTGATCTTCATCGGTGTGATCATCACGCTGCCGGTGATCATTGGCTACACCGTGTTCATGTACCGGGTGTTCTGGGGCAAGGCCACCGAACTCAAGTACGGATAGCCCCCGGCCCTGCCAGCAGCACAGCCCAGCGCGCGGACGCACGCACGTTGGGACGCGCTGTGGCTTCAGTGCGTGCTTGGTCCGGCGATCACAGTGCGCGCCACCACCCGGTCGTCGCCCAGCACGATCAGCGCAAACAGCAGCTCGTCCAGGCTGTTGGCCTGCTCAGTCTTGCGCGCCAGCAGCGGCGTGGCCTGCGGGTTGAGCACCACGAAGTCGGCTTCGCAACCCGGCTGCAAGTTGCCCACCACACCGGCCAGGCCCAGCGCCAGCGCAGCGCCGGCGCTGTGTTGCCACCAGAGCTGGCCAGGGGTGAGGCTCAGGCCGGTCTTGGTGTGGCCCTCGCGGCCCACATAGTAGGCCGCCAGCATGGTGTGAAACGGTGAAAAACTGGTGCCACCGCCCACGTCGCTGGCCAAGCCGTAGCGCATGCTGGCGGCGTCGGCGGCGGCGTAGTCAAAAAATCCGCTGCCCAGAAACAGATTGCTCGTGGGGCTGATGGCCGCTGCGGCGCCCGTTTGTTCCATGAGGGCGCGGTCAGCGGCGTCCAGGTGGATGCAGTGCGCGTAAATGGCGCGCTCGCGCAGCAACCCAACGTCGGCGTACACGCCCAAATAGCTGCGCGCATGCGGGAACAACTCGGCCACCCACCGCACCTCGTCGCGGTTTTCGGCCACATGCGACTGCACCCACACGCTGGGGTAGCGCGCGGCCAGCTCGCCGGCGCCGCGCAGCTGCTCGGGCGAGCTGGTGGGTGCAAAACGAGGTGTGATGGCGTAGCCCAGGCGGTCCACGCCGTGCCAGCGCTGGATCAGCGTTTCGGTGTCGATCAGGCTTTGCTCGGTGTCGTCGCGCACACCGTCCGGGCTGTGGCGGTCTTGCAGCACTTTGCCCGTGATGAGGCGCACGCCCCGGGCCCGCGCGGCTTCAAACATGGCGTTCACCGAACTCGGGTGCGAGGTGGCGAAAGCCAGTGCGGTGGTCACGCCGTGGCGCAGCAGTTCGTCCAGAAAAAATTCGGCCACGCCGCGGGCATAGCCGGGGTCGGAAAACCGGGACTCGTGCGGAAAGGTGTAGTTCTCCAGCCAGGGCAACAAGCCCGCAGCAGGCGCGCCAATCACATCGGTTTGCGGGTAGTGAATGTGCAGGTCCACAAAGCCCGGCGCAATGATGTGGCCCCGCAGGTCTTCAATGGCCACACCGGGAAAGCGGCCCACCAGCGCGGCATGGTCGCCCACGGCCCGCACCACGCGCTGCCCGGTGGCATCCGGGCCCACCACCAGCAGGCCATCGGGCTCGTACACGGGGGTCTGGTCGTCAGCGAAACGGAGAATGGCGGCGCGGTAGGCTTTCATAGAGCCTGGAGCTTAGCGGGGTTCTGCCCCGCCGCCATACCGCCCCTGACATGGTTGTCATGCGGGCAGGCTCCCGGCAAACCGTCAGTGCGCCAGTTTGGCCTGCACCCCGTCCACCAGCCAGTTCATGTTGCGGATGTCGGCGTCCGACAGCGCCTGCCCCGCGCCGATGACCACCTGGCCCTCGTTGCCGAGCACCGCGGTCTTGGCGGCAAACACCCGCAGCTTGCCGGCCGCCATATCGGCCTGGCGCGCCAGCACTTCCTGGCGCACAGCGGCCGGCACCTGGCTGCCGAAACCGTCCACACGCACCATGCCGTCCTTCACGCCACCCCACACACTGGCGCTCTGCCAGGTACCGTCCAGCACCGCCTTGACACGGCGGGTGTAGTAATCGCCCCACAAGTGGGTCACGGCCACCACCTGCGCATCGGGCGCCACCTTGCGCATGTCGGAGTGGTAGGCCACGGCCAGCTTGCCGCGCTCTTGCGCTGCGGCCATCACCGCAGTGGAGCCGGTGTGAAACGCCAGCACCTCGGCGCCCTGGTTCATCAGCGTCATGGCGGCGTCGCGTTCGCGCGGCGGGTTGAACCACTCGCCCAGCCAGACCACGCGCACCGTGGCGGCGGGGTTGACCGAGCGCATACCCAGTGTGAACGCATTGATGCCCTGAATCACCTCGGGAATCGGGAAGCCCGCCACATAACCGGCCCGCGTGGCCATGCGGCCCGCCGCAATACCGGCCAGATAACGCCCCTCGTAGTAGCGCGCATTGGCGGTGGCCACGTTGGGCGCGTTTTTGTAACCGGTGATGGACTCGAACTTCACGCCCGGAAATTCTTTGGCCACCTTGAGCGTGGGCTCCATATAACCAAAACTCGGGGTGAAGATGATGCCGTGCCCCTGGCGCGCCAGGTCGCGGATGACGCGCTCGGCGTCGGCACCCTCGGCCACGTTTTCCACAAAGTGAGTTTGCACCTGGCTCCCCAGCGCGGCGGCCACCGCGAGACGTCCCTGTTCGTGCTGCCGCACCCAGCCCGCGTCGGTCAGCGGTGCCACGTAGACAAAGGCTGCCTTCAGCGGCGCAGCCGGCGGCGGCGGGCTGGCCGTCTGAGCGATGGTGGCGAGTGGAAAAGAAAAGAAAAAGCTGGTGACCGCCCAGGCGCAGACGCGCCGGGTCACGAGGTTTTTGTACATGGTGGTCCTCTACATGGCTTCCGGGAATAAAAAAAGCGAGCCGGGGAAGCACCGGATCGCTGGGCCGTATTTTAAGCCACGCTGTGCACGGGCGCTCAGCCGTTCAGGCGGTTGCCGCCGCGCGGCTGGCCAGCGCCATCCAGCGCTGGCGCTGGGCCGCATCCACGAAACTGGCTTCAAAGCTGTTGTGGGCGAGGATGAGCACGTCTGCGCAAGACAAGCCCAACGCCTGCACGGTTTGCTCGAAGTTGGCGTTCATGTAGCCGCCAAAATACGCTGGGTCGTCTGAGTTCACCGTCGCACAGAGCCCCGCGTCCAGCATCGTTTTCAGCGGGTGTTCGCGCAGGTCACGCACGACGCACAGTTTCAGGTTGGACAACGGACACACCGTCAGCGGCAAGCGCGTGTGTGCCAGTTCAGCCACGAGCAGCGGGTCTTGCAGGCAAGCCACACCGTGGTCAATGCGCTGCACCTTGAGCAGATCGATGGCTTGCCACATGTAGTCGGGCGGTCCTTCCTCGCCGGCGTGCGCCACCAGGCGCAGCCCCAGCGCGCGGCAGCGCGCAAACACCCGCTCAAATTTTTCGGGTGGGTGGCCAAGTTCGCTGGAATCCAGCCCCACGCCAATGAAATGTTCGCGGTAGGGCAGTGCAGCCTCCAGGGTGGCAAAGGCGTCCTCTTCGCTCAGGTGGCGCAAGAAACACAGGATCAGCGCCGAACTGACGCCCAGCTCGGTTTCGGCCTGGCGGCAGGCACTGGACAACCCTTCAACCACCGTCGCCATGGGCACGCCGCGGACGGTGTGGGTCTGCGGGTCAAAGAAAATTTCGGCGTGGACCACGTTGTCGGCCTTCGCCCGCAGGAAGTAGGCCCAGGCCATGTCGTGAAAATCTTCTGCCTTCAGCAACACGCTGGCACCGGCGTAGTAAATGTCCAGGAAGCTCTGCAGGTCGGTGAACGCATAAGCCGCGCGCAAGGACTCAACGCTGGCATAAGGCAAGGTCACGCCGTTGCGCTGGGCCAGCGCAAAAATCAGCTCGGGTTCCAGCGAGCCTTCAATGTGGATGTGCAGTTCGGCTTTGGGGATGGCGCGGGCCAGCGCCACAGCGCGTTCAACGGCAGGGTTGGTCATGTCAGTCCTGGAAGGTTTAAATGCGGTGCTCGGTGTTCAGCACACACCGAGCGACAGGCCCAAGCGGGCCAGGTAACGGCGGTAGGCGCTCGACATGCGGTCGGCCGGGCTGTGCACCTCTTCCATGGGGCCGTCTTTGCCGATGGGCAAGGCCTTGGGCTGCTGCGACTCCACCACCGGCCGGTCTTGCGCAAACACCGCATCCTGAAAAGCGCGCAGCTCCTCGTCGTCCGACAAGTCGCCCAGCGTGGCCATGGCGAACCAGGCGGTGCACGAGTCCGCGGCTTCTGGCCGGATGAACAGCGCAATGGCGTTGCTGACCGGGTCACCCTCGGTGGCGTCTTTGCGCAAAATAGCGGCAAACGGATGCGGCACGGTGTAGCGGTAGGCCACCGAACCGCCGTCGCTCGCGCCCGCATAGGCGCGCGGCTGCCACGCGCGGCAGTCGCTGGCCACCAGGCCTTCGACGGTTTCCTGCACCAGGCCGGTGACCACCTGCGCGTGGCTGCGTGCACCCAGCCAGCCTTCGTGCACAAAGCCGAAATGGCTCAGGTCCAGAAAATTTTCCACCAGGCGCGGCGCGCTGGTGTTCACCTCGTAGGGGCCGCACAACACCTGCCGCCACACCGGGTCTTGCCACGGTTCAAACGCGGGCGGCTGGCGCAGGCCGGCCGGCACCCAGGTGCTGTCAGGCGCGGCCAGACGCACCCACACCAAACCGTGCTGCTCGCAGGCTTCAAACACGGTGGCTGTGTGCGCGGTCGGCGGCTCAAACAGCGGTGCAGCGGGCACATGCACGCAGCGCCCACACGCGGCGGTGGACTGAGCAGCCGCCGCGTCGCCACCAAACTGCCACCCGTGGTAAGGGCATTCCAGCCGCGCACCGTGCAGGTGGTGCAACACACGGCCCAGCGACAAGCGCGCACCCCGGTGCGGGCAGCGGTCGGCCCAGGCGTGCACCACGCCCGGCGCGCCTTCGTGTCCCGGCTCGCGCCAGAGCACGAGCGACTGCCCCAGCAGCGCGACCGCCACGGGCGCTTCGCGCACGCTGTGCGACGCGGTCACCGGATGCCAGAGTTGGTGCTCAATCATGTGCTGTGTCCTCACAAACAAAAAAGCCGCTGCGGGAGGGCAGCGGCGATGGTTTGCGGCGCGCGCGTCCCCACCCAGGATGCGGTGGAACGGGCTCCGCCGGGCCACTCGCATCGCCCCCTGGTGGGGGTGACGCGAAGGGGCGCGGAGGGAGCCCTCAGTTCGGCACTTTGCCTTCTACGCCCTTGACATAGAACTTCACACCGCCCAGGAAGGCGTCGTCAGCCACGGCGCCAGCCGCCAGCACCTCTTTGCCGGCCTGGTCCACGATGGGGCCCTTCCAGATCGAAAACGTGCCGTCTTTCAGGCCATTGCGAATACCGTCCACCTTGGTTTTGATGTCGGCAGGCACATCTTCGGCCACCGACACCATGTCGATCGCGCCTTCTTTCACACCCCACCAGACACCACCCGTGGTCCAGGTGCCTTCCAGCACGTCTTTCGTGGCCTTGATGTAGTAAGGCGCCCAGTTGATGATGGCCGAACCCAGGTGGGCCTTGGGGCCGTAGGCGGTCATGTCCGAATCCCAGCCAAACGCGCGCTTGCCCATTTTTTCGGCGGTTTGCAGCACAGCCGAGGAATCGGTGTTCTGGAACAGCACGTCAGCGCCGCCGTTGATCAGCGAGGTAGCGGCTTCGGTTTCCTTCGGTGGGTCGAACCAGCCGTTCACCCACACCACCTTGGTCTTGACCTTGGGGTTCACCGACTGGGCGCCCATAGTGAAGCTGTTGATGTTGCGGATCACCTCGGGGATTGGGATGGAAGCGACCACGCCCAGGGTGTTGGACTTGGTCATGGCGCCCGCGATCACGCCCGCCATGTAGGCGCCTTCGTAGGTGCGGCTGTCGTAGGTGCGCAGGTTGGCGGCCGTCTTGTAGCCGGTGGCGTGTTCAAACTTCAAGTCGGGAAAGTCAGGCGCCACTTTCAGCATGGGTTCCATGTAGCCGAAGGTGGTGCCAAAAATCAGCTTGTTGCCCTGACCGGCCAGGTCGCGAATGACGCGCTCGGCGTCGGCGCTCTCGGGCACGTTTTCCACGAAGCTCGTCACAACCTTGTCGCCAAACTCGGCTTCCAGGGCTTTGCGGCCGTTGTCGTGCGCAAAGGTCCAGCCGCCGTCGCCCACCGGGCCCACGTAGGCAAACGCAATTTTCAGCGGCTCGGCCTTGGGCGCTTCCACCACCGCAGGCGCGGCTGCGGGGGCCGGGGCGACTTCTTCTTTCTTGCCGCAGCCGATCAGCGCGGCGCTGGCCACTGCCGTCAAGGCAGCGAGCTTGATCAAGGAACGTTTGCTCAGGTCAGTCATGGAAACCTCTTGGAGGGTTGGGAGTGAAGAAAAACAGACAACGAAAGATTATGAACCCGCGCAGCGGCGCAACGTGGAGGTCATGAATTCAGCGCCGGGCCGCCCCAAGCTGAAGTCGCACCCCCTCGGGGGGCAGCGACCCGCGCAGCGG
>JAGXSV010000013.1 GCA_018333605.1 Hydrogenophaga sp. | reverse complement strand
CTCGGCTCGCTCTTCGTCGGTCAACACAATCTCGGGGGCAACTCGCACTGGCTCTCTCCATTTGCTCGTAGTAGAGCATTGGAAATGCACTCGTAATATAAGTTCCATCAAGAATCAAACACTACACTAGGTCACCGCATCAATGAGTTAAGAAGAGGCAGGGGCCGATGGTCATTGGGCGGTGATGGCAAGATTCCGCTGCTTTTTGGCGGCAAGGTGTGACAAGTGGGGGAGCGGTACAGAATCACGTGTCACAGGGATCTGGCCGAAAAGATCATGTAAATCAAGAGACTAGGGACGAATAGCGTCCAAGAATGCAACGAGGCGCGACTTGTCGCTTCAACATGTAGATCAATTTTTCTGCTCTCCGAAGCCTCGGTACCCCAGTCGAACTGAAACGCGTCGCCAAGTGCGAACTACTAGGGCACGAAAGCAGTCTTGCCTACCTGACTGCTCCTCTGGCCAGCGTCGTGCAAAGGCGGCCGCCCGGCCGTAACTGCCGGCATGGCCCTGCTCGCTCAGCGCTTCAAACAGGGCCTTGACGGTACGCCGATCGCGTTTGCCGCAGTGCTGATCGGCCTTGAGCCAGGTCGTCAGCGTTTCGGTGAACCCATCGAGTTTGCTCACCGCCACCCGCTGCGGTTACTTGGACTGGACCATCTCGCCCTTGCGCAGCCAGGCTTTGATGGTGTTTCGTGCCAGGCCGGTACGCCGCTCGATCTCTTTGATTGGAAGGCCATCGCGCAGGTACATCCTGCGAATCTTTGCCAGTGCTCCCACGTTGATCACTCCTTGATTCATCCTGTTCAAAAAACAAGCGGGAGACCTTACTCAAGGGGTCAAAATTACTCGGAATTCAACAATCGGACTTACACCTGAGGGTGCAAGCCCTTTGCGAGTTGGTTCAAGTTCGCATCACAAAGCCGTCCAGTAGCGCCTCGTTCGGGGCAGACCAGCAAGCCTTGTGGCCCCGAATGGCTCCAGGGGTGCCAAGATGGGGTAAAGTTCTTCATCAATGCGATTGGATGTCAATCAGGGTGTGCAGAGTCAGGCCTGAAAAAGTCCCCTGTTTTGGTAAATCCGGACAGCTAAATTGCGTCAGAACAAATCACACTCCCCAGAAATGCAGTAGGTCTACACATCATGGCATCCGTTAATAAAGTTATTCTCGTTGGCAATTGTGGTCGTGACCCTGAAGTTCGTTACTTGCCGTCGGGACAAGCTGTGGCCAATGTCAGCGTGGCTACGTCAAGCCGTCGCAAAGACAAAAACAGCGGTGAAACTATTGAAGACACGCAGTGGCACCGTGTCACTTTTTACGACCGCTTGGCGGAAATCGCTGGTGAATATGTTAAAAAAGGGCGCCCTATTTATGTTGAAGGCCGTCTGAAATATGGCACTTATGTGGACAAGGCCACTGGCGTAGAAAAAAACACGGTGGACATCATTGCCACCGAACTTCAGTTGCTGGGTGCCCGCGAAGGCATGGGCGGTGCAGGTGAAGAGGGCGGCGGGGGCAGTGGTTATGCCCGTCCATCCGCTGCGCCACGCCAGGCTGCCCCGGCACCCCGCCCGCCAGCGCCTACGTCCGCACCGGCCCGCCAGTCCGGCGGCTTTGACGACATGGACGATGACATTCCGTTTTAAAGCTGTGGTTGTGGCGCGCGCCCGATGAGGTCAAACATTTTTCGGGGTGGGTGTTCCGTCCAACACGAAACACCACGCCCGCTGGCAACTGCGGCCTGCTTTCATGGTGCTGTTGGGAAGCTCTCAAAGTCGACATCGGGTTGGGTGTGGAACCTCCAGGGCTGGCCCTGATCCATTTAGTTGTCGGGTGCGTTGGTGATCGGCGCACCTCTTTATTCCGGCGCTAGCGCCGGACATCTCCAGAAAGGCATTGCATGCAAATTCAAGTCAATACTGACGACCACATCCATGGCGGCGAGTCGCTGGCCCAATGGATCAGCGACGAGGCCGTCAGCCGTCTGAGTCGGTTCCGCGACCACATCACCCGTGTGGAGGTGTTCCTGACCGATCTCGACGGTAGCAAATCTGGCGTGAAGGACAAGCGCTGCCGCTTGGAGGCCCGTGTGGCCAACCGCCAGCCGGTGAGCGTCACGGCCGATGGCGACAAGATGGCGGCCGCCTTCACCGACGCGGTGGACAAGCTCATCCGCTTGCTGGACACCGACTTGGGCCGCGTTAAAGACCGCAACGGTCGCGAAACCATCCGCAACGCGACCGACCAAGGCGGCTGAGCATCCCCGTCGCAATGGCCCGGAGTGCTACCAAGCATTACCGGGGGGTTTTTTGGCTATCACGCCGAGGGTGGTTGTCTCTGCCACACATCAACGAAATAGGCCAGATGAAAAAATCTGTGGGTTGACCTGGAGTCGGCAGGCAACGAACTGTCGGCACAATGCTGCCCATGGAAACCTCCGACACTCCTGAGCCCAGCCTGCTGCCCGACAGCGACCCGCAGCGCGAACTGCTGCACAACGAAGTGCACGCGCGCCCTTCGGCCCGCATCCGGCTGCCGGCCCTGATCGTGTTCGTGGCCGTGCTCAACGAGGGTGTGACGCGCGAGCAGGAAGGCGAGCACCTGCGCCGCCTGCCGGGGCTGGCCCAGCTGTCACAAGAGCGTTTGCAGGGCAATTTTTTGCGGCTGCGATTTGAAGAGCACACGCTCAAATGGGAGCGCCACACCGAGTTCACCCGCTATTCCATCGTGCAGGAACTGCCTGAGGGCGCAGGCCTGGGCACCAGCGATCCAGCGCTGCTGGATGCGCTGGTCACGCCACCCGGCTGGCTGCGCGACATTCCCGGGCGCACCGTGGCCGCTATCCAACTGGTGATGCTGCACGCCGACCTGCCCGAGCAGACCCCCGACGCGCAGGCGGCGCTGATGGGGCTGGCGCAGCGGTGGTTGGGCGACCGCGCCGTGGTGGCCTCGCAGCTGGGAGGGGGGCACTCGTGGGCGCTGACCGACTTTGCCCTGCGCCCATCGGGCTTTGAGCGCATGCTGGTGCTGGCGCCGCCGGGTACCACCGAAACCCGCGCCGGGCGTATTTCCCAGCGTCTGCTGGAGCTGGAAACCTACCGCCTCATGGCGTTACGCGGCTTGCCGGTGGCCAAGGCGCTGTCGCCCATGCTGGCCGACGCGGAAACCCAGTTGGCCACCATCACCGCGCAGCTGGAAAACAAGTCAACTTCTGACCAGGCGCTGCTGGACCAGCTGGTGTCGCTGGCCGCAAAGGTGGAGCGCGCTACCGCCGAAAACAATTACCGTTTTTCGGCCACACACGCATACGACACGCTGGTCACCCAACGCATTGGCGAACTGCGCGAAAAGCCGATACCGGGTACGCAGACCATTGGTGAATTCATGCAGCGCCGGCTCTCGCCTGCCATGGCCACCGTTGCTGCCACGGGGCAGCGCCTGGCTTCGTTGTCAGAACGCGTCTCGCGCACCAGCGCCTTGCTGCGCACGCGGGTTGACATCGTCACCGAAGCGCAGAACCAGCAGCTGCTGGAAAAGCTCACCAAAGGGCAAGAACTTCAGTTGCGTCTGCAAAGTACGGTGGAAGGCCTGTCGATCGCGGCCATCTCGTATTACGTGGTGAGCCTGGCACTGTATTTGGGCAAGGCGGGCAAGGCCGCAGGCTTGCCGATCAACCCCGAAATGGTCGCTGGCGCCATGATTCCGCTGGTGCTCTGGGGCGTGTGGCGGACCACGAAGAGGATCCACGAGAAGCTGCACGCAGCGCATTGAGCCTCCGCATGGCCTGTGTGAACGCTCCCCGACACGGATGCCCCTGATGGAGCTGCGGCAGTTGCGCTACTTCGTTCGCATCGTCGAGCTTGGCTCCATGAGCCGGGCGGCGGCGGATCTGGACCTGGTGCAGTCCGCCCTCAGCCAGCAGATCACGCGGCTGGAGGGCGAGCTGTGCACGCGCCTGCTCCACCGCACGCCGCGTGGCGTGTCGCCCACCGAGGCGGGCGTGGCGTTCTTCCGCGAGGCGCAGCTCACCCTGCGCCATGCCGAGCAGGCCATGCGCGTTGCGCAGCAGGCGCGCCTTTCGGGCACTGTGAGCGTGGGGCTGGCGCCCACCACTTCGGCGGTGCTCGGGCTGCCGCTCATGCAGGCCATGCGCGAGCGCTACCCGGACGTACGCCTGCACATGGTGGAGAGCATGTCGGGCCACCTCACCGCCATGCTCAACGCCCGCCAGCTCGATCTGGCGGTGCTGTTCGACACCCGGCTGCACCAGGCCCGGCAGGCCGGTGGCGGGCGGCGCTGGGGCGTGCGGCCGCTGCTGGAGGAAGACCTGTTCCTGGTGCGCCGAGCCGCCGCGCCGCGCCTGCCCGCCGAGATTGCCATCGCCGACCTGGCCGACGAGCCGCTGATCCTGCCCACCGGCCCGCACGGCCTGCGCAGCACGCTGGACACGGCGTTCGCCGGCGCCGGCATCGCCCCGCGCGTGGTGCTGGAGGTGGACTCGCTTGCCATGGTGATGGCCGCGGTGGACGCCGGCCTGGGTTCCACGCTGCAGCCCTGGGCCGCTCTGGGCCGCTACCCGGATGCCGCGCAGCGCTTCCAGTGCGCGCGCCTCACCGACGCCCCCGCGCGCCGCGTGAACCTGCTGTGCACCCTGTCGGACGACGAGCTGTCGCCTGCCGCGCTGGCCACACGCGTGGTGCTGTTGGACTGCGTGCGCTCGCTGCTGAGCGACGGCCGGTGGTTCGGCGCCACCGCCCTCGCCGCCGTGCCCAACACCCATCACACTTCGTGATACCCCCGTGACGTGAGCCCGCTGCACAGCGGGCGCTGGTCTTTCTACATTCCCTCATGCGCCGGATGCGTTCCAGCGCCCCCTGAGAGAAAGCGAAGGAGACCCATGTCAACGGACCCCGATGTCCTGGTGATCGGTGGCGGCAACGCCGCCCTGTGCGCCGCCCTCATGGCGCGCGAGGCCGGCGCCAGCGTGTTACTGCTCGAAGCCGCGCCGCGCGAATGGCGCGGCGGCAACTCCGCCCACACCCGCAACCTGCGCTGCATGCACGACGCGCCGCAGGACGTGCTGGTCGACGCCTACCCCGAGGAAGAGTTCTGGCAGGACCTGCTCAAGGTCACCGGCGGCAAGACCAACGAGGCACTGGCCCGGCTGGTGATCCGCGCCTCGTCGAACTGCCGCGACTGGATGCGCCGCCATGGCGTGCACTTTCAGCCCGCGCTGGCCGGCACTCTGCACGTGGCGCGCACCAACGCCTTCTTCATGGGCGGCGGCAAAGCGCTGGTGAACGCCTACTTCCGCAGCGCCGAGGCGCTGGGTGTGCGGGTGCGTTACGGGTCGCCCGTGGACCGCATCGAGATGCACCAGGGCCGCTTCATCGCCGCCCACGTGAAGGGCGAACGCATCACCGCCAAGGCCTGTGTGCTGGCCGCCGGCGGCTTCGAGTCCAACCGCGACTGGCTGCGCGAGGCCTGGGGCCAGAACGCTCGCGGCGAATGGCCGTCGGACAACTTCCTGATCCGTGGCACGGCCTTCAACCAGGGCGTGCTGCTGCGCCACCTGCTCGAAGACCACGGCGCCGACCGCATCGGCGACCCGACGCAGGCGCACATGGTCGCCATCGACGCGCGCGCGCCGCTCTACGACGGCGGTATCTGCACCCGCATCGACTGCGTGTCGCTGGGCGTGGTGGTGAACCGCGACGCCGAGCGGTTCTACGACGAGGGCGAAGATTTCTGGCCCAAGCGCTACGCCATCTGGGGCCGCCTGGTGGCGCAGCAGCCAGGGCAAGTCGGCTACTCGATCGTCGACAGCAAGGCCATCGGCCGCTTCATGCCACCGGTTTTTCCCGGCGTGAAAGCCGACAGCCTGCCCGAGCTGGCGCATAAGCTCGGGCTGCCTGTGGACACATTCATGCGCACGCTGGACGGCTACAACGCCGCCTGCCGCGCCGGCAGCTTCGACCACACCACGCTCGACGACTGCCACACCGAAGGCATCACCCCGGCCAAGACGCACTGGGCGAGGCCCATCGACACCGGGCCGTTCTATGGCTACGCGCTCAAGCCCGGCGTGACTTTCACCTACCTGGGCCTGCACACCGACGACACGGCCGCTGTGCGGTTCAACGATGTGCCGAGCGACAACCTCTTCGTCGCCGGCGAAATGATGGCTGGCAACGTGCTGGGCCAGGGCTACACGGCGGGCGTGGGCATGAGCATCGGCACGGCGTTCGGCCGCATCGCCGGCACGAATGCGGCAAGGGCCGCCCGCGCCACATCAACCGGAGCCCACCATGCACACGCTTGAAGCCCTCACGCGCGACGCCAGCGCCCTGGCCAACGGCGAGACCGTGCTGTCCGCCCCCGAAACCGAGGTGGCGCGCCAGATGCAGATCTGCAACGCCTGCCGCTACTGTGAAGGCTTCTGCGCCGTGTTCCCGGCCATAACGCGCCGGCTCGAATTCGGCAAGGCCGACATCCACTTCCTGGCCAACCTCTGCCACAACTGCGGCGCCTGCCTGCACGCCTGCCAGTACGCGCCGCCGCACGCCTTCGCGGTCAACGTGCCGCAGGCCATGGCGCAGGTGCGCGGTCAGACTTATGTGGACTACGCCTGGCCGCCCGCGCTGGGCCGGCTCTACCAGCGCCAGGGGCTCACGCTGTCGCTGGCGCTGGCGGCCGGCCTCGCGCTGTTCCTGGTGCTGGCCGTGGTGCTCCAGGGGCAGGGCCTGGGCGCGCTGTGGAGCGCGCCGGGCGGCAGCTTCTACGACCTCTTTCCACACAACCTGCTTGTCGGGCTGTTCGCACCGGTGTTCCTGTTCGCCACGCTGGCGCTGGCCCTGGGCGTGCGCCGCTTCTGGCGCGACCTGACGCCCGCGACCAGCGGTGCCCCGCTGTCGGCGCCCGCCACGGCCGAGGCGGCCGATGCCGTGCTGCGCCTGAAATACCTGGACGGCGGCCACGGCGAGGGCTGCCACAACGAAGACGACGCCTACACGCTCTCGCGCAGGCGCTTCCACCATCTGATGTTCTACGGCTTCCTGCTGTGTTTCGCCGCCACCAGCGTGGCCACGCTCTACCACTACCTGCTCGGCCAGCCCGCGCCCTACGAGCTGCCCAGCCTGCCCAAGCTGCTGGGCGCGGCGGGCGGCGTGAGCCTCGCGCTGGGCACGGCGGGCCTGTGGTGGCTGAACCTGAAGCGCCACCCGCAACACGGCGACGCCGCGCAAAAGCCCATGGACCTTGGCTTCATCGCCTTGCTGTTCCTCACCGCCACCAGCGGCCTGGCCCTGTGGGCGGCGCGCGGCACCCCCGCCCTGGCGCTCACGCTGTGCCTGCACCTGGGCGCGGTGATGGCGCTGTTCGCCACCATGCCCTACGGCAAGTTCGGCCACGGCATCTTCCGCACCGCCGCGCTGCTGCGCCACGCGGTGGAAAAGCGCCTGCCCAACCCCATCGGCCTGGGCGCCGACTGATCCTGCACCACCGACCGTTCCCTTTTTCCCGTCCGCCTTTCCCCCCCCACGAACCTCACTGAGGAGACCTCACCATGCACAAACGACACGTCCTGCGCGCCACCGCGCTCGCCCTTTCCACCCTGTTGCTGGGGGCCTGACACAGGCCCAGGCGCAGGACTTCCCGCCCAAGAAACCCGTCACCCTGGTGGTCGGCTTCGCGGCCGGCGGCGCGGCCGACGCGGCCGCGCGCCTGATCGCCAAGAAGCTGGGCGAGAACATCGGCCAGTCGGTGGTGGTGGAAAACAAGGGCGGTGCGGGCGGCAACATCGCGCACCAACTGGTGGCCAAAGCCAGCCCCGACGGTTCGGTGCTGCTGTTCGGCTCCGTGGGCCCGCTCACCATCGCACCGCACCTGATGAAGCTGCCCTACGACCCCTTTGTGGATCTGGCCCCCATCTCGGGCGGCGTGTACTTTCCCAACGTGCTCGTGGTGCACAAGGGCGTGGGCGTGAAGACGCTGGCCGAGTTCGTGCAGATCGAGAAGAAAAAGCCCGGCAGCGTGGACTTCGCCTCCACCGGCGCGGGCTCGGCCTCGCACCTGGCGGGCGAACTGTTCAACCAGCGCGCCGGCATCGACATGGTCCACGTGCCCTACAAGGGCGGCGCCCCCGCGCTGCAAGACCTGCTGGGCGAGCGCATCGCCTCGTACTTCTCGGCCCCGCCCACGGCGATGCCGCACATCGAGAGCGGCAAACTCATTCCGCTGGCCACCACCGGCCTCACGCGCCCGGCCTACCTGCCCCACATCCCTACCGTGGCCGAGGCCGGCTACCCCGGCTTTGAGGCACTCAACTGGTACGCCTTTGTGGCGCCGGGCAAGACCCCCGTGCCGCTGCTCGATCGCTGGAACCAGGAGATCGTGAAAGTGCTGAATGATGCCAGCGTGAAGGATGCGCTGAGCAAGCACGGCCTGACGCCCCAGCCCACCACACGCGCCGAACTGACCGCCTTCATGAAGAAAGAGTCCACCCAGTGGGGGGCCATCGTCAAAGAACGCGAGATCACCGCCGAATAACGGTGGTTGCAGCGGTCACGGCACGTTGAAGGCGTCGGTGTCGATCACGCCGCCGCCCAGGCACATCTCGCCGTCGTACACCACCGCGCTCTGGCCGGGCGTCACGGCCCACTGGGCATCGGTGAAACGCAGCGAAAACCCCGCCCCGCCTTCGGTGGCCAACTGGCACGGCGCGTCGGCCTGACGGTAGCGCGTCTTGGCGGCCAGCGCACCCGCTGCGGGCGGGTGGCCCGCCACCCAGCTCGCGTCTTGCGCGCGCAGGGCGGGGGACAGCAGCCACGGGTGGTCGTGGCCTTGCACCACCCACAGGGTGTTCGTCTCCATGTCTTTGCGCGCCACAAACCAGGGCGCGTGTTCGTTGCCGCCTTTTTGCGCGCCCCTGTCGCGCACACCGCCAATGCCCAGGCCCTGGCGCTGGCCCAGCGTGTAAAAACTCAGGCCCACGTGCCGCCCCAGAACCCGGCCTTTTTCGTCCTTGATGGGGCCGGGTTCCTTGGCGATGTAGCGGTTCAGAAAGTCGCGGAACGGCCGCTCGCCAATGAAGCAAATGCCGGTGCTGTCTTTCTTTTTCGCGTTGGGCAAACCGATTTCGGCGGCGATGCGGCGCACCTCGGTCTTGGGCAGTTCGCCCACCGGAAACAGCGTTTTGCTCAGCTGCGCCTGGTTCAGGCGGTGCAAAAAGTAGCTCTGGTCCTTCAGCGGGTCCAGGCCCTTGAGCAGTTCAAACGCGCCGTGGCGCTCGCGCACCCGGGCATAGTGGCCGGTGGCAATTTTCTCGGCCCCCAGGCGCATGGCGTGGTCCAGGAAAGCTTTGAACTTGATTTCGGCATTGCACAAAATGTCCGGGTTGGGCGTGCGCCCGGCGGCGTATTCGCGCAAGAACTCGGCAAACACGCGGTCTTTGTATTCGGCAGCAAAATTGACGTGTTCAATCTCAATGCCGATCACATCGGCCACCGAAGCCGCGTCCACGAAGTCGACGTTGGACGAGCAAAATTCACTGTGGTCGTCGTCTTCCCAGTTCTTCATGAAGATGCCGATGACCTCGTAGCCCTGCTGTTTGAGCAGGTGCGCGCTCACCGCAGAGTCCACACCGCCGCTCAACCCGACCACCACACGCTGTTTGTTTGCCATGGTGGAGATTATCCCTTTGGCGCCGCGGTCGGTTGACGCAGCCGTGCGGTTCGGTCCCGCTTGCAGGGGGCTTGCGCTACCCTTGTCCCGCACACCACAGCCATTGCCCATGACCCCGCCACCCTGCAATCTCACCTTTTCCGACGTAGAGTTCACCGCCATTCGCGCCCAGGGTGCGGGCGGGCAAAACGTGAACAAGGTGTCCAACGCAGTGCACCTGCGCTTTGCTGTGCGCGCGTCGTCACTGCCTGAGGCGATCAAGGAGCGCCTGTTGGCGCTGAGCGACCAGCGCATCACCACCGAAGGCGTGGTGGTGATCAAGGCCCAGACCAGCCGCAGCCTGGAGCACAACAAAGCCGAAGCGCTGGAGCGGTTGCAGGCGCTCATTGACA
This sequence comes from Hydrogenophaga sp., assembly GCA_018333605.1. GTDB lineage: Bacteria > Pseudomonadota > Gammaproteobacteria > Burkholderiales > Burkholderiaceae_C > Hydrogenophaga. Next base: position 14,287 of record JAGXSV010000013.1, on the reverse strand, counting down.
GCGTGGCCCTGGTGCCCAAAGCCCGCAAGGCCACCAAACCCACCTTTGGGTCGAAGCAGCGCCGCCTGGCTGGCAAGGCCACGCGTGCGCAGGTGAAGCGGTTGCGGGGGCGCGTGTCGGGCAGCGACTGACGGTATTGCTTCAGCCCTGGTCGATCAGCACCGAGGCGTTGGTGGTCACCACATCCAGCGGGTAGCGCCGGCCGGCCAGGTGGTCTTCCATGCACTGCAACACCAAGGGGCTGCGGTGGTGGGCGGCGCTGGCCCGCAGCTCATCCGGAGTCATCCAGAGCGTGCGCACGATGCCATGGTCCAGAGACCGATTGGGTTCAAAGGCGCCCAGTTCGCCGCAGAAGGCGAAGCGCAGGTAGGTGATGTCTTCGCCCGTGCTCTCCCGCTGAAAGCGGGAGAGGTACACGCCAACCACGGCGGTGGGTTTGAATCGGTGGGCAGTCTCCTCCAGGGTCTCGCGCGCCACGCCTTGTTCCGGGCTTTCACCCGGGTCCAGATGGCCGGCGGGGTTGTTCAGGCGCAGCCCTTCTGGCGTGTGCTCTTCCACCAGCAGGTAGCGGCCATCACGTTCAATGATCGCAGCCACGGTGACACTGGGTTTCCAACGGGTGTTCATGGACAGATTATTGACCGACCGGTGGTATCTGGCCGAGAGCCTCGTCTTCTGCGTGCCGGTGGAAGATTGGCAAAATCCCATGATCAAAAACATGGCTCAAAACGAAACAATCGGCTTTCCTGCGGAAAATTTCAACTGGCGGCGGCGGGGAACCCTGATCGGTATCGGGCGGCTATCAGTTAAGCTGCGCCACAAAGCAATTCAACCGCGCGAGTGAGGAGACTTTTTATGGTGATTGGCGCACCCACCGAAATTCCGGTAGGCGAGACCCGCGTGGTCCTCACAACCGACCGGTCCAGGAAGTGGGTCACCCAGGGCCACACCGGCGAGGTGCAGGTCAGCGCAGGCGCGGCAGCCCGCTAGACTTTGCATGGGATCGTGAGTCGGCCGCAGTGCAGGTGTACTCATCGTCCGTCCGATCTCCACCCCCCGGCCAGCGTCATCCCCTTTTTTCTCCCCAAGTTTCCATTGCTACATCCTGCATTCCCTGCATCAAGGACTTTTCTATGACTTCTGGCGCTCCCACCGAATCAGCCGCAGCCAGCGCGGCATCACCCACACCGCAGCGCATTGGCGTGCCGCGCGAGATTTTCCCGGGCGAAAAACGCGTCGCTACCGTGCCCGAGGCGGTGGCCAAGCTGGTCAAGCTGGGTTTTGCCGTGGTGGTGGAAAGCGGCGCGGGCGAGCTGGCCCAGCTCAGCGATGCCGACTACGTGGAAGCTGGTGCGTCGATTGCACCCAGCGCCGCCGATCTGTGGAGTGGCAGCGACATCGTCTTCAAGGTGCGCGCGCCCACGCCCGACGAGGTGGCGCTGATGCACGCAGGCCAGACGCTGATCGGCTTCCTCTGGCCGGCCCAGAACCCCGAGCTGATGCAGTTGCTGGCGGCGAAGAAGGTCACTGCGCTGTCCATTGACGCGCTGCCGCGCACGCTCAGCCGCGCGCAGAAGATGGACGCGCTGACCTCGATGGCCGGCGTCAGCGGCTACCGCGCCGTGGTCGAGGCGGCCAACGCTTTCGGCCGTTTCTTCAACGGCCAGATCACCGCCGCGGGCAAGGTGCCGCCGGCCAAGGTGTTCATCGCCGGTGCCGGCGTGGCGGGCCTGGCCGCCATCGGTGCGGCCGCCAGCCTGGGCGCCATCGTGCGCGCCAACGACACGCGCGCCGAGGTGGCCGACCAGGTGGTCTCGCTCGGTGGCGAGTTCGTCAAGGTGGACTATGAAGAAGAAGGCTCGGGCGGTGGCGGTTACGCCAAGGTCATGAGCGAAGGCTTCCAGCAGGCCCAGCGCGAGATGTACGCCAAACAGGCGCGCGAGGTCGACATCATCATCACCACCGCACTGATCCCGGGCAAGTCCGCGCCCAAGCTGATCACCGCGGAGATGGTCAAGAGCATGAAGCCCGGCAGTGTGATCGTGGACATGGCGGCCGAGCAGGGCGGCAACTGCGAGCTCACCGTGCCCGGCGAGGCGGTGGTGCGCCACGGCGTGACCATCGTCGGCTACACCGACCTGGCCTCGCGCATGGCGCGCCAGTCTTCCACGCTGTACGGCACCAACCTGTTCCGACTGACAGAGGAGCTGTGCAAGACCAAGGACGGTGTGATCAACGTCAACATGGAAGACGACGCGATTCGCGGTTTGACCGTGATCAAAAATGGCGAAATCACCTGGCCAGCGCCGCCCATCGTGGCAGCGCTCAAGCCCCCGCCCAAGCCTGCTGCTGCGGTCGCGGCGAAGAAAGGTCACGGCCACGGTGAAGCGTCCGGGCCGATGCCTGCGGGCAAGCTGGCCATCGTGGCAGGGGTCACGGCGGTGCTGTTTGCGCTGGTGGGCGCCTATGCCCCGGCCGAATTCCTGTCGCATTTCACGGTCTTCGTGCTGGCGTGTTTTGTGGGTTACATGGTGGTGTGGAACGTGAAGCCGGCGCTGCACACGCCGCTGATGAGTGTGACCAACGCCATCAGCTCCATCATCGCCATCGGGGCGCTGGTGCAAATATCGCCCATCGCCAGCGCGGCCGAGCGGCCCAACACGCTGATCGGCGTGCTCGCTGCGGTGGCGCTGGTGCTCACCGCCATCAACATGTTCGGCGGTTTCGCCGTCACCCAGCGCATGCTGGCGATGTTCCGCAAATAAGAATAGGAGACACTGAATGTCTGCAAGTCTGGCCACGGTCTCCTACATCGGTGCGACCATCCTCTTCATCCTCAGCCTGGGCGGCCTGTCCAACCAGGAAACCGCGCGCCGCGGCAACCTGTACGGCATGCTCGGCATGGCGCTGGCCGTGCTGGCCACGGTGTTCGGCCCCCAGGTCACCGCCGCCGGCATTCCCTGGATCATCGGCGCCATGGTGCTGGGCGGAGCCATCGGCCTGTACGCCGCGCGCACCGTGCAGATGACGCAGATGCCCGAGCTGGTGGCGCTGATGCACAGCATGGTCGGCATGGCCGCGGTGCTGGTCGGTTACGCCACCTATGTGGACCCGGAAGCCACCAAGGGCTTCGAGGGTGCGGCGCACACCATCCACGCCATGGAGATCTACATCGGCATCTTCATCGGTGCGATCACCTTCTCGGGCTCGGTGGCCGCCTTCGGCAAACTCTCGGGCCGCATCGGTGGCAACCCCTTGCTGCTGCCGGCCCGCCACTGGATGAACCTGGCCGGTCTGCTCGCGGTCATCTATTTCGGTCGCCTGTTCCTGCAGGCCGAGACCATCGAACAAGGCATGTTCCCGCTGTTCGTCATGACCGCCATCGCGCTGCTGTTCGGCATCCACATGGTCATGGCCATTGGCGGCGCCGACATGCCGGTGGTGGTGTCCATGCTCAACAGCTATTCGGGCTGGGCCGCAGCGGCCACCGGCTTCATGCTGAGCAACGACCTGCTGATCGTCACCGGTGCGCTGGTCGGCTCCAGCGGTGCCATCCTGTCCTACATCATGTGCAACGCCATGAACCGCAGCTTCATCAGCGTGATCGCTGGCGGCTTCGGCACCACCGCTGCCGCGCCCAAAGCGGCGGGCGGTGCGGCTGAGCCGGTGGGTGAGGTGAACCCCATACTGGCTGCCGAGACCGCCGAACTGTTGCGCGAGGCCAAGCACGTGATCATCGTGCCCGGCTACGGCATGGCGGTGGCGCAGGCCCAGCACACGGTGTTTGAGATCACCAAACACCTGCGTGAAAAGGGCGTGAACGTGCGTTTCGGCATCCACCCGGTGGCCGGCCGCATGCCTGGCCACATGAACGTGCTGCTGGCCGAAGCCAAGGTGCCCTACGACATCGTGTTCGAGATGGACGAACTCAACGACGACTTCGGGGGCACCGACGTGGCCATCGTCATCGGCGCCAACGACATCGTCAACCCGGCGGCTCAGGACGACCCGACCAGCCCCATCGCCGGCATGCCGGTGCTGGAAGTGTGGAAAGCGCGCACCTCCATCGTCATGAAGCGCAGCATGGCCAGCGGCTACGCGGGCGTGGACAACCCGCTGTTCTACAAGGACAACAACCGCATGCTGTTTGGCGACGCCAAGAAGATGCTGGACGAGGTGCTGGTGGCTTTGAAGAGCTGAGCGCGCGCCGGGAGGCCAATTCAACGCCGTGCGCTGCCCAGCTCCCGATCCGATCGGAGCGGGGCCAACACCTTCACAAAGGGCCGGTTGATGCCGCCCCTTTGTTTTTGATAGCAGGCAATCGGCATTTCGCTTGGATTGGCGTCTGTTGTCAGTTCGCGGTAAGGGAAAAACACGATTCCGCAGGCTGTGTTTCCGTTGGAAAATGTGCGGTTGCCAGCAACCCTCCCCCTGTCTCAGGAGATCACGAATGACCGAATCGACGGCCGACCGTCCTTGGCTGGGCGCCTACCCTGCGGGTGTGCCCGCTGACATCCCTTTGGACCAGTACCCTTCTCTGGTGCATCTGATGGAAGAGAGCTTCCACAAATACGCCAGCCGGCCCGCCTACAGTTTCATGGGCAAAGAGCTCACCTTTGGGCAGACCGACAGTTTTTCACAGGCGTTTGCCGCCTATTTGCAAGGTCTCGGGCTGGTCAAGGGGGACCGCGTGGCCATCATGATGCCCAACGTGCCGCAATACCCGGTGGCGGTGGCGGGTATCCTGCGTGCGGGCTTTGTGGTGGTCAATGTGAACCCGCTTTACACCCCGCGCGAGCTGGAACACCAGCTCAAAGACGCGGGCGCCAAAGCCATCGTCATCATTGAAAACTTTGCAGGAACGCTGGAGCAGTGCGTGGCCAACACGCCGGTCAAGCACGTGGTGCTGGCCGCGATGGGGGACATGCTGGGCCTGCTCAAGGGGTCGGTCGTCAACTATGTGGTGCGCAATGTCAAGAAGATGGTGCCCACCTTCAATCTGCCGCAAGCGGTGCGTTTCAACGAGGCCATTGCCCGGGGCACGCGCGGTACGCTGAAGCGCCAGAATATCGGGCCCGAGGATGTGGCCGTGTTGCAGTACACCGGAGGCACCACCGGCGTGAGCAAGGGCGCGGTGCTGTTGCACCGCAATGTAATAGCCAACGTGTTGCAGTCCGAGGCCTGGAACGAACCGGTGATGAAGCGGGTACCAGCCGGGGAGCAACCTGCCAGTGTGTGCGCCCTGCCGCTGTACCACATCTTCGCGTTCACGGTGAACATGATGCTGTCCATGCGCACCGGCGGCAAGACCATCCTGATCCCCAATCCGCGCGATTTGCCTGCGGTGCTGAAAGAGCTGAGCAAACATACTTTTCACAGCTTTCCGGCGGTCAACACGCTGTTCAATGGCCTGGCCAACCACCCCGATTTCAACACCGTCAACTGGCACAACCTGAAGGTGTCGGTCGGCGGCGGCATGGCGGTGCAAGCGGCAGTGGCCAAGCTCTGGCTGGAGAAAACGGGTTGCCCGATTTGTGAGGGCTACGGCCTGTCGGAAACCAGCCCGTCGGCCAGTTGCAACCCCACCACCAGCACCGAATACAGCGGCACCATTGGGGTGCCGCTGCCGAGCACCTGGATGAAATGCCTGGATGACGACGGCATGGAGGTTCCGGTGGGTCAGCCCGGCGAGATCGCCATCAAGGGCCCGCAAGTGATGGCCGGTTACTGGCAGCGGCCTGATGAGACCGCCAAGGTCATGACGCCCGACGGCTTCTTCAAGACCGGCGACGTGGGCGTCATGGATGCGCGGGGCTATTTCAAAATAGTGGACCGCAAGAAAGACATGGTGCTGGTGAGCGGCTTCAACGTCTACCCCAACGAGGTGGAAGACGTGGTCGCGCAACTGCCTGGCGTGATGGAGTGCGCTGTGGTGGGTGTGCCCGACGACAAGTCGGGCGAGGCCGTGAAGCTGGTGATCGTGAAGAAAGACCCGGCGTTGACCGAAGCCCAGGTGCGCGATTTCTGCAAGGCCAACCTCACGGGTTACAAGCAACCCAAAGTGATTGAGTTCCGGACCGATCTGCCCAAGACGCCGGTAGGCAAGATCTTGCGAAGGGAATTGCGGGGAAAATAACCCAGCCCTGCGCCGCGCCCAGGGGCGCCTCACCCCATCAGGGTGCAGCGCGAGCGGCCCGGCGAAGCCGCTTTCACCGCGTTCTCGGCTTGGGCACGCCCTCCGGTGGGTTGATGTGTTCTGGTCCAATGTGACGATGAAAGACGCAACCCCTATCGCCATCGTTGCCGCCCTGCACGACGAACTCGCCAGTGTGCTGGCGCTGATGCCTGATGAGCACAAGCAGGTGGTTGGTGGTCGCGCATTCTGGGTCGGTCATCTGCATGGGTACAACGTGGTGGCGGTGCTCAGTGGTATAGGCAAGGTGGCGGCGGCCACCACGGCCACGCTGCTGATCCAGCACTTCGGTGTGGGTCGCATCGTCTTCACCGGCGTGGCAGGTGGATTGGCTGCGGGGGTGAACGTGGGCGACGTGGTTCTCGCGCGCCAGTTCTTGCAACACGACATGGATGCCTCGCCCCTGTTCCCGCGCCACGAAGTGCCGGGCTACGGTCGCGCACGTTTTGAGGCCGACGCCGCGCTGACCGACGCCCTGGGCTTGGCTTGTGGCCGCATGTTGCATACCCTGTTGCATCGACTGGGCGCCGACACCATCGCCACCTTTGGCCTGCAGGCGCCGCGCCTGCACCAGGGCCTGCTCATCAGTGGCGACCGCTTCGTGGCCGCCACCGCCGAAAGTCAGGCGTTGCAGCGCGCGTTGCCTGAGGCCTTGGCGGTGGAAATGGAAGGTGCCGCTTTTGCGCAGGTGTGTCACGACTTTGGCGTGCCGCTGGCGGTCGTGCGCACCATATCGGACCGCGCCGATGACGCCGCCCACGTGGACTTTCCCCGTTTCCTGCGCGAGGTTGCGTCAAGGTACAGCAGCGCCATGATCGAAGCCTTGTTCAAACCATGAGGCAACCGGAGTGAAATGCCCAGGGTCCAGAGCGCGGTGGGCCCGGCCGTGCCGTCCCGCACGCGTTGCCCCATGAGGAGCGGAGCCGGTCACACGCAGTGAACCGGCGATGGGGGTGGCCCTACTTCAACCAGCCGCGCTTTCTGAAGTACACCATCGGCACCGCCGCCGACAGCACCATCAGCGCCAGCGCCAGCGGGTAGCCGTACTGCCATTGCAATTCGGGCATGAACGCGAAGTTCATGCCGTAGCTGCTGGCCACCAGCGTGGGGGGCAGCAGCGAGACGCTGGCCACCGAGAAGATCTTGATGATCTTGTTCTGGTTGATGTTGATGAAACCGACGGTCGCGTCCATCAGGAAGTTGATCTTGTCGAACAGGAAGGCGGTGTGGCTGTCGAGCGAGTCCAGGTCGCGCAGGATCTGGCGCGCGTCTTCGAACTGCTCGGCGCTCAACATGCGCGAGCGCATCATGAAGCTGACCGCGCGGCGTGTGTCCATCACGTTGCGGCGGATGCGCCCGCTCATGTCCTCATGGCGCGCGATGGCGGCCAGCACTTCACCGGCCTTGTTGTCGGTCACGTTGCCGTCGAGCACCTGGCGGCTCACCGTTTCCAGGTCGTCGTAAATGTTCTCCAGCGTGTCGGCGCAGTATTCAGCATCGGCGTCGAACAGCATCAGCAGCACGTCTTTGGCGTTTTCGATCAGTCCCGGCATGCGACGCGCGCGCATGCGCAACAGGCGAAAGACCGGCACGTCTTCATCGTGGATCGAAAACAGAACGCCCTGGCTTTTCAGCGAATCGTTGTGTTCGTTCAGGATAAAGGCCACGCGTACAGCACGCGGGTCCTCGTCATCGTCGATCAAAAAGTCGCTGCGAATGTGCAACTCGCCGTTGTCTTCCTCGAAGAATCGGGCCGACTCTTCGATGTCCTCGTCCATCGCGTCTTCGGGAATCGACAGCCCAAAATGCTGTTTGACCCAGCGGCGCTCTTCCGGCGAGGGTGCTTCCAGGTCGACCCATATCGGCTTGAACTGCGCGAGTGCTTCCAGCGACTCGATTTCTTCCTGGAACAAGCGGCCGTTGGCCAAGGTGAATACGTTGAGCATGAGGGCGCTCCCGGTGTGAGAGGGACTGAGGGAATCGGGCACTGGCGTGCCCCGGCGGTTGGGGTGGCGCTTTCAGCCAGCCGCTCGCCGAACCTCGGCCGCACTGCGTTGGGTGGGGCTCAGACGGAAGCGGGAGAGACTGAAAGCACACAACTGGGGGGTGTGCTGTCCATGGGTGTTGTGTGGGTTGAAGTGAGATGGTCTACCGGGACGCGGTTGAAAACCGACGCTGATTATGGCACTTCGAGCCGGTGGTTGTGGTCCAGCGGTGCCGCCAGAAACTGCACCAAATCATCTTTGCGTCGCCACGCATCGCCTTCGCCGAGGTGAATCAAGGCCCTGATGAAGTCGGGTTCGAGCACCAGGTAACCTGTCAGCGCAGCGGCGCTGCCGGCAGCATCCCGTCCGGTATCCAGTGCGCCCAGACCCACCAAGGTGTAGCCCGTGGTTCGGGATCTCGCACATGCCCTGGCAAGCGCTTGAAGCGCGGGTAGCCCAGACCTTTTCCCGCCGCATCCACACCGGTGAACCCCGGCCCGATCTGGACCTTTTTGCCGAGCAGATCGTACGCCGCACGCGCCCCGGCCGTGTCGCACGGCCGCGTGTTCCCCTGCGCACCATGATCGCGCTGCTGCACCTCAAACACGCCTTCAACCTCAGCGACGAGGCTGTCGTCGCGCGCTGGCGTGAGGCATCGCGCGGGCAATTCTTCTCGGGCCAGGCGCACGATGGAGAGCGCCGGCCGTGCGACGCCACCACCCGGTCAAGTTCCGCCGCCTGCTGGGTGCGTGCGCCGGCGCTCTGCGGTGATGATGGTGTGCCGCCACAAGACGCACGGCATGTCCAGGGCGCTGGTCTGAATGACCAAGCCTTCTATTTCACGCCTTTTTTGTGCTGCAAGCTTGCACTGCACCCCGTTCATGGGCATAGTGGGTTCAAGACTTCCCCTTGGCCGCCGGGAGGTTCGTCCACTTGGCGGCTTGTGTCAACCCGGAGCAGAAGGAGGCTCATGTATGAACCTGACGATCAGCGGTCACCACCTCGAAGTTACCCCCGCCCTGCGTGGTTACGTCACCAGCAAGCTTGAACGCATATCCCGGCACTTTGACCAGGTGGTCGATATCAAGGTGCTGCTCACGGTCGACAATCTCAAGGAGAAAGACCTGCGCCAGCGCGCCGAGTGCAATATCCATGTCAAGGGCAAAGACCTGTTCGCTGAAAGTGCCCACGCTGACCTGTACGCTGCCGTAGACGATCTGGCCGATAAATTGGACCGCCAGGTGCTGCGCTACAAAGACAAGGCCCAAGACCACCACCACGAAGCCGCGAAGCGCCTGATGTAAAGCCGTGACGGGGTCGCCGAAAGCGTCCCTTATGTTGCACTGCAGCAAGCCGCTTGAAAAGTCAAGCGGCTTTTTTGTGGCCTGAGTCTAGCCAACGCCGCCCAACTCGGCATAATTTGCGCTTCAAGAGGCCCACATGAACCGACTATCTGCCATATTGCCCGCCGCGCAAGTGCTTGTGAGTGTTGACGCGACCAGCAAGAAACGCGCGTTTGAAGAAGCGGGCTTGCTTTTTGAAACCCTGTACGGACTGAATCGTGCGCTGATCACCGACAGCCTGTTTGCGCGTGAGCGCCTGGGTTCCACCGGTCTGGGCCACGGCGTTGCCATTCCCCACGGTCGCATCAAGGGCTTGAAACAGCCTTTGGCTGCGGTTTTTCAACTGGGCAACCCGATCGGTTTCGATGCCCCGGACGAGCAGCCCGTGCAGTTGATGATTTTTCTGCTGGTGCCCGAAGCCGCCACCCAGAAGCATCTGGAAATACTGTCCGAGATCGCCGAGTTGCTGAGTGACAGCGTCCTGCGCGAGCAAATGAAGTCGTCCAGCGAAGCGACCGGATTGCACGGCCTGATCACATCCTGGCAGTCGGCCCACGCCGCTGCCTGAAGACAGTCCTCCGCTTCGGCGTGGTGTCGCTCGTCCCCAGAAATGCGAACGGGGCATTGGATGCTTCCGGCCGGTCTGCGCCAACAGCCCCTGCATGGGGCTGCTTCGCTTCGGGGCGACGCAGGTCCTTCGGGGTATTCGCAGGCTGTCACGTTCTGCCCCCTATGAAAAGTGATCGAGCATGAAACCCACTGTCGTCAGTGCAGACGTCTTGTTCGAAGACCACCGCGAAGCCCTGAAATGGCAGTGGGTGGCCGGCTTGGGGGCTTCTGAGAGGCGCTTTGACGAGGTGGCCATCCGCGCGGCACGTTCGGGTGCCGACCTGGTGGGCTACCTCAATTACATCCACCCTTACCGGGTGCAGGTCTTTGGCGAACGCGAGGTGGCGTACCTGACGAGTCCGAATAACGACGACAACCAGCGTCGTGTTTCGCGCATTGTCACGCTGGAGCCACCCGTGCTGGTGGTGGCCGATGGTCAGACCGCACCCGATGCGCTCCTGTCCCTGTGCGAACGGGCTCAGATTCCGATGTTTTCCACCAACGAGTCGGCGGCGTTTGTCATCGATGTGTTGCGGGCTTACCTCTCGCGCCATTTCGCCGACCGAGCGCCGATGCACGGCGTGTTCATGGACATCCTGGGCATGGGCGTGCTGATCACAGGCGAATCGGGCCTGGGCAAAAGTGAACTCGGGCTGGAACTGATTTCACGCGGCCACGGCCTGGTGGCCGACGATGCCGTGGACCTCTACCGCATCAACCAGACCAGCATTGAAGGCCGCTGCCCCGAGTTGCTGCAAAACCTGCTGGAGGTGCGCGGCATTGGTCTGCTCGACATCAAGGCCATCTTTGGTGAAACCGCCGTGCGCCGCAAAATGCGACTCTCGCTGATCGTGCACCTGGTGCGCAAGGAAACCATGGAGCGTGACTACGAGCGCATGCCGCATGAACCGCTGTACCAGGACGTGCTGGGCGTGCCCGTGCGCAAGGCGGTGATTCAGGTGGTGGCCGGGCGCAACATCGCCGTGCTGGTGGAGGCTGCGGTGCGCAACACGATACTGCAGTTGCGTGGCATTGACACTTATCAGGAATTCGTTTCTCGGCACCGCGCGGCCATGTCCCGGGGCGAGTGAGCCCCGCTGGGTGTGGTTCGCCCCCTCGGGGGGCTGGCATGCTTGGGGGGCGGGGCGCTGCGGCCTTTCGCCCCTGGCAAACAGCCGCCGGACTCGCCGCTCAAGCCTTGTTGTTGCGGTGAAGGCAGTCGTTCTTGACGCAGTTGGCGTACAGCGACAGCGCATGCTCTTGCAGCACAAAACCCCGCGTCTTGGCCACCAGATGCTGGCGCTTTTCGATTTCTTCGTCGAAAAACTCCTCCACCCGTCCGCAGTCCAGGCACACCAGGTGGTCGTGGTGCTGGCCTTCGTTGAGTTCAAAAACGGCCTTGCCCGACTCGAAATTGCTGCGCGTCAGCAAACCCGCCTGTTCAAACTGCATGAGTACGCGATACACGGTAGCCAACCCGATGTCGGAGCGGTCTTCCAGCAGGACGCGGAACACATCCTCGGCGGTCATGTGGCGCTGCTTGGTGTTCTGGAACACCTCCAGAATTTTCAGCCGCGGTAGCGTGGCCTTCAGTCCCGTGCTTTTGAGTTCTTCGATGTTGGTCATGGGAGGGCGGGGTGCAAGGGGTGGGGCGGCCGCTAGCGGCTTGGCCGTTGGGCTGTCGGCGTGTGGAGGCCGGGCCTGCGGTCTGCTGTACCCCGGGGCTACAATGGCTGGATCATATCGCCAGCGCGCGCGATGTGCAGCAAGGCCATACTGTTGGTGGCTGTACCACGCGCCTTTCACGGTTTGCCCACATGCACCACCTCACACCTCCCCGCTCCTCTTTGCATGAGCGCCTGCCGCGCCTCAGCCGCCCGGGCCGCGTGCTGTGCGCACTCAGCGCCTTGCTGGCGCTCACAGCCTGTTCCAGCCTGGGTGACCGGCTGCCCAGTGTCGCCAGCCTGGTGACGCCCTACAAGATCGACATTCAGCAAGGCAACGTGGTCACGCGCGAGCAGGCCCAGGCGCTGCAGCCGGGCATGTCACGCCAGCAGGTGCGCGACATTCTGGGTTCGCCCCTGCTCACCAGCGTGTTTCACGCCGATCGCTGGGACTACGTCTTCACTTTCAAGCGCCAAGGCCAGCCGCTGCAGAAGCGCAAGCTGGCGGTGTTTTTCAAGGGCGAGGTGATGGAGCGTTTTGAAGGCGACGAGTTGCCCACCGAGGCCGAGTTTGTGGCCTCGCTGGACGTGCGCCGCAAGTCCGACAAGCCGCCCGTGTTGCAGGCCACCGAAGCGCAGCTGCAAGCGTTCCAGGAACGCAACGCCAAAACCGCGCAAACGCCACCCGCCACACCGGCCACCGTGGCGCCCGGCACCCTTTACCCACCCCTGGAAACCCCGGGAGCGGCCCAATGAACGCCACCACCTTGCGCCCGCTGCGCATTTGTGTGGCCGGAGCCAGCGGCCGCATGGGCCAGATGCTGGTGGATGCCGTGCGGGCCAGCGACGATTGCGCGCTCTCAGGTGCGCTCGACATGGCCGCCAGCCCGGCCCTGGGCCAGGACGCGGGTGCCTTCGGCGGTCCGTCCACCGGCGTGGTCATCACCGCCGATCTGGACCAGGGCCTGGCCGGTAGCCAGTGCCTGATTGACTTCACCCGCCCCGAGGGCACGCTCGCCCACCTGCGCGCGTGCGTGAAACACGGCGTGAATGCTGTCATTGGTACCACCGGGTTCAGCGACGAACAAAAAGCGGAAATCGCCAAGGCGGCCCATTCGATCGCCATCGTCGTGGCGCCCAACATGAGTGTGGGCGTGAACGTGACGCTCAAACTGCTGGAGATGGCGGCCAAGGCGTTGTCCACCGGTTACGACATCGAGATCATCGAAGCCCACCACCGTCACAAGGTGGACGCGCCCAGCGGCACCGCCCTGAAAATGGGCGAGGTGATTGCCGACGCCTTGGGGCGCGACCTCAAGGAATGCGCCGTATATGCCCGCGAAGGCGTGACCGGCGAGCGCGATCCGTCCAGCATCGGTTTTGCCACCATCCGCGGTGGTGACATCGTGGGCGACCACACCGTGCTGTTTGCCGGCACCGGCGAACGCATCGAGGTCACGCACAAGTCCAGCAGCCGCTCCACCTACGCCCAGGGCAGCCTGCGCGCGGTGCGTTTCCTGGCGGGCAAGCCCGCCGGGTTGTACGACATGTTTGACGTGCTCGGCTTGCGCTGAGCGGTCTGCACCCATGGGCATTCTGGACACGCTGGCGCAGGCCGACGCTCTGGGCCGCGCCGTGGCGCTGCTGTTGCTCGCCATGTCGGTGGCCAGCTGGGTGGTGATTGTGTGGAAAAGCTGGCTGCTGCACCGCGCCGCCCGCGACGTGCGGCTGAGCACAGCGGCCTTCTGGCAGGCCAGCGATCTGGACGACGCCGACAAGCGGCTCGCGACCTTTGACGCCCGCCAGTTGCTGCTGCCGCTGTTGCGCGCTGCCCGCAGCCTTGGCGGCGCCCCGGCCCATACGCTGGCCGCCGCAGGCGACCATTCGCAGCAGCTCACCCGCGTGCTGCGCGACGCTTTGCACCGCGTCCTGGCCCGGCTGCAATACGGTCAGGTGCTGCTGGCCACGGTGGGCTCTACGGCGCCTTTTGTGGGTCTGCTGGGCACGGTCTGGGGCATTTACCACGCGCTCACCAGCATCGGGCTCGATGGAGGTTTCCGCATCGAACAGGTGTCTGGCCCGGTGGGCGAGGCCCTGATCATGACCGCAGCCGGTTTGGCCGTGGCCATTCCGGCGGTGCTGGCCTACAACGTGCTGGGCCGCAAGGTGGCCGAGATTGAGGCCGAACTGGAAGGCTTTGCGCGCGATTTGCGCGAACTGCTGTGCCACACCGGCACGGTGCCCGCGCCCGCTGCCTGAGCGCCATGGCCTTCGGCAGACTGGGAAAACCCGCCGGCCACCGGCCCATGAGCGACATCAACGTGACCCCGCTGGTGGACGTGATGCTGGTCTTGCTGGTGATCTTTATCTTGGCGGCGCCGCTCATGGCCAGCCGACTGGCGCTGGAGCTGCCCCAGGTCGAAGCGGCCGCCACAGCAGCCCCGGACGCGCCCGCCGCTTTTGTGGCCTTGAGTATGGACGCGCAAGGCCGGG
>JAGXSV010000012.1 GCA_018333605.1 Hydrogenophaga sp. | reverse complement strand
CCTCGGCATCGTGGCTGAACATGGTCGAGCGCTTCTTCCGCGACATCTCCGAAAACCGTCTGCGCCGCGGTGTGTTCACCAGCGTGCCCGAACTCGTCGCTGCCATCGATGAGTACGTCGCTCATCACAACACCAACCCCAAGCCGTTCATCTGGACCAAGAGCGCTCGCGATATCCTGCAGAAGGTCATTCGCGCCAATCGTCACTTAAGTTCCAAACAGAATGGAACACTGCACTAGCCCGGCTGCGCCGCAGCGCGCACGGTGGCCAAAAATGCCCCCAGCGCCACCTCGTCGCGCCCGGTGCGCCACAGGCAGTGCGTGTCGTAAGGCGCCAGCGGCTGGGCCAGCGGCACAAACGCCACGCCGGGCAAACCCGCCTGCTGCAGCGCCGCCGGCACCAGCGCCACGCCCAGCCCCTGCGCAATGACCGACACCACGCTCAGCCAGTGCCGCAGTTCAAAGTGCAACGCGGGTTCAAAGCCCGCGTCGGCACAGGCCGCCAAGATGCGGTCGTGGTAGTCCGGCGACACCGCGCGCATCACCACGGCAAACGCCTCGCCCTTCAGGCGCTCCAGCGGCAGCACCGCCTGCGCTGCCAGGGCATGCCCTACCGGCAGACATGCCATGAAAGGCTGGCTCGACACCAGAATTTGCGAAAAACCCGCTGGAACCCGGGTGGTGTGCACAAAGCCCAGGTCCAGCCGGTCGTGCACCAGTTCCACCAGCTGTTCGCTGCTGCTCAGCTCGCGCAGCACCAGGCGCAGCCTGGGGTGGGCGCTGCCAAAAGCCCTCAGCACCTGCGGCAAACCACGGTACAGCACGGTGCCCGCAAAGCCAATGTGCAACTGCCCCGCCAGGCCCTGCCCCACGTCGCGCGCTTCGCGGGCCGCCATGGCCGCCTGTTCCAGCAGCGCCTGCGCCCGTGGCAAAAATGCCAGCCCGGCAGCCGTGAGCGCCACGCCGCGGCTGTTGCGCTCAAAAAGGCGCGCGCCCACCGAGGCTTCCAACTGCTGAATATTGAGCGAGAGCGGTGGCTGCGTTATGGCCAGCCGCTGGGCCGCGCGGCCAAAATGCAGCTCTTCGGCCAGCACGGTAAAACAGCGCAGGTGGCGAAATTCCATAAATATGCTTTTTATATTGATCAATCGTTAATCAATATTAGACAGCTATTCATGGGCCAACGACAATGCCCAGCAAACCCCACCCCGACCACCGGAGACCCGCACCATGGCATCGAACAAAAACACCTTCAACTGGGAAGACCCCTTCCACCTGAGCGCCCAGCTCACCGACGACGAGCGCCAGGTGCAGGACGCTGCCCGCGCCTACTGTCAGGAAAAGCTGCTGCCCCGCGTGACCGAAGCCTTCCGCCACGAGAAGACCGACGTGGCCATCTTCCGCGAGATGGGCGAGCTCGGCCTGCTCGGCCCCACCATTCCCGAAGCCTACGGCGGCAGCGGCCTGAACTACGTCTGTTACGGCCTGGTGGCGCGCGAGGTGGAGCGCGTGGACTCGGGCTACCGCAGCATGATGAGCGTGCAAAGCTCGCTGGTGATGGTGCCCATCAACGAATTTGGCAGCGAAGCGCAGAAGCAGAAATACCTGCCCAAGCTCGCTCGCGGCGAATGGATCGGCTGCTTCGGCCTGACCGAACCCAACCACGGCAGCGACCCCGGCAGCATGGTCACCCGCGCCAAGGCCGTGCCCGGTGGCTACTCGCTCAGCGGCGCCAAGATGTGGATCACCAACAGCCCCATTGCCGACGTGTTCGTGGTCTGGGCCAAGGACGACGACGGCCAGATCCGTGGCTTCATCCTGGAAAAAGGCTGGAAAGGCCTGAGCGCCCCCGCCATCCACAGCAAGGTCGGCCTGCGCGCGTCGATCACCGGCGAGATCGTGATGGACGAAGTCTTCGTTCCCGAAGAAAACGCCTTCCCGGAAGTGCGCGGCTTGAAGGGCCCGTTCACCTGCCTGAACAGCGCACGCTACGGCATTGCCTGGGGCGCACTCGGCGCGGCTGAGGACTGTTACTTCCGCGCCCGCCAGTACGTGATGGACCGCCAGCAGTTTGGCCGCCCGCTGGCCGCCAACCAGCTGATCCAGAAAAAGCTGGCCGACATGCTGACCGAGATCAGCCTGGGCCTGCAGGGTTGCCTGCGCCTGGGCCGCATGAAGGACGAAGGCACAGCAGCGGTGGAAGTCACCAGCATCTTGAAGCGCAACAGCTGCGGCAAGGCGCTGGACATTGCGCGCCTGGCCCGCGACATGATGGGCGGCAACGGCATCAGCGACGAATTTGGCGTGGCGCGCCACCTGGTGAACCTGGAGGTGGTGAACACCTACGAGGGCACGCACGATGTGCATGCGCTGATTTTGGGCCGGGCGATCACGGGGATTGCCGCTTTTTCGAACTGATGGGGTTTGCCATCACCCACGAAAAGGGGCTGCCGGCGGCATCCCTTTTTTTCCTTTGTTCATGAGATGGCATGAGGCCAGACTCCGTTGCTGCGACAGAAAGGTCGTCCAATCCATCTGTCGAGTACAGAGCGATCAGAAAGATGTCTCCTGTCGTCCCGGGACGCCATGATTCGTCATTCGGGCTGCCCGAATCTGCTCCCCTGGGCTCGACGCGCGACTCGCACTTGCCCAATATGGGCCTTGATGTGGACTCCTCCACCCGTGCGCGCGTCGCAGGCTCGCCCTATGTTCCGGACTTTAAATGCTTCCAAAATGTTCGACCTCCCATCGGTGGCACCCGGAGGGCCGAATCCCCGCGCAGCACTGGGTCAAACCGACACTGCGATCATTTGCTCATGATCGCACCCACCAGAAACCACTCTGCTGAGCAGCGCTCCTGGCGAATCTCGGCCGCCGGCGCGGTGAGCGGCCTGCTGGCCATCGGGGCGCCCGCTGCCCAGGCCCAATCAGCCGCAGCGGAGCCGCCGCGCGTGCGGGTGGGGTCTTTGCTGATGGACCGCACCGAAGTGACCATTGGCCAGTTTGCCCGCTTCGCCCAGGCCACCGGCACCGTGACACGCGCCGAGCGCGAGGGCGGCGGTTTTGAATATGTGGGCGGCTGGCAAAGGCGCCCCGGCTGGACATGGCGCACGTCCGATGGGGTGCCGCCTGCGTCCAACCAGTTGCCTGCCGTGCACCTGACGCACGCCGAAGCCGAGGCCTATTGCCGCTGGGCGGGTGGCCGCTTGCCAACCGCTGCGGAATGGACCAGCTTGGCCTACACCGAACAGCGCAACCCAGCCCCGGCGCCGTGGGTGCGCGGCACCACCTACACCTACCCCACCGGGCACAGCCCGCAAGGCGCCAACACCAGCGGAGCCGATGCCTGGCCACGCGCCGCGCCGGCACGGGCCACGGCCGAGGGTGTGAACGGCCTTTTCGACATGGGGGCGAATGTGTGGGAGTGGGTGAGCGACGCGCAAGGCGCGGAGCGGCGCACCATGGGCGGTTCGTGGTGGTACGGGCCGGAGCAGATGCGCAGGGACGTGAACGCCTGGAAAGCAGCGGACTTTTACGCGGTGTACATCGGCTTTCGCTGCTTTACCCCGGTGAATTGACAGGCGGCACACCTTCCGCTGGCCGTACGAAGCCTCTACCCAGGTTTCGCGCGGTGGCAGCGGAAACGGCGGGCATGGGCGCGTCTGTTGGCACACTTTCTGTTAGCCTCCACGCATGGCCCTTTCCCTCGATTTCCTCACCCTGCCCTTGCTGGCCGCTGCTGCGCTGGTCTTCATCAGCGTGCTGGCGGGCGTGTTTTCTGCGCGCATCGGGTTTTCTTTTCTGCTGGTGTTTCTGGTGGTGGGCACGCTGGCAGGTGTGGACGGCCCTGGCGGCTTGGTGTTCAACGACTTCCGCCTGAGCTTCTGGGTAGGCAACGTGGCGCTGGCGGTGATCTTGCTGGACGGCGGACTGCGCACCAACATGAGCACGTTTCGCACCGGCTTGCGGCCCTCGCTGCTGTTGGCCACAGTGGGTGTGGTCGTGTGCACCGCCATCACCGGGGCGGCAGCGTATTGGTTGCTGGATTTGTCATGGCCGCTGGCCTTGCTGGTCGGCGCCATCGTGGGCTCAACCGATGCAGCGGCGGTGTTTTCGCTGCTGAAGTCATCAGGCGTGCAACTGAACGAGCGGGTGGCGGCCACACTGGAAATTGAGTCGGGCATGAACGACCCGATGGCGGTCTACCTGACGCTGACGTTTATTGCCATTGCGCTGGCCGTGGCGGGCGGCAGCGCCGAGGCCATGGGCGCCGGTGATGTGCTGCTGTCGCTGCTGCGGCAGTTTGGTTGGGGCACTCTGTTGGGGCTGGGTTGCGGCTGGGGGCTCGCCGAGCTGATGAAGCGCTTGGGCCGCAGGGCCGACGGCGGCGGCGGTATTCGGGCGTTGCTGATGGTCTCGGGTGGGCTGGCGGTGTTTGCCTTCACCACCTGGTTTGGTGGCTCCGGGTTTTTGGCGGTGTACATCATGGGCGTGGTGGTGGGCAACCGGGCACGGCGGCAAGTGCGCCCTTCGCTGTCGGCCATGGACGGCTACGCCTGGCTCTCGCAAGCAGGCATGTTCTTGCTGCTGGGGCTGCTGGTCACGCCGAGCGGCCTGCTGCGTACCCTGTGGCCGGCGCTGGGAGTTTCTCTGGTGCTGATGTTTGTGGCCCGCCCCATTTCGGTGTGGCTGTGCCTGGCGCCGCTGCGCTTCAGTCGGCGCGAAATGACCTTTATTTCTTGGGTGGGCTTGCGCGGCGCGGTGCCGATTGTTCTGGCGGTGTTCCCGTTGATGGCGGGCGTGCCCGGTGCGCAGACCTTCTTTAACGTGGCCTTTGTGGTGGTGCTGACGTCGCTGCTGCTGCAGGGTTCCACCATCGCCTGGAGCGCCAAGCGCACCGGCGTGACGATTCCCGACCCGGACGACACCGAGCACGCGCGCCTGGTGCTGGGTGACTTTGTGCTGGACGCCAGCACGCCGATGGAAAGCCTGTGCGCGTTTTATGGCCTGCCCGTGCCCGACGAGTCCACCCAGTCCGTGGGCGACTGGCTGCAGTCCAAGCTGAACCGCCCACCGGTGCCGGGCGACAGCGTGCTGCTGGGCAGCGCCGAGATCAGCGTGCGCGACATGAAGGGCAGGCGCATTGGGCATGTGGGCATCAAACTGGGCTGAACGCTGGGAGCCCGGGGCACGGCACCACCGAGCGGCATGGGTTATATTAATAACCGATTGGTCATTAACAAGCCTGCTCACCCGTGTCCCCTGCCACAACTGCCGACGACCCCCTGGAAGGCGCCACCGGCGCCAAGCCACGGCAGCGCCGTGCACGGCGCAAAGAGGCCCGCCCCGGTGAACTGGTGGACGCTGCGCTGGCCTTGTTTGTTGAAAAAGGCTTTGCGGCCACGCGGGTAGAAGAGGTGGCGGCGCGGGCCGGCGTGTCCAAAGGCACGCTGTTTTTGTACTTTCCCAGCAAAGAAGAACTGTTCAAGGCGGTGGTGCGCGAAACCATTGCCGGGCGCTTCACCGAGTGGAACGAAGAACTGGACCGCTTTGACGGCAGCAACGCCGAGCTGGTGCGCTACTGCATGCACAGCTGGTGGGAGCGCATTGGCATGACCGCGGCCTCAGGCATCACCAAGCTGGTGATGAGCGAAGCGGGCATGTTTCCCGAAATTGCGGCCTTTTACCAGCAAGAAGTCATTGGACCGGGCCACGACCTGCTGCGCCGGGTGCTGCAACGGGGCATGGACAGCGGCGAGTTTCGGCCGCTGCAGCTGGAATACGCGGTGTACAGCCTCATCGCACCCATGATCTTTTTGCTGATGTGGAAACATTCGATGGCGCCATGCTGCCCAGCGTCGCAACAAATTGACCCCGTGAGCTTCATCGACAGCCAGGTGAGCCTGCTGCTGGGCGGCATGCTGGCGCCCGCCGCCTGAGCGCCCGCGCGCTCGCAACCGACACCCCTTTATCCATACCCATGAACACCCCACGCCGCCCCTGGATCCAATGGTTGTTGCTGGCACTGCTGGTGCTGGCGATTGCGCTGGGCCTGGCACGCGCACTGAACAAACGCGCCGCACAGCGCGACGCCGCCAACCAGGCCGCCGAAGCCTTGCAGCAAGCCCCCGTGTATGAACTGACGGCCCAAGACGTGGTGGCAGTGCAGCCGCTGACCCTGGCGCAGACCGTGGGCATTTCCGGCTCGCTCAGGGCCCTGCAAACGGCGGTCATCAAGGCGCGCGTGGCCGGCGAGGTGCAAGGCCTGCAAAAGCGCGAGGGCGACACGGTGCGCGCCGGCGAAGTGGTGGCGCGCATTGACAGCACCGAAGCACGAGCCCGGCTGCGCCAGGCCAGCCAGCAAGCCGAGGCGGCCCTGGCGCAGGTGAGCATTGCCCGGCGCGCGCTGGACAACAACCAGGCGCTGGTGCGCCAGGGCTTCATTTCAGCCACCGCGCTGGACACCGCCACCGCCAACCTGGCCGCTGCCGAAGCCAACCACCAGGCGGCGCTGGCGGCGCGCGACCTTGCCCGCAAAGCACTGGCCGACACCACGCTGCGATCACCGCTGAACGGCCAGGTGTCGGCCCGGCTGGTGCAAAACGGCGAACGGGTGGGGCTGGACGCGCGCATTCTGGAGGTGGTGGACTTGTCAGGCTTTGAACTGGAAGCCGCGCTGGCCCCGGCCGACGCGGTGGCTGTGCTGCCGGGCTTGCAGGTGAGCCTGACGGTAGAAGGCCTGGCGCAACCGGTGCCGGCCACGGTGGCGCGCATCAACCCCAGCGTGCAGGCGGGCAGTCGCAGCGTGCTGGTGTATTTGCGCGTGTCGGTGGGTGCGGGCATGCGCCAGGGGCTGTTTGCCCAGGGGCACATCATCACGGGGCAGGTGAATGCGCTGGCGGTGCCGCTATCGGCCGTGCGCAACGACCAACCGCAACCCTATGTGCAAGTGCTGCAAGACGGCCGCATCCAACACCACCCGGTCACACCCGGCGTGCGCGGCCTGCTGAACGGGGAACCGATGGTGGCGCTCGACAACCTGCCCGCTGGCACACAGTTGCTGCGAGCCCAAGCAGGGCTGATACGCGAGGGCACTGCCGTGCGCCTGAAAGCGGCCACCGAAACCAGCAGCGCGCCCAGCGCCAGCAGCCCCGCCGCCCTGACCACCACCCGCTGAGCGCCGCACCATGTGGTTCACCCGAATTTCGTTGCGCAACCCGGTGTTTGCCACGATGGTGATGGTGGCCTTTGTGGTCCTCGGTTTGTTTTCATTCCAGCGGCTGCAGATCGACCAGTTCCCCAACATCGACTTTCCGGTGGTGGTGGTGACCACCGAATACCCGGGCGCTTCGCCCGAGATCGTCGAGTCGGAGCTGACCAAAAAGGTGGAAGAAGCGGTGAACGCCATTGCTGGCGTGAACGCTCTGAGCTCGCGCAGCTACGAGGGCCAGTCGGTCGTCATCGTTGAGTTTCAGCTGACGGTAGATGGCCGCAAGGCAGCCGAAGACGTGCGCGAAAAAATCGCGATGCTGCGGCCCACGCTGCGCAGCGAGGTGAAGGAGCCGCGCGTGCTTCGGTTTGACCCGGCGGCGCGCTCCATCTGGTCGCTGGCGGTGATTCCCGAAGCGGTGAACGGCCAAGCGCCCTCCGCGGTGGCCGTGACCACCTGGGCCGAGCAAACGCTGAAAAAGCGGCTCGAAAATGTTCGCGGCGTGGGCTCGGTGACGCTGGCGGGCGGCACGCAGCGGGCGATCAACATCGATCTGGACCCCAAAGCCATGGGAGCGCTGGGCATCACCGCCGAGCAGATCACCACCGCCGTGCGCAACGAAAACCAGGACCTGCCGGTGGGCACGCTCAAAAGCGCCGAGCGCGAGCGCGTGGTGCAGGTCCTGTCGCGCCTGAAAAACCCGGAAGACTTCGAATCCATCATCGTGGCCCGGCGCGGCGGCTCGCCGGTGACCCTGTCGCAAGTGGCGCGGGTGAGCGACAGCACCGAAGAAGTGGAAAGCCTGGCGCTGTACAACGGCCAGCGCACCCTGTTGCTGCAGGTGCAAAAAGCGCAAGACGAAAACACCATTGCGGTCACAGACGGGCTGAAAGCGGCGGTAGAGGCGCTCAAGGCCGAGGTGCCGCCCGGCATGCGGCTGGAGCAGATCACCGACGGCTCGCGGCCCATTCGCGTGTCGGTGGACAACGTGCGCCGCACCCTGATTGAAGGCGCGCTGCTCACGGTGCTCATCGTGTTTCTGTTTCTGAACTCGTGGCGTTCCACCGTCATCACCGGCCTCACGCTGCCCATTGCGCTCATCGGCACCTTCTTCTTCATGAACCTGTTCGGGTTCACCATCAACATGATCACGCTGATGGCGCTCACGCTCTCGGTGGGTTTGCTCATTGACGACGCCATCGTGGTGCGCGAAAACATCGTGCGCCATGTGCAGATGGGCAAAACGCCTTACAACGCCGCCATGGACGGCACGCAAGAAATCGGGCTGGCGGTGCTGGCCACCACGCTTTCCATCG
>JAGXSV010000011.1 GCA_018333605.1 Hydrogenophaga sp. | reverse complement strand
ACCCGCTTGACAAGTGATCGGTTGGTTTCGCGTGCTACAGGTTTTGTTTGCTAACGGGGCTCCATCGCTATTTTTCTCAGTGTTATTAGGAGTCCCAACCATGGGCAACAAACTGTACGTGGGCAACCTGCCCTACACCGTTCGCGATGAAGACCTGCAGCAAGCATTCAGCGCTTATGGCTCTGTCAACAGCGCCAAAGTCATGATGGAACGTGACACCGGCCGCTCCAAAGGTTTCGGCTTTGTCGAAATGGGCAACGATTCAGAAGCGCAAGCTGCTGTTGAAGGCATGAACGGCCAATCTCTGGGTGGTCGCAGCCTGGTGGTGAATGAAGCTCGCCCCATGGAAGCTCGTCCTCCCCGCACTGGCGGTTTCGGCGGCCCCCGTGGCGGTGGCGGTGGCGGCGGTTTTGGTGGCGGCGGTGATCGCTCCGGTGGTGGCGGTTATGGCGGCGGCGGCAACGACGGCGGTTTCCGCAGCCCCTACGGCGGCGGTGGCCGTCGTGACGGCGGCGGCGGTGGCCGCGGCGGCTACTGATCGCTCAGCGTCAGCCCCGACCCCTTGAACCGGCTCGCGCAGTCGGTCAACGCATGAAAAAAGCCCCAAGGCCTGTCCTGGGGCTTTTTTCATGATGAATCGCACGGCTGAACGGCACACATCGGTTCGGCTTCACCCGACCGCAGGCTTGCCTGCCTTCAAAACGCCCCTTCAGCGGGGCTCAAACCGGGTGCAGGAACCGGGTCAACATGCGCCCGAATGCGTCTTGGGTCAAAGACGCGCTGCCAGGGCTGCAAGCCGCCCCGGAGCCCGACCAACCAGGCGGTTCAGATACTCGCCAGCGCACGAGATGCACGCACAGGAAACTCAGAATTTTTCGGGTCGCACCACGTCAACACTGGAGAAAAACAGCGTCAGGCTGTAGTGCGGGGCGTACGTGACCATTACGTGAAGGGCAATGGCATCGGCCACCTCGGGAGTGCAAATCAGCTTCATCTCAATGCTGCGGTCTGCCTCCCACAGGGCTTCGCGCGTGCTCAGTCGGCTGCCGCCGCGCACATCGTGCACGGTGTAGCCATGCGCCCCCAACCGTTGGCTGTCGGCCACCAGCCGCTTTTCAATGGCCGCTTCGGTGATGATGACCAGCAGGGTTCGGGTGTGTTTTTCCATGGCGGGTGCAGACATCAGGCGAACAGGTTTTGGAGCCAGCGCGCCAACTCAAGGTACAGCGGCACGCCCAGCACGATGTTGAACGGAAAGGTGAGACCCAGCGCGGCGGTGATGGACAGTGCCGCGTTGGCTTCGGGCACGGCCATGCGCATGGCCGTGGGCGCGGCGATGTAGCTGGCGCTGGCGGCCAACGTGGCCATGATGGCCACACCGCCGGTGCTCAGGCCGAGCATGACGCCGGTGAGCGCGCCGGCCACCGCCAGCAGCGGCGGTGCGATGAGTGCAAAACCAATGATGCGCAAGCCGTACTGGCGCAAAGCGCCCAGGCGCCCGCCGGCCACCAGGCCCAGCTCCAGCAGAAACAGCGCAAGCACCCCTTTGAAGGGCGCCATGAACACGGGGGCAATGGGCGCGGTGCCGGCTTCGCCCATGACCGCGCCGATGATCAGGCCACCCGCCAGCAGCAGCACCGATTTGCCAAAGAACACGTCGTGGCCCAGCTCGGCCCAGTTGATGCGGGCCTTGGCGCCACCCGGTGCCTCTGGTGCGCCCAGCCGGGCCAGCAAAATGCCGGCCACGATGCCGGGTGCTTCCATGATGGCCACCCACAAAGCGGCATGGGCTTCGGTTTCGACGCCCTGCGCAGCCAGGTAGGCGCTGGCCACAGCGAAGGTAACCACGCTGACCGAGCCGTAATGCGCGGCCATGGCCGCCGCATCAACCCGGCTCAGGCCCAGCGCGCGCAACACCGGCGTGAGCACAAACGGAATGGCAAACCCCAGCGCCATGCAGGCCAGCATCTGTGGCAACAGGTCGAGCAGGGGTTGCTTGCTCAGCTCTATACCGCCCTTCAGGCCAATGGCCAGGAGCAGGTAAATGGACAGCGTCTCGTACAGGGCTTCCGGTAGGCGCAGATCGCTCTTGACCAGACGGGCAAAGATACCGAGCAGGAAGAAAAGCACCACCACATCGATCATGGAACGGACTCCATGAACGAAAAGGGGGCGTGCTGCGTGGCCGGCGCCATCGGGTCGCTGTGATCCAAGTGGGTGTCAGTGGTCATGGGCCGCTATTGTGCGCGATGGGCTGCACCAGGGCTGCTCATGGCACGGCTTTGGTGCCTTGCCGGTGCTTGCGCGGGCGCCCCGACAACAGACGGTCGAACAGTGGGTTGGGCAGCAGACGCAGCAGCTTGGCCACGACGCCCATTTGCCAGGGAATCACGCGGTAACTGGTGCGCGCCTGTATGGCATCAAACGCGCGGTCGGCGAAGGCTTCGGCGCTCATCAAAAACGGCATGCTGTAGCGGTTTTTTTGGGTCAGCGGCGTGTCCACATAGCCCGGCAGCAGGGTGACCACCGCCACGCCACTGCCGCGCAATTCGCCACGCAGGCTTTCGCAATACGCCACCACCGCCGCCTTGCTGGCGCAATAGGCGCCGTGTCCGGGCAGCCCGCGAATGGCGGCCACGCTGGCAATACCCACCAGCGCGCCGCTGCCCCGCGCGGTCATGGGGGTCACAAAAGGGTGGAAGGTGGCGGCCAGGCCGGTGTTGTTGATGGCGAAGGTCCGGGCCTTGACGTGGATGTCGTCCGGCTCGGCCGTGTCCATGCCGATGCTCACGCCGGCGTTGGCAATGACCACGTCGGGCACACCTTGCATGGCCAGACAGGCGTGGCCCACGGCCACGATGCTGTCCACATCGGCCACGTCGGCCCCGTAAATGCGGCAGCACTCGGGGCCCAGGCCTTGGGCGTCGGCCCAGGCCTGCATGTCGGCGGTGCGCCGGGCCACCAGCGCCAGCCGGTAGCCGGCGCGGGCATAGCGGGCAGCCAGCGCCTGGCCAATGCCACTGGAGGCGCCGGTGATGAAGACCAGAGGCGCAGGGGTAAGCGCAGGCGTAGCGGGCATTGAACGGGCTTCCGATCGGGCAGGCGCTGGCTCAGCGCGGGGAGAGTTGGGCCTTGACACGACCCTTGAACAGAACCACCTGGTCATCGCCCTGGTAGTCGAGCGAGTCGGCGTTGATGCGGTCGTTGCCGCGCACCACGGTCACCGGACGGTCAGACAGTAAGCGCTGCGGCTCCGTGAACACCTGCAACAGGTCGCCACGAAATTCCAGCCGCGGCAACACCGATCCGTCGGCCGTGCGTCCCGCCTCGCGCACGACCACCGCGTCACCTTCCAGCACGAATTCGGTCTGCGCGGCGTTGCTGGTCACGCGCTGGGCGGTGGCGGTGGTGAGCAGGCCTCCGGCCTGCAGCGAGCGGATGCGGGCCTGGTCAATTTCCACCGTGTCGGTGTCGGGGTGGTGACGTGCCTCGGCACCAAAAACTTCGGTCTTCAGCACGCCGTTCGCATCAAACACCTTGACGGAAAAGCGGCGCATGAAATAGTCGGGCTCGTTTGTGACCGGACGTGCCACCGCAGGCAAAGCGGCTTCGGGCGCGGCGCGCAGCAGCCAATACGAGGCCAGTGCCATCAGGCCCATGAGCAACACGGGCAGGTAAATGGACACCTGATCCCAGACGCGCCAAGGCCGCCGGACTGCAGACCGAACGGCAGGCGCAGGACCGAGTGGTTGCAGGGGTGCGGGGCTGGTCACCGGGCCGCTGCCTCGAGTTCGCGCGCGTAGGCGCCGCTGGCCACCAGCAACAGATCGCAGAGCTCGCGCACCGCACCGGCGCCAGGGAGGCGCCGGGTAACCACATGGGCCAGCGCCAGCACCTCGGCGTGAGCGGTGGGCGGTGCGCAGGCCAGCGCGGCACGGCGCAGCATGGGCAGGTCGGGCCAGTCGTCGCCCATGGCCGCCGCGGCCGACCAGTCCAGCCCGAGTTCGGCCAAGATGGATTCGGCCGCCGGGCGCTTGTCTTCCGTGCCGTAGCGCGCGTGCACCACCCCCAGCGCCTCCAGGCGCTTGCGCAGCGGGGCCGAGTCGCGCCCGGTCACCACCGCCGGCGTGATGCCGGCGCGCTGCAACAGCTTCAGGCCATGGCCGTCCAGCGTGTGAAAGCGCTTGATCGCCTCACCCGCTTCGGTGAAATACAGCCCCCCATCGGTGAGCACACCGTCCACGTCAAAAAACACCACCCGCACTGGCTGCGCACGCAGCAGCAACTCGGGGTCGAGGTTCAGAACAGGGCGTAGCGGTGGCAGATCAAGGGACATGGAGCAATGCTAACGGGAGAAACAGCGGTTGAGCGAGATGCCTTCCACCCAGGGCGCCGCGGAACTGGCTTTGCCAGGCCGCCAGCGCCGCCCCCTGGGGGGTGACGCGCGCAGCGCGGCGCGGGGGGTCAAATCACCTTCGCACGCATCAAATCGTTGCTGTTGAGCGCACCGCAGAGCCGGCCCGCTTCATCCACCACCAGCACACTGGTGATGCGGCTGGCCTCCATCAGGCCGGCGGCTTCTACGGCCAGGGCGTCGGAGCGAACGGTGCGGGGGTTGGCGTGCATCACGTCGCGCGCGGTGAGGCTGCGCAAGTCGGCACTGCTGCCGGTTTTTTCGATCAGGCGGCGCAAGTCGCCGTCGGTGAAGATGCCCAGCACGCGGTCGTCCGCATCCACCACGGCGCTCATGCCCAAGCCTTTGGCGCTGATCTCGCGCATCAGTGTCATCAGGTCGGCATCCAGCGGCACGCGCGGCACGTCGGCGCTGGCGCGCATGACGTCGCTCACATGCGTGAGCAGCTTGCGTCCAAGGGCGCCACCCGGGTGCGATCGGGCGAAATCGTCGGCCTTGAAACCGCGCGCATCCAGCAGCGCCACGGCCAGCGCATCGCCCATGGCGAGTTGTGCGGTGGTGCTGGCTGTGGGGGCCAGGTTGTGCGGGCAGGCCTCCTTTTCCACCGAAGCGTCCAGCACCACGTCAGCGTGACGGCCCAGGGTGGACTGCGGTCGCCCGGTGAGCGCCACCAGGGGAACGCCCATGCGCTTGATGAGCGGCAGCAGCACGGTGATCTCTTCGCTTTCACCGCTGTTGCTGATGCCCAGCACCACGTCGGCGGCGGTGATCATGCCCAGGTCGCCATGGCTGGCCTCGGCCGGGTGCACAAACATCGCCGGGGTGCCGGTGGACGCCAGCGTGGCCGCGACCTTGCGGCCAATGTGGCCGCTCTTGCCCATGCCCATCACCACCACCCGGCCCTGGCTGTTGAGCACCAGCTGGGTCGCCTGGGCAAACGCATCGCCCAGGCGCTCGGCCATGGCGGTGATGGCCATGGCCTCGATAGTCAGGGTCTCGATGGCCAACGCCTGAGCGCGCAGGGGGTCAAACGGGGTGGGTGATCGCATCGGTTGATTATCGCCGTCACGAGGGGGCATGCCATGCCGGCGGGTCAAGACCACTGTGGTTCGAAGCCTCGCGACCGTTAACATTCAGCGGTATGAATTCGCTTGACATCACGCTCTTGTACCTGCTGGCCGCTGTGCTGGGTGTGGTGGTCTGCCGCCAGTTCAAGCTCCCGCCGATGCTGGGTTACCTCGTGGTGGGTGTGATCATTGGGCCCAACGCCTTGGCACTGGCGCAAAACTCCAGCGGCGTGCGCTACCTGGCCGAATTTGGCGTGGTGTTTCTCATGTTTGTGATCGGGCTGGAATTCAGCCTGCCCAAGCTGCGCAGCATGAAGCGCCACGTGTTTGGGCTGGGCATGTCGCAGGTGCTGCTGACGGTGTTGCTCACCACCGGCGCTTCGCTGGGCCTGGCGCTGCTGCTGCCCACCTGGTGGAACGTGTCGTGGCAGATCGCGCTGGCGCTGGGCGGTGTGATGGCCATGAGCAGCACCGCCATCGTCATCAAGCTGCTGGCCGAGCGGCTGGAACTGGAGTCTGAACACGGCAAGCGCGTGGTGGGCATTTTGCTGTTTCAAGACTTGGCCGTGGTGCCCTTGCTGGTGCTGATTCCGGCCTTGGCCGCGGCGCCCGAAGACCTGCTGCCGGCCTTGGGGCTGGCGCTGGTGAAAGCCGTGGTGCTGCTGGGTGTGCTGCTCACCGGCGGCCAGCGGGTGATGCGCTGGTGGCTCACGCTGGTGGCTCGGCAAAAGAGCGACGAGCTCTTCATGCTCAACCTGCTGCTGATCACGCTGGGCCTGGCCTGGCTGACCGAGCACGCCGGTCTGTCGCTGGCGCTGGGCGCGTTTGTGGCGGGCATGCTGATCTCAGAAACCGAATACAAGCACCAGGTGGAGACCGACATCCGGCCGTTTCACGACGTGTTGCTGGGCCTGTTTTTCATCACCATCGGCATGATGCTGGACTGGTGGCTGGTGATCGAGCGCTGGCCGCTGGTGCTGCTGTTGCTCACACTCTCGCTCGCCTTCAAGCTCGCGCTCATCACCGGCCTGACCCGCCTGTTTGGCGCCAGCACCGGCGTGTCGCTGCGCGTCGGGCTGTATTTGGCCCAAGGCGGTGAGTTCGGCCTGGTGCTGCTGACGCTGGCCGGGCAAAACAACCTGGTGCCGCCCGCGCTGTTCAACCCGATTCTGGCGTCCATGGTGATCTCAATGCTCGCCACGCCGTTCATCATCCTGTACACCAACGCCATCGTGGGCCGCCTGGTGGGCAGCGACTGGCTGATGCAGTCGGTGCAGATGACCAGCATTGCTCGCAAAGCCATCAACGCCGACAAGCACGTCATCATTTGCGGCTACGGCCGCTGCGGCCAAAACCTGGCGCGCTTGCTGGAAGCCGAAGGCATTCCCTACATGGCGCTCGACCTCGACCCCGACCGCGTGCGCCAGGCCGCCGCCGCAGGTCATTCGGTGGTGTATGGGGACGCCGCCCGCCTGCAAGCCCTGATGGCGGCTGGCTTGCACCGCGCCA
>JAGXSV010000010.1 GCA_018333605.1 Hydrogenophaga sp. | reverse complement strand
TTTCTTTTACCGCCCAGTTCTGGGCGTGGAAAGCAAACACCTGTCAGCGTCTGGGCGCTGCGCCGGGCAACACATGCAAGCCCGAAACACCCAAAAATGTGCAAAAAAACAACAGATTGACGCTTTTCATCTGTGACTTTCTACCGGTCACGCAGGGTTCATCCAGGGGGCCCAGGCAAGAGGGGCTGCGACCAAAGGTTTCTGCTTTAACATCGCGTTTCATTTCGACACAACTTGCCGCCCAACGCAAAGCCTGGGCCTCGTGGGGTCGATCAGCCCTTCACCATTCCAAACTGAAACCTTTTGAGTCCGACCCCGTGAAAAAATTTCTGACTTCTGCCGTTGCCGCCGCTGCTTTCCTGGCCGCCGTTGCGCCCGTGACCCATGCGGCTACAGTGACCAGCGGCTTCACCGTTTCAGTGTCCCTCGTGGCCATTTGCACCGCCACCAATTCGGGTGCCACCACGGTGGACTTTGGCACCTACACCGCCTTTCAAACCGCAGACAACACCGACTCTGTCGACCTGACCTTCCAGTGCACCCGCGGCCTCACGGCGCCCACCTTCAGCTTCGACGCCGTCAACGGCAGTGCCACCGGTCATGGTGTGCTGGCCGGACTGAACTACTCCCTGGTGGCCACCAACGAAGCCAACACCACCACGGGCAATGCAGCCACGGCCACGGCCGGCGGCGTCGGTACGGCGGATGTCCGCACCGTGCGCGTCAGCGGCACCATGGCGGGTGGCCAGGCCGGCACCTGCACGGGCACCGCCACCACGTGTGCGGCCGCCACGGCCAGCCACACCCGCACGCTCACGGTCACGTACTGAGCGGTCGGGTTTTCACATTGAAAGCCCAGGGGCCCTGCACTGCGGGGCACCTGTGGCCCGCAAGCGCGACCATGCCGTCCAAGTCCCCTATGCGCGGCAGGGCAGCGTGCCGAGCGGTGGCGCTGGCCTTGTGGCTGGGTGGCTGGGCGCTGCCCGGCACGGCGGCCCAAAGCGGTTCCGCGTTCACTGTGACGGTGACCCTGAACAAGCCCGCTGCGGCTGGCACGGGGCTGTGCCGCAGCCGCACCGGCGCGGGCACTTTTGGCGCCACCGTGACCGTGGTGTGTGGCACCGGCACGGTGACCGGGCTGGAGGCCACGGGCCACGGCATGCCCTGGCTGCCGATGCACGGCGGTGCCTATCGGTTTCTGACGCGCATCACCAGTGACGAGCTGTCTGGCACCATCGACAGCTACACCGGCGTGGGCACCAGCACCAGCTTTCGTCTCATCAGCGCGGCCGGCTGGGAGTATGTCGAAATGACGGTAGGATGGTGAGCGCCCACACCCACTCCGCGCAGGCGAACCCAATGCACACCTCCCAAAAAATGTTTTCTGTCCTTGCGCTCGCCGTGGCGACGTGGCTGGCCGCGTGGCCCGTCGCAGCCACCGCCGGCGTGTTCTCCGTGTCGCCAGTGCGCATGTTCATGGCCCCGAAAGACCGGGCGATTGCGGTCACCATCAACAACGAGGGTGACGAAGAGTTGGTGATGCAGGCCGACGTGTTTCTCTGGAAGCAAAAGCCCGGCGGTGAAGACGAGCTGGTCTTGACGGAGGACATGATTCTGTCGCCCCCCATTGTGAAGCTGGCGCCACGCTCACGCCAGGTGGTGCGGCTGGCCATGCTGCGCCCGCGCCCGACCAGCGAGCAGCTGACCTACCGCCTGGTGGTGCGCGAGGTGCCGGAGGCCCGGCCGGTGGAACAAAAGGTTCAGCTGCAGCTGGCGCTGGCTTTTTCGCTGCCGGTGTTCATCACGCCGCCGGGTGCCAAACCGCAACTGGGTTGCACTGTGGAGCGCGTGGCCATGGACACCGTGCGCGCCCAGTGCGAAAACACCGGCAACGCCTATGCCCAGCCGCGCGAGCTCACTTTGCTGAGCGCCAGCGGCGAAAAACTGGCGCTGCGGGATTCGGGCGGCTACATCCTGCCGTCGATCAAGCGCAGTTTTGACCTCAAGCGCGCCGAGGGGCGAATCCCCGGCGGCAACGCCCGGCTGGCCGTGGCGCTGGACGATGGCTCGACGCAAAGTTTCGACGTGAGCATCCCCGAGTAGGGTGCGGTTTTTTGTGTACCCGCCCGAGCCCCCACACCGCGAGCCGCGCCGTGCGCCCGTCCTTCCCACCCACAGACTGAGGGCTGGGCTCGCACTGGCCTTGCTGGCTGCGGTGGCCGGTCTGGCAGGGGCGCAAACCCTGCCGCCCGCGGCGGGCATGGGGGCGGCGGAGCGCATTTTGCCGCTTGACGTGGCGGTGAACGGCAGCCCCAGCGGCACCTGGCCGCTGCTGGATCGCCTGGGCCTGCTGTACGCTCCGCGCGATGCTTTGGCAGAGTGGCGCATGCAGGTGCACGACAGCGCGCAGGCCATCACGTTTCGCGGCACCGAATACCTGCCGCTGGACGGCTTGCCGGGCTACAGCGCCAAGGTCAATTTCGGCAACCAGTCGATCGAGCTCAATTTTTCGCCGCAGGCTTTTTCTGCCACACGCCTGAGCACCGAGGTCAACAAGAAGCCGGTGCTCAGCCCGGTGTTGCCCAGCGTTTTTCTGAACTACGACCTGAACTACGCCACCACGGCGGCGCGCGGCGCCCCAGCCGCCAAAGACCTGGGCCTGCTCACCGAAGTGGGTGTGTCCAATAGCTGGGGGGTGCTGACGTCCAGCCACATCGGCCGCAACCTGACCGGCAACACCACGCTGGAGGCCCCGCGCGGCTGGTTGCGCCTGGAAACCACCTTCACCAAAGACCTGCCCGAGTCCAACCGCACCCTGTGGCTGGGCGACGCCAGCACGCGCGCCGGCATGTGGGGCCGCAGCGTGTATTTTGGGGGCGTTCGGCTCAGCAGCAATTTCGCGCTGACGCCGGGCTTCATCAGCCAGCCGACGCCCGTGCTGACCGGCGTGTCCTCGGCGCCTTCCACCGTCGAGCTGTATGTCAACGACGTGCTGCGCCAGGTGTCCAGCGTGCCGACCGGGCCTTTTGCCATCGACAACTTCCCCACCCTGACCGGCGGTGGCGACGCGCGCCTGGTCGTGCGCGACCTGCTGGGGCGGGAGACCGTCATCACCCAGTCCTTTTTCACCAGCAGCCAGTTGCTGGCCCATGGGCTGAGCGACTGGAGCCTGGAGGCCGGCCGCCTGCGGCTGGACCTGGGCACCGCCAGCGCCCATTACGGCGAAGGCTTCACCAGCGGCACCTGGCGTTATGGCCTGAACAACACCCTGACCCTGGAAGGCCGGGGCGAGGCGACCCGGAACAACAAGGTGCTGGGCATGGGCCTGGTGACCGGGCTGCCCCTGCAGTTTCTGGGCAAGGCCGCCTGGGTCGCCAGCCGCGAAAGCCGCTTGGGGGCCGGCAGCCAGTGGCTGCTGGGCCTGGAGCGGCAAACCCTGCGCACCAGCATGTACCTTCAGGCACAGGGGGCGTCGGTCCACTTTCGGCAACTGGGGCAAGACGTGTCGTCCCTGCCGACCAAGCTGCAGGTGGCCGGCAACTTCAGCTACACGACGGAAAACATGGGCTCTTTCGGCTACGGCTTTGCCAGCCTAAGCCGCTTCGACAGCACCCGGGTATCCACCGTGTCGGCCAATTATTCGGTGCGGGTTGGCGAGCGCAGCAGCCTGAGCGTGAGCGCCAGCCGCGCCGTGGTGGGCGTAGCAGGCACTTCGGTGGGCGCCGTCCTGGTGGTGCCGCTGGAGAAGAACGTCGTCACATCGGCTTCGCTGACGCACCGCGGGGGCCAGCAAGAGTTCACGGCAACGGCTTCGCAGAACCCGGGCCTGGACGAAAACCTCGGCTGGCGCGCGCTGGTCGGGCGCCAGCAGGGGGCGGCCCGCGCAGAAGGCGGCCTGTACTACACCGGGCGTTATGGCCGCCTGTCGGGCGATGTCAGCGGCTCCAGCAGCCAGACCGCGCTGCGCCTGGGCGCCGCGGGGGGGCTGGTGTGGGCCGACCGTCACCTGTTTGCCACGCGGCGGGTGGACGACAGCTTTGCGGTGGCCGAGGTGGCGGGTTACGGCGGCGTCGGCATCGGCCTGGGCAGCAACGTGCTGACCCACACCAACGCGGCGGGCATTGCGCTGATTCCCCGCATGATGGCGTACCAGAGCAACTCGATCCGCATCGACCCGAGGGAGTTGCCGGTGAGCGCCGAGATCGATTCCATTGAGCAGACGGTGGTGCCGGCGTGGCGCAGCGGCGTGAAGGTGGTCTTCCCGGTGCGCAGCGGCCGGGCGGCGCTGGTCAAGCTGGTGTTCGACGACGGCGAGCCGGCACCGGCCGGGGCGGTGGTCCGGATTGAGGGCGACACGCAGGCGTTTTATGTGGCCCGCCGCGGCGAGGCCTTTGTGACCGGCCTGCAACCGAGCAACCGCTTGCTGCTGAGCTGGAACAACCAGCAGTGCCGCTTCGGCGTCACCCTGCCCGCCGAATCGCCGGACGAGATTGTCCGGCTCGGCCCCCTGTCCTGCCAAGGAGTTGCCCGATGAAAACGACACGCCGCCGCTGGCTGGGGACGCTGGCCATGGGCCTCACCCTGGCGCTGCTCGGTGCGCCTGCGCAGGCGGCGATCAGCTGCAGCATCGGTTCACCCGGGTTCTTTTCGGTGTACGACGGCCTGGCCGCGACCGACAACCTGAACCAGAGCAGTTACACCATCACGTGCACCCGCCTGGCGAGCGACCCGGCCACGCTCAACTACATCACCTTCACCGACGACGGCCTGTACAACAACGGCCCGAACAACCGGGCCAAACACACGGCCAGCAACAGCTACCTCAAGTACGACTTCTTCACCACCAGCGCTTATGCCACCAACTGGTCCAAGAGCAACAAGTGCATCGTCGGCACCCTCAATTTCGGCA
Organism: Hydrogenophaga sp.; assembly: GCA_018333605.1. Lineage (GTDB taxonomy): Bacteria > Pseudomonadota > Gammaproteobacteria > Burkholderiales > Burkholderiaceae_C > Hydrogenophaga. The sequence goes on along the minus strand of JAGXSV010000010.1, from coordinate 38,945 downwards.
CGTCGCTGTCGGCGAGCCAGACCACCAGTTACTTCTCCAGGGTCCTGGCCGGCCAGACCGGCATCCCGCAGGGCACCTACAGCGACACGGTGAGGGTCAACATGGCCTACAACCGGACCAGCTGCCAGAGCGGCGTGGCACCGGATGCCTCCGGCGTTTTTGCCGTCACGATCTCCAACGTCCCGGCCTGCCAGATCGCCACACCGCCGGGCAACATCGCCTTCACTTACACCGCCTTCACGCCCACACAGGCCACGGCCAACACCAGCTTCCAGGCGCGCTGCTCCACCACGCTGCCCTACACCTTGTCGATCAATGGCAGCCAGTCGGGCGGTGTGTACCCCGGCGTGGCCAGCGGGCTGAACTACGCCCTGTCGCTTGGCACGACAACGATCTGGTCGCCCATCCTGCCCACGTCCAGCCTAAGCGGCAACGGCGCCCTGCAAACCTATTTCATCAACGGCAGGATTGCCGCCGGACAGGCCGGAACCTGCGCGGGCGGCGTGTGCACCGCGAGCGATCCGCGCACCTTGACGGTCACCTACTGACTCCGCATGGCGTGAAGGGCTTTGCGTAGCGGGTTCGACGATCGGGCCACGCACCGAGACGGCCAGCGCGGCGATCTCGCCGGTGCCGGGTGCGTGCGCTTGGCCGTGCCTGCAGGTTGCTGCAACCCGGCTTGTTGAGTGTTTCTGTGAAAGCTGTTTCGTGGCAAGAATCTTTCTTGATGTGCCGAAATCGGGGCATGAAACGCAAACACCTGTCAGCGCTCGGGTCATACACTGTGCGGCACACTGAAGCCGGTTGATCCGCCGGTTTGCGGTGCAAAGAAACCGCTCACGAGGCGGCCCCAACCAGCCAGGAGACAACAACATGAACGCCCCACTGCCCGAACACATCCGCAAAGCGCTTGAAACCGTCACGCTGGACGACAAATATTCCCTGGACCACGGCCGCGCCTTCATGAGCGGCGTGCAGGCGCTGGTGAAGCTGCCCATGCTGCAGCGCCAGCGTGACGCCTTGCAGGGCAAGAATACGGCGGGCTTCATCAGTGGCTACCGCGGCTCGCCGCTGGGGGGTTACGACCAGGCGTTGCAGAAGGCCGCGCCGTACCTGAAGGCGCAGAACATCGTGTTTCAGCCGGGGGTGAACGAGGAGCTGGCGGCCACCGCGCTCTGGGGCACGCAGCAGCTGGGCTTTGCACCCCAGGGCAGCAACAAGTTCGACGGCGTGTTCGGCATCTGGTACGGCAAGGGCCCGGGCGTGGACCGCTGCAGCGATGTGTTCAAGCACGCCAACATGGCCGGCACCACACCCTGGGGTGGCGTGATCGCGGTGGCCGGCGACGACCACGTGGCCAAGAGCAGCACCGCGGCGCACCAGAGCGACCACATTTTCAAGGCCTGCGGCCTGCCGGTGTTTTTCCCGTCCACGGTGCAGGACATCCTCGATCTGGGCGTGCACGCCATCGCCATGAGCCGCTTTTCCGGCGTCTGGGCCGGCATGAAGACGATCCAGGAGATCGTGGAATCGAGCGCCACGGCCATGATCGACCCGGAGCGGGTGAACATCGTGATCCCCGAGTTCGACATGCCGCCCGGCGGCGTGCACATCCGCTGGCCCGACGCCGCGCTGGAGCAGGAAGCGCGGCTGTTTGATTTCAAGTGGTACGCGGCGCTGGCCTACATCCGTGCCAACAAGCTCAACCACAACGTGGTGTCGGGGCCGGACGACCGCTTTGGCATCATCGCCAGCGGCAAGGCGTTCAACGACACGCGCCAGGCGCTGCTGGACCTGGGGCTGGACGACGCCACCTGCCAGCGCATTGGCTTGCGCCTGCACAAGGTGAACGTGGTGTGGCCGCTGGAGGCGCAGACCACGCGCGAATTTGCCACCGGCCTGCGCGAGATTCTGGTGGTGGAGGAAAAGCGCCAGGTCATCGAATACCAGCTGAAGGAAGAGCTGTACAACTGGCGCGGCGACGTGCGGCCCAACGTGTTGGGCAAGTTTGACGAGGTGGAAGGCGACTTCACCGGCGGCGAGTGGAGCATGCCCAACCCGAGCGCCCACACGCTGCTGCGGGCCAATGCCGACCTGACGCCGAGCATCATTGCCCGCGCCATCGCCAAGCGCCTGCGCAAGATGGGCGTGCCTGAAGACGTGCAGGCGCGCATCGACGCGCAGCTGGCCATTTACACCGCGCAAGAACAGTCGATGCAGACCCTGCTGACCCAAGGCGTTGAAGGCGCCGAGCGCCAGCCGTGGTTTTGCTCGGGCTGCCCGCACAACACCAGCACCAAGGTGCCCGAAGGTTCGCGCGCCATGGCCGGCATTGGCTGCCACTTCATGAGCATCTGGATGGACCGCACCACCGTGGGCTTCACCCAGATGGGCGGCGAGGGCGTGCCGTGGGTGGGCCAGCAGCCGTTCAGCCACGACCAGCACATGTTTGCCAACCTGGGCGACGGCACCTACTTCCACAGCGGCCTGCTGGCGATTCGCCAGAGCATTGCGGCGGGCGTGAACATCACCTACAAGATTTTGTACAACGACGCCGTGGCCATGACCGGCGGCCAGCAGGTGGGCGAGCGGCCCGAGGGCCACAGCGTGGTGCAGATTGCGCAGAGCATGCGCGCCGAGGGCGCGGTCAAGATCACGATCGTGACCGACGAGCCGGAAAAATACGCGTCGGTGCAGGGGCTGCCGAGCGGCATCGCCATTCAGCACCGCGACACGCTGGATGCGGTGCAGCGCGAATTCCGCGACATCAAGGGCACCACGGTCATCATTTACGACCAGACCTGCGCCACCGAAAAGCGCCGCCGCCGCAAGCGCGGCACGCTGGTGGACCCGGCCAAGCGCGTGGTGATCAACGAGCTGGTGTGCGAGGGCTGCGGCGACTGCGGCGTGCAGAGCAACTGCCTGAGCGTGGAGCCGCTGGAGACCGAGTTCGGCCGCAAGCGCACCATCAACCAGAGCACCTGCAACAAGGACTATTCGTGCCTGAAGGGCTTTTGCCCGAGCTTCGTCACGGTGGAAGGCGGGCAGCTGCGCAAGAAGGACAAGAGTGGCGCGAAGGCCAGCGCCCTGTCGGCGTGGACCGGCGGCGCGCTGCCCGAGCCCACGTTGCCGGTGCTGGGGGCCGAGGCCTGGGGCATCATCGTGGCCGGCGTGGGCGGCACCGGTGTGATCACCATCGGCCAGCTGCTGGGCATGGCCGCGCACATGGAAGGCAAGGGCATCGTCACGCAGGACGCGGCGGGCCTGGCGCAAAAGGGCGGCGCCACCTGGAGCCATGTGCTGATCGCCGCGCAGCAGGACGACATCCGGACCACCCGCGTGTCGGCGGCGTCGGCCGACCTGGTGCTGGGCTGCGACCCGATTGTGGCGGCGCACAAGGAAACCTGGCAGCGCCTGCGCGCCGGGCGCAGCCATGTGGCGCTGAACGCCAGCGCCACGCCGACGGCGGCGTTTGTGAAAAACCCCGACTGGCAAAACCCGGCCCAAGCCTGTGTGGACACCTTGTTGCACAGCCTGGGCGCCGAGGCGGTGGGCGTGTTTGACGCCGAGACCGCCGCCACCGAGCTGATGGGCGACAGCATTTACACCAACCCCCTGATGCTGGGCTACGCCTGGCAAAAAGGCTGGGTGCCGCTGGGCCACGCGGCGCTGATGCGCGCCATCGACCTCAATGCCGTGCAGGTGGACAAGAACAAGGCGGCTTTTGAATGGGGCCGCCGCGCCGCGCACAAGCCGCAGGCCGTGGAGGCGCTGTGGCAGCAGCGCGGCAGCGGCGAGCAGGTGATCCAGTTCAAAAAGCGCGAGTCGCTGGACGAGCTGATCGCCCGCCGGGTTGACTTTCTCACCGGCTACCAGAATGCCGCCTACGCCGATGACTACCAGCGCCTGGTGGCGCGTGTGCGCGCCGCCGAGCAGCCGCTGGGCAAAACCGCGCTGACCGACGCCGTGGTGCGTTGCCTGTTCAAGCTCATGGCCTACAAGGACGAGTACGAGGTGGCGCGGCTGCACAGCGACACGGCGTTTCATGCGCGCCTGGCCAGCCAGTTTGAAGGCGACTTCAAACTCCATGTGCACCTGGCGCCGCCGCTGATCGCCAAGAAAAATGCGCGTGGCGAACTGGTGAAGCGGCCGTTTGGCCCCTTCATGTTCACCGCCTTTCGCCTGCTGGCCCGCCTGAAAGGCCTGCGCGGCACCGCGCTGGACGTGTTTGGCCGCACCGAAGAGCGCCGCACCGAGCGCGCCCTGATCGGCGAATACCGCGCCCTGGTGGACCGCTTGCTGGCCAGCCTGAACGCGGGCAACCACGCGCTGGCGGTGGAGCTGGCGCGGGTTCCCGAGCAGATCAAGGGCTTTGGCCACGTGAAAGAACGCAACCTGGCCGCGGCGCGCAGCCGTCAGGCCGCCCTGCTGGCCCAGTGGCAGCAGCCACAGACGCAGGCAGCGGATCCGGCCGGGGCCCGGGCCGCCTGAGGGTCAGCGGGCGTGCATGCGGGTGCCGGGCAACCCGACGCATACAATGGCAGGCTGTGCCCGGCGCGCCCGGCGTTTCCTTGCGGGAGCGCCGGTTCGCTGTCGTCTTTGTGATCCTGAACCTGTTGGAGACCTCCGTGTTCATTTCTTCTGCTTACGCCCAGGCCGCTGCCGGTGGCGATACCCAGTCCACCATCATGGGCCTGCTGCCGCTGGTGCTGATGTTTGTGGTGCTGTATTTCGTGATGATCCGTCCGCAGATGAAGCGGCAAAAAGAACACAAGGCCATGGTGGCCGCCCTGGCCAAAGGCGACGAGGTGGTGACGGCCGGCGGTTTGCTGGGCAAAGTGTCCAAAATCGGGGAAATGTACGTGGGCGTGGAACTCGCCGATGGCGTGGAAGTCCAGATGCAGCGCTCGGCGGTGGTTCAGGTGTTGCCCAAAGGCAGCATCAAGTAACGTGTTCACCCCCGCGCCGCGCCTTGCGGTGCGTCACCCCCTCAAGGGGGCAATGCGAGTGGCCCGGCAGACCCGGTTCCACCGCATTCTGGATTCAAGTCACCTCTGCCCCAAGGGCCTGCTGTTATGAACCGTTATCCGCTCTGGAAGTACCTGATCATCGCGGCCGCGATGGTGATCGGGACTTTGTATGCCCTGCCCAACCTGTTTGGTGAATCGCCAGCGGTCCAGGTGTCTGCGGGTCGCGCGTCGGTGCGGATCGACGCGACCACGGCCACCCGGGTGGAGCAGGCGCTCACGGCGCAGGGTGTGAGCGCCTCGCTGATCCAGTTCGAGGGCAACTCGGTCAAGGCCCGGTTTGAAACCACCGACGACCAGATCAAGGCGCGCGACGCGCTGGAGCGTGCATTCAACCCCGACGCTGCCGATCCCAGCTACGTGGTGGCGCTCAACCTGTTGCCACGCACCCCGGCCTGGCTGGCCCGCCTGGGCGCCTCGCCCATGTACCTGGGCCTGGACCTGCGCGGTGGCGTGCACTTCATGCTGCAGGTGGACATGCCCGCAGCCCTGCAGCGCCGCGCCGATGTGCTGACCGGCGACCTGCGCACAGCGCTGCGCGAGAAAAACGTGCGCCACGGTGGCGTCAGCCGCAGTGGCCAGACGATTGAAGTGCGTGTGCGCGACGCTCAGACGCTCGATGCCGTCCGCACCGTGATCCAGGATCAGTTTGCCGACCTGGAAGCCACAGACCGCCCCGAAGGCACCGAATACCGCCTGATCGCAACCATCCGCCCAGAGGCCGCTCGCCGGGTGCAGGAGCAGGCGCTCAAGCAAAACATCACCACGCTGCACAACCGCATCAACGAACTGGGTGTGGCCGAGCCGGTGATTCAGCAGCAGGGCCTGGACCGCATCGTGGTGCAGTTGCCCGGCGTGCAGGACACGGCCAAGGCCAAGGACATTCTGGGTCGCACCGCCACCCTGGAAGTGCGCCTGGTGGATGAAAGTGCCGAAGGCCTGGCGGCCGAGCGCGGCACGGGCGCGGTGCCTTTTGGCTCCGAGCGCTACCCCGAGCGCGATGGCCGTGCCGTGATCGTCAAGCGCGACGTGCTGCTGACCGGTGAAAACCTGACCGACGCCCAGGCCGGCTTTGACAGCCAGACCCAGGAAGCCGCCGTGCACCTGACGCTGGATGCCAAAGGCTCGCGCATTTTCCGCGACGTGACGCGCGAGAACGTGGGCAAGCGCATGGCCATCATCCTGTTTGAAAAAGGCCGGGGTGAGGTGGTCACCGCGCCGGTGATCCGCACCGAAATTGGCGGTGGCCGGGTGCAGATTTCTGGCGCCATGACCACCATGGAAGCCAGCGACACCGCGCTGCTGCTGCGCGCGGGCTCGCTGGCCGCGCCGATGGAAATCATTGAAGAGCGCACCATCGGGCCCAGCCTGGGCGCCGAGAACATTGCCAAAGGCTTCAACAGCGTGATCTGGGGCTTCGTCGTGATCGTGCTGTTCATGTGCGCTTACTACATGCTGTTTGGCGTGTTCTCCAGCATCGCGCTGGCGTTCAACCTGGTGCTGCTGGTGGCGGTGCTGTCCATGCTGCAGGCCACGCTGACGCTGCCCGGCATTGCGGCCATGGCGCTGGCGCTGGGCATGGCCATCGACTCCAACGTGCTGATCAACGAGCGCGTGCGCGAGGAGCTGCGCAGCGGAAAATCCCCGCAGGCGGCGATCCAGGCCGGCTACGAAACCGCCTGGGGCACCATTCTGGACTCCAACATCACCACCCTGATTGCGGGCGTGGCGCTGCTGGCGTTTGGCTCTGGCCCGGTGCGCGGCTTCGCCGTGGTGCACTGCATCGGCATCCTGACCAGCATGTTCTCCTCGGTGTTCTTCTCGCGCGGCCTGGTCAACCTCTGGTACGGGCGGCAGAAGAAACTCAAGAACGTGTCCATCGGCACGATTTGGCGGCCCGATGGCAGCGTCCCCGCCGTCAAGGCAGATTGAAGGAAGCAGCGCATCATGGAATTCTTTCGTATTCGTCGCGACATCCCGTTCATGAAGCACGCCGTGCTGCTGAACGCGATCTCCGCCATCACCTTCATTGCCGCCGTCATTTTTCTGGTCACACGTGGGCTTAACCTGTCGGTCGAGTTCACGGGCGGCACCGTCATGGAGGTGGCCTACGAACAACCCGCCGATCTGGCGGCTGTTCGCAAGGTCGTCGAGTCCCTGGGCTACGCCGAAGTGCCGGTGCAAAACTTTGGCACCTCGCGTGACGTGTTGCTGCGTTTGCCCATTCAGGCCGGCAAATCGTCGGGCCAGCAAAGCGAGGTGGTGATAGCGGCCTTGAAGGCGCAGAACCCGGCGGTTGAACTGCGTCGTACCGAATTTGTCGGCCCGCAGGTGGGGCGTGAATTGGTTGAGGACGGGCTGAAGGCCCTGGGCATGGTGATTGTCGGCATCATGATTTACTTGGCCATGCGGTTCGAGTGGAAGTACGCCGTCTCGGCCATCATCGCCAACCTGCACGACGTGGTCATCATTCTGGGCTTCTTCGCCTTCTTCCAGTGGGAGTTTTCGCTGGCGGTGCTGGCCGCGGTGCTGGCCGTGCTGGGCTACTCGGTGAACGAGTCGGTGGTGATTTTTGATCGGATTCGTGAGAGCTTCCGCCGCTACCGCAAGAAGACCACGCCCGAGATCATTGACTACGCGATCACGTCCACCATCAGCCGCACCATCATCACCCATGGCTCGACCCAGATCATGGTGCTGTCGATGCTGCTGTTTGGGGGCCCAACGCTGCACTACTTTGCGATGGCCCTGACGATTGGCATTCTGTTTGGTATCTACTCGTCGGTGTTCGTCGCAGCGGCCATTGCCATGTGGCTGGGCATCAAGCGCGAAGACCTGATCAAGGGGGGCGGCAAGAAAGAAGAAGGCGACCCGGACGATCCGAACGCGGGTGCCATGGTCTGAGCGTTTGCGTGTGCCCGTTGCGTGCCCGTCCGTCCTGCTTCACCAGACCGGCCAGGCGCCTGGGCGCGGTCGGAGCGCCCGGAATGACAAGTCCTTTCATGTCATACTGAAATCATGGCGTCGTTACCTGATCAGCGAGTGGTTCCCTTGGCCAGACAGGCCCGTGAGCGATTTGTCGTTCACCTGGGCGGCTTCCTTCCCGAGCTGGTCAAGGTGTGCGACAGCCACCTCACCGCGGTCATGGGCAAGAGCGGCACGAACAGCGAGATGGCGCTTCGTCGCGACGCCTGGACCCATTTCCAGAAACACCAGGACACCTGGCACAACCTGTGCCGCAAGGCCCTGCAGCGCAGTTTGCAGCCCGGTTTTTCCAGCACCAACAGCGCCTCCCTGAGCGCGCCTGGCCAGCTGGAACTGGTGGCCGAGGGCGCCATCGACGACCAGATCATGGCGTCGCGGCTCGCCATGAGCGTGCTGGAACGGACCTCCACCGAGCTCAATGCCTTGCGTCTTCGGGTGCAATATCTGGAACGCCGTGAGGAGTTGCCGCGCGGCGACGTGCTGTTGCCCGACGTGATGGCCCGCCTGCTGGTGGACCAATGGATTGCGGCCGGGTTGCCCCGTGAGGCCTGGCCGGTGGTGCAGGAGGCCTTGGCGCCTGCGCTGGCAACCCGGATGCTGGCGGCCTACCGGCTGGCCAACGAATTCCTGGTGAACAGTGGCGTGATGAAGGACATTGACCTGCAGGCCCTGGTGAAACGCACGCCAGGCAGCAGGACGGGGAGCGCGTCAGACCGTGTGGGTGAGGACCGCTCAGGTGCTGCGTCCATGCCAGGTGCCGCAGGACCGTTGCGGGCTGGCGTACCGACCTTGAACATGGAGGTGCACCACGAAACCCGCATGATGACCAGTGCCACGCCGCTGGCCCGTGCGCGCATGCGTGCCCAGGGCGTGCTGGGACGGCTCAAGCGCATGCTGATGGACCGGGTGGGCGGTGATTTCGAGGCCACCCAGCTGCTGCCGCCATCGCCTGGCCTGCAGCAGGCCATGCAGCGGTCAACGGCGCTGGACCGTGCCGACAGCGGTCTGCCGGTGACGGGCGGGTCTGGCCCTGATGCCGTGTATGTGAGCGCGGCGCATGTGGAGCGGGCTGCGAATGCACTCAGGCAGCGCACGACGGAACTCAAACGGGCCGCGTCAACCCCGACCGAGCGAGCCACCATCGAGGTGGTGGCGCTGATGTTCCAGAGCATCCTGGCGGAAGAACGCATTCCCCCCAGCGTGCGCGTCTGGTTTGCCCGGCTGCAGATCCCGGTGCTGCGTGTGGCTCTGGCCGAGCCGGAGTTTTTCAGTGCGCTCCAGCATCCGGCGCGCCGCCTGATCGACCGCATGGGTTCCTGTGTGATGGGCTTTGAGTCGAACGTCAGCACGGCCGCGCTGGAAGCCGAGATCAAGCGGGTGGTGCAGGTGATCGAGCAGTACCCCGAGACCGGGCGGCGGGTGTTCCAGCTGGTGTTCGACGAGTTCCAGAAATTCCTGGCCACCTACCTCAGCAAGCAGGGCAGCGCCAGTCGCTTTGTCAGTGTGGCCCAGCAAGTCGAGCAAAAGGAAACGCTGTCGGTGCAGTACACGATCGAGTTGCGCAAGCTGCTCGACGACATGCCGGTGCGCGACGAGGTGCGTGAGTTCCTGTTCAAGGTCTGGGTCGATGTGCTGGCGGTGGCTACCGTCAAATACGGGGTCAAAAACGAAGAAACCAGCGCCCTGAAGCAGGCGGCTTCGGATCTGTTGTGGTCGGCCAGCGCCAAGCCGGACCGCCTGGAGCGCATGCGCGTGATCCAGCAACTGCCCGGTTTGCTGCAGCGATTGCGCCAGGGCATGGGTCTGCTGGGTTACCCGAAAGCCCTGCAGGACCAGCACATCAAGGTGGTGGGCGACACCCTGGCCGAGGCCTTCATGTCGCGCACCGAACCGATTTCCAAGGACGATCTGGATCGTCTGTCCAAGCGGCTGGCCCATCTGGAAGATTTTTTGCCCGAAAGCGGTGTGGGCGATCTGGAGTTCGACAGCGACAGCATCGAGATGATCATCGGGGTGGACGCCAGCAACATCGAAATGATCAACCAGGGTGGCAGTCAGCCGAACGAGGCCATGCGGGCCTGGGCCGTGGAACTGCAGATCGGCGCCTGGTTTGGCCTCGACCACAACGGCAAATTCAGCAGTGTGCAGCTGGCCTGGCGCAGTGATCGCGGTCAGCTCTACATGTTTGTGTCCAACAACGGTCACTGCTTCCTGATGCAGGTGGCCCGTGTGGCGTCCTTCCTTCAGGCGGGGCTGCTGGTGCCGAGCGAAGAAGAAGCGCTGACGGTTCGTGCCACGCGCGAGGCGCTGACCCAGCTGGAAGCGAATCCCGAGCGGCTCTTGGGATGACCCCCGCCGCGTTGCGCGCGACCCGCTGAAAGGGGGCGATGCGAGTGGCCCGGCAAAGCCGGTTCCACCGCATCCCTGGTGGGTGCCCTGCGCTCCGGATGCTCCGGTGATGGCCTCTGATCTCGCTCAGCCTTGGCCGATGCGTTGCAGCAGGCCGCCCGGAAGCCGCCCCACCCAGCCCTCCAGCTCCAGCTCCAGCAAGCGCGCCTGCAGCGTGGCGGTATCCAGGCCGGTGCGGGCCTGCAGGGCATCGAGGCTCACGGGGTCGAAACCCATGGCGTCGAGCAGGGGGTCGGGGTCGGCGGGCTGGCTTGGGGCGGCGTCTGGGGACCCACGGTCTGCGCTTGCACCGGCCGGTGCGGCGGTGATGCGCAGGTCTTCCAGAATGTCCTGCGCAGATTCCACCAACTTGGCGCCCTGGCGTATCAGGGCGTGGCAGCCACGGGACTGGGGCGCGTGGATGGAGCCCGGGATGGCGAAGACCTCGCGGCCCTGTTCGGCGGCCAGCCGGGCGGTGATCAGCGAGCCCGACTGGACGGCCGCTTCTACCACCAGCGTGCCCTGAGACAGGCCGGCAATGATGCGGTTGCGTTGTGGAAAATGGGCCGGCAGGGGTGGCGTGCCCAAGGGGTATTCACTCACCAGGGCGCCGCGCGCCACGATGCGGTGCGCGAGGGACAGGTGGCGCTTGGGGTAAACGCGGTCGAGGCCGGTACCCACCACGGCGATGGTGGGCGCGTCGGCCAGCAGGGCGCCTTCGTGGGCGGCGCCGTCGACCCCGAGCGCCAGCCCCGACACCACGCACACACCCGCCTGGCCCAGGGCCGTGGCGAACTGGCGGGCGTTGGCTTCGCCTTGCGGGGTCGGGTTGCGGCTGCCCACAATGGCCAGCCGCCGGGGGTGGTGCAGGGCATCGAGCTGACCCATGACGTACAGCAGCAGGGGCGGGTCGGCCATTTCCAGCAGTTCAGGTGGAAAGCGCGGATCGTCCAGGGTGAGCACGTGGCGGTCGGGGGCCTCGGCCAGCCATGCGAGCAGGCGGCCCACGGCTGCGTCCAGGTCGTCAGGCGGCGTCAGCAGGGCCTGCGCCGCTTTGGGACCCACCACGGCTCGCAGGGCCGGCGGACTTTGCCTGAAAACGGCTTCAGGCAGGCCAAACGTGGCCAGCAGCTTGCGCGCAGACTCGTTGCCCACACCGGGCGTGAGCAGCAACCGCAACCAGTTGCCGAGCTCGTTGGACGTCATCCGGGTCAGGGGTTGGTGAAGCGGTCGCCCACTTTCACGACATCGGTGATCTGCAGCACCAGGGCGTAGGACACCTGGTCAAAGGTGCGGAACACCATCATCAGCCCGTTGCGCTCGCCGGGCAGGCGCAGTTGGGGCCGGGCGTCGTCGGTCTTGTCGGTCACCAGGTGGCTTTCGCGCTGCAGCGCCAGCACATGGCCACGCTCCATGCCGTGGGCACTGCCCCGGTTGATGGCCACGACCTGGTTCTGCGCCGCAAAGGTCACCGCGTTGCCATAGACCGACACGATTTGTCCGGACTGGGCGCCCTCGGGCGCGCGCGGAACGTAGTTGGGCAGCTCGCGTGGCGGCTCGGGCAGCAGACGGTCGCCCACGCGCATTTCTTCTTTGGCCGCCACGATGTCGATGGTGGCGGGGATCAGTTCGCTCTGGACCTTGCCTTTGGCGTCGGTCACCTCGCGGGTGGTTTCGCCGCGTTCCAGCAGCGCCTTGCCGACGTACTGCGCTTCGTAGGCAATGATGCCGCCCGTGGTGGGGTCCTTCAGGGGCACGGCGTTGCGGAAAACGCGAAAGTCGCGGGGCTGGCCTTCACCTTCGGCCAGGGCGGTGCCCGGTACACCGGAGCTGTACTGGCCACGGGCATAGGCCCGGTCGCCGCGACTGAGCAGGACGCGGGATTCCTGGGTGGCGACGATGCGTGGCGCGCGTGCGAAGGTGGCCTCGTCGACGATCAGGGGTTCGGCCAGGAAGGCTTCGATGGCCTGCAGGGAAATGGGCGGGATGGCCGACTCGCCCAGGCTCTCGTAGCGGGTGCGGGGGGACACCCGCACGGTCGCCAGATCGCCCGGGTCACCCGGACGGCGGGTGGTGAGGCGCGCACGACCGTTCGACTTGTCGAGGTACAGCACCTGTCCGGGGAAGATCAGGTGCGGGTTGCGGATCTCTTGCAGGTTCATGCCCCACAGCTCGGGCCAGCGCCACGGGCTTTTCAGGAACAGGCCCGAAATGCCCCACAGCGTGTCACCGCGTTTCACCGTGTGGCTGTCGGGCGCGTTGGGGGCCAGTTCGGACAGCGCAACACCCGCCTGGGCCACCTGGCTGGCCGTGGCGCGCTGGTCGGCCGTGATGGGGAATTTTTGTGCCCAGGCGTGGCTGGCGAGCAGCGCGAGCAGCAGCACGCTGGCGCCGACCAGGGGACGCAGGGGGTGGGAGTGGGTGGTCGAGCAGGTCTTCAATGGCATGTAGGGGCCCCTGGGGCTGGCATGGCGGGTGGCTGGTGCGCCGGACCGAGGGGTCAGAGGCGGGATGGCAGCGCTGCTTTTTTCTTGACAATTCGCATTTGATTCTGCGCCCAAGCCATTGATTAGGCAACGTATACGGGGGTGGACGCACACGCCCGTGGACAAAAGTGGCGAAAATAGCGACAAACGGACGAACCGCTCACGGCAGCACCGCTGTTGAACCGTCCGGTCGACCCCATTTTTCCGCTTCTTTGACCGCTTCCCTTGTGGCTACGCCTGACCATGAATCAGTCCACCTTGCTCGATATTCTGCGCTACCCCGACCCCCGCCTGCACACCGTGGCCCGCCCGGTGGCGGCGGTTGACGACCGCATTCGCGGCCTGATTGAGCGCATGTTCGCAACGATGTACGACGCCAGCGGCATTGGCCTGGCCGCCACGCAGGTGGATGTGCACGAGCGCCTGGTGGTGATCGACGTGAGCGAGGAGCGCAACCAGCCCATGGTGCTGATCAACCCGGAAATTGAATGGGCCAGCCCGGAAAAGCGCAAGGGTGAAGAGGGCTGCCTCTCGGTGCCGGGTATTTACGACGGCGTCGAGCGCTCGCTGGCGGTTCGGGTGCGCGCGCTGGACGGCGAGGGCCATCCCCGGGTCATCGAGGCCGAGGGCATGCTGGCGGTGTGCATCCAGCACGAAATGGACCACCTGATGGGCAAGGTGTTTGTGGAATACCTGTCTTCGCTCAAGCAAGGGCGCATCAAGTCCAAGCTGGTGAAAGCCCAGCGCGAGGCGATGCGCTCGTGAAGCCCGTCTGGCGCTCGGTGTCCCGTGCCTGGGTGTGGGCCGGGTTGCTGGCGCTGGCCGGTTGCGCAGGCATGCCTGAGCGTTTGGCGCAGGGCACGCCGCGAAACGACATCGAAGCCCGCCTGGGCCAGCCCACGGCGGTGGTTGTGCTGACCGATGGCACACAGCTGCAGTATTCGCGCCAGCCGGCCGGGCAGCAGGTGTACAACCTGACGCTGGACGCCCAGGGCCGCTTGCGCCAGGTGGACCAGGTGATGGACCTGGCCTGGTTTCACCGCATCGGTATCGACACCTGGACGCACCGCGAAGTGCAGCAACAGTTCGGGCCACCGGCCCTGGTGGAACGGGTGGCCCTTTTTGATGGCGACATATGGACCTACCGGTTTTTGGAGAACGGCGGGTCGCGCCAGGCGCACATCCACCTCGACCCGGCAGGCGTGGTGCGGCGGGTGATGTTCACCGATGAGCCCTTGCCCGACGATGTCCCGGACCTGGAGCCCTGAGCGGCTGACGGCGCGCGGCCTGTGCGTGAGGCGCGGGGAATTTTGTTCAAATGAGACCCATGAAAATCATCTTTGCGGGCACGCCCGAATTTGCCCGCGTGGCACTGGAGCGCCTGCACGCTGCCGGCTTCGACATTCCCCTGGTGCTGACCCAGCCCGACCGGCCTGCGGGCCGGGGCATGAAGCTGCAGGCCTCGCCGGTGAAACAGTTTGCGCTGGACCACCAGATCACCGTGGCGCAGCCGCACAGCTTGCGGCAGGACGGCAAGTACCCTGACGACGCGGCCGCCGCCCGTGACGCCATCACTTCCGCCCAGGCCGACGCCATGGTGGTGGCGGCCTATGGGCTGATCTTGCCGCAGTGGGTGCTGGATGCACCTCGGCTGGGTTGTTTCAACATCCACGCCTCGCTGCTGCCGCGCTGGCGTGGTGCCGCGCCGATTCACCGCGCCATCGAGGCCGGTGATGCGCAGACCGGGGTGACCATCATGCAGATGGACGCGGGACTGGACACCGGCGACATGCTGTTGGTGGAGCGCCTGCCCATTGCTGCCACCGAGACCACCGGCCAGTTGCACGACCGCCTGGCGGCCCTGGGCGGGCGGCTCATGGTGGAGGCACTGGAGCTGGCGGCCTGCGGCGGTTTGCGTCCGGTGAAGCAACCCGCCGAGGGCGTGACCTACGCGCACAAAGTCGAAAAGCACGAGGCCGCCATCGACTGGCGGTTGCCTGCGGAGGTGACGGCCCGGCGGGTGCGGGGCTTCAACCCGTTTCCGGGCGCCGCCACGGCGCTGGCCGGTGAAACGGTCAAGGTGTGGATGGCCCAGGCCGACACCGCCACGGCCGCCGGGGCGGTGCCGGGTCAGGTGCTGTCGGTCGCAGACGATGGCATTCGGGTGCAGACCGGTGACGGCGTGCTGGTGCTGACCGAACTGCAGCGCGCGGGCGGCAAGCGTTTGCCCGCGGGCGACTTTCTGCGCGGCTTTGCGCTGGCGCCAGGCCAGGTGCTGGACGGTGCGGGTGCGCAGAAGGTCGGGCACTGATGTTCTATCTGGCTGAGCACCGCCGCCGCGCGGAATTCTGGGAAGGCGTGCGCGACCAGGCCACCGTGGCCATGGGCATTGCCGCCTGGGGCCTGATGACCGGGGTGGCCATGGTCAAGTCGGGTTTGTCGGTGCTGGAGGCGGTGCTGATGACGCTGATCGTCTACGCCGGCAGTGCGCAGCTGGCCGCCGTGCCCATGATCGCGGCAGGCGCGCCGCTGTGGGTGATTCTGGCCGCGGCGTTTTGCGTCAACCTGCGGTTTGTGGTGTTTTCGGCCCACCTGCGGCCTTACATGATGCATCTGCCGCGCTGGCAGCGCATGGTGTCGGGCTACGTCACCGGTGACCTGAGCTACGTGTTCTTTGCCCGCCGCTTCCCCAGGCCCGGCCACACGCCTGACGAACTGGCCCGCCAACAGGCCTACCTGATGGGCAATTGTGCGGTGAACTACATCGCCTGGATGCTGGCCAGCCTGGTGGGCATTGCGCTGGCCAACGCCATTCCCGCCGAGTGGGGTCTGGGCTTTGCGGGCATTCTGGCGCTGCTGGGTGTGCTGAGCTCCCTCGCCAGCTCCAAACTGCGCATGGTGTCTGCTGGCGTGGCGGGCGCTGCTGCGGTGGTGGCTTTTGCCCTGCCGCTCAAGCTCAATATTCTGGTGGCCATCGCCAGCGCGGTGGCCATTTGCCTGGTGCTGGAGAAAATGCCCCGAGGCCATCCACCGGGAGGCGCCAGCCATGTTTGATGTCGATCCCTGGACCCTGCTCACCATCGTGGCGCTGGGCGTCATCACCGTGGTCACCCGCGGGTTTTTCTTCATGTCCAGCAAGCCGTGGACGTTGCCCGGCTGGGCTCAGCGCGGTCTGCAGTACGCGCCCATTGCCGCCCTCTCGGCGGTGGTGGTGCCCGAAATCGTGATGACCCAGGGCGCGCTGATCCAGACCTGGCAGGACGCCCGCTTGTTTGCGGTGGCGGCCGGGCTGGGCTGGTTTGCCTGGCAGCGCGGCGTGCTGGGCACCATCGTGGCGGGCATGGTGGTGTACCTGCCGTTGAAGATCGGGCTGGGCTGGTAGGGCAACGCTGTGCGGGTTCCGTGCGCCGCCGCCGCGCTCAGCGGTGCAGCTGTTCCCGGTAGGCCATCTGGGCATACAGCGCGTGCGCCACCGCTTTTTCCACCAGTGCCGGGTTGCTGCCGGCATCGGGCTGCAGCCGCCCGTCGGCGTAGCGCATCAGGCGGGGTGTCTGGTCGGGTTGGAGCAGCACCACCTGCGGTCCTTCCATGTAGGCCTGGATTTTGTCGAACTGCATGATGGCCCGGCCGGGTGCATCGGGCGGCAGCGGCTGGCTCAGATCGCGGCCGATCATGGGGTGCTCGCCGCTCAAACCCATGAGGGAAATGAGGGTGGGCGCCAGGTCGATCTGGCTGGCCACCGGTTCGATGCGGCGGGGTGCTGTGATGGCGCCACCCAGAATCAGACCCGGAATGTGAAAGCGCTCCACGGGCAGCAGCGACGGGCCGTAGACGCGGGAGTTGTGGTCGGCCACGACCAGGAACACCGTGTTGTTCCAGTAGGGCGCGGCCTTGGCCTGGTCGATGAACCGGCCCAGCGCGTGGTCGGCGTATTTCACCGCGTTGTTCACGGTGGACTGGGGCTGGTCGTAAAGCGCAATTTGACCGGCGGGAAATTCGAACGGCGCGTGGTTCGACGAGGTGAGGATGAGGCCGAAAAACGGCTTGTCTTCGGGCTGTGCGCTGAAGTGGCGGTGGGCTTTGTCCATCACGTCACCGTCTGAAGCGCCCCAGGTGCCCACGAAGGCTTCGGGGCCGAAGTCTTTTTGCTCAACGACGCGGTCAAAGCCGTTGCCCATGAAGTAGCCGCGCATGTTGTCGAAGTGGGATTCGCCGCCATAAAAGAAGGTCGATTCATAGCCCTTGTGTTTCAGAAAGCTGGCCAGGGTGAAGAAGTCGCGTTGCGACTTGGCCAGCTTCACCGTGCTGACCGCTGAGGTGGGCGGGTAGCCCGCCACCACGGCTTCGATACCGCGCACCGAGCGCGTGCCGGTGGCGTAGAGACGTTCGAACCACAGGCCTTCGTTGGCCAGGCGGTCCAGGTTGGGCGTGAGCGGCAAGCCGCCCAGGCGCCCCACAAATTCGGCGCCCAGGCTTTCTTCCAAGACGATCACCAGGTTCAGCGGCCGCGCGCGCGGCTGGGCGCTGGTCTGATGGTGGCGCAGGGGCACGTCGGGGTCTTTGAATGCGCTGGCGGGCAAGCCGGTTTCCTGGCGCACCAGCGCGATCACACGCTCGCGCGGCAGTGGGGCGTAGGTGATGCCGCCGTCTTCTGACTTGCGCGACAGGTGCACCGCAAACAGCACCGTGTAGGCGGAGCTGAGCGGCAGTTCGTTCACCAGGTGGTCGGCCGTGACGGCCGCTGAAGAGGGGTTGGCCGGGCGGTGCCCCACCGCACCGCGTGCGCTCAGCGCCAGCAGCGCCAACAGCAACAGCGACCACGGCAGCGCATGGCGCAGCCGGACCGTCTTGGCGGCCGTTTTGGGGTGTGTCAGGCGCCAGTACAGCGCGGCCAATGTGGGCAGCAGCACGGCGGTGGCCAGCAGGTGGGGCCAATGGTCTTGGAGCAGCGTGCCGCCCACTTCTTTGGCGTAACCCAGGTACTCCACAAACAAATAGTTGGGTCGGCTGTCGTACTGCGCGATGAAGGCCGGGGTGGACAGTTCCATGAAGGCCACAAACAGCAGACCCACCAGGCCGTAGACCCGCAGCAGCGCCCGCCAGGGGCCCCAGGTGGCTTGGCCCAGCGCCATCCAGGGCGTGAGGGTGGCGGGCAGCACCCACATCAGCCCGAGCAACACCGCGTCAAAACGCAGGCCCTGCAGCGCCACATGGGACCAGGCGGCGGTGTCGTCGATGCGCTGAAACTGCCACAGCGCAAGCCCCAGCCGAGACAGCCACAGCACCGCCAACATGGCCGCCATGGGCAGCAGCAACGGCTTGAGCAGGGTGAGGCTGTCGGCTTGAAAACGGGCGGTGGGCGCTCTGGTGTGCGCGGCCGTGTGGGCAGTGGGCAAAGGCATGTGGGTATTGGCAGCGTCACGGAGCGCTGGCGGCCCCATGGAAAAAGCCCGAGTGTTGGCGGGCCACATTAAGCAGCCCTTAAACACGAGCGGCTGAATGGCTTTGCCCGCCTGCCCCGGCGATGTGCTGGCGGGCCACGAGCCAGCCCAGCAGCGACACGGCTCCGCAGATCACCAGTGTCCACAGCGTGTGGCTGGGGTAGTGGGCGCCGCGCAGGGTTTGCACCGCGCCGGCCACCACGCCGGTGGCCAACGCCGCCGCCAGCCAGCGCCAGCCGGGCCTCGCTGGGCGCACCACGCCCGGTGGGGGCAGCAGCCACGGCAGGCACAGCGCCAAAAACCCCATGCCGCTGGACGCATGGCCTCCCGGAAAACAGCGCCCGGGTCCACCGTCGGCCTGCGCCCAGTGCCAGTGCGACACATGGCGGGCCTGGCCACCAAACAGGTCCAGATCCCAGGGGCAACTGGTCTGGCTGCGCAGCTTGATGAGGCTCACCGCCAGCAGCGAAGCGCTCACCAGGGCCAGCACCCACAGGCGTTCGCTGCGCGGCAGGGCAAAGGCTGGCGAGCGGTGGGGTGTCCAGGCGGTGGGCCACAGCGCCCATGCGCCCAACAGCCCCCACAGCGCGGTGCAGGCTTGTCTCAGCGTGTCGTGCAGCACGGCTTGCAGCAACCAGTCGCTGCGCATCGGAAAACCCTGCGGTGTGCCGATCCACCGCATCACGGCCAGGTCGCCAGAGCCCATGTCCCACAGCACGGTGAGCGCCACCACCAGCAAAAGGCCCATGGCGATGGGTGGCGCCGGGTTGGCGAGGGGCTGTGGATGCAGGGCGGTCGTTGGCGGCATGACCGGCAGGGTGCGGCGGCCGGGTTAAGGCACGCTTAAGACGGCGCCGGATAATGGCGCTTCTTTGCTCTGCGGGCCTTGCGCCCTGTTCTCACATGCGCGCTTTGGTGGTGGAAGACGATCCCGGTATTGCCAGCGGGCTGGCGGCTTCGCTGCGCCAGGCGGGTTACGCGGTGGATGTGTGTGGCACGTTGCAGGCAGCCTGGGCAGCGTTGTCGGTGGAGCCGTTTGACGTGATGCTGCTCGACCTGGGCCTGCCTGATGGCGACGGGCTGGACCTGCTGGCGCGGCTGCGCCGCCAGGCCGAGCGCCCGGCTGGCCGCGCACATTTGCCACGCGCCGACATGCCGGTGCTGATCATGACCGCCCGCGACGGCGTGAGCGACCGCATCAGCGGGCTCGACGGCGGGGCCGACGACTACATCGTCAAGCCCTTTGATGCCAACGAGCTGCTGGCGCGCCTGCGCGCCATGCTGCGCCGCGCCAGCGGGCGCAGCAAGCCGGTGATCGAACACGGCGACCTGGTGCTGGACCCGGCCGAACACTCCGTGCAGCGCGCCGGCGTGCCGGTGGCGCTGGGCGCCAAAGAGTTTGCGCTGCTGCTCACGCTGCTGCAGGCGCGTCCGCAGGTGCTGTCCAAGTCGCGGCTGGAGTCGGCGCTGTACGGGTTTGGCGAGGCGCTGGACAGCAACGCCATTGAAGTGCATGTGCACCACCTGCGCCGCAAGCTCGGCGAATCGCTGATCAAGACGGTGCGGGGCGTGGGGTACTTCATTCCGCGCGAAGCCGATGCGCCAGCGCCCTCGCCATGACGCCCGCGACCGCCGCCCGCCCACGCCAGAAGTTGCTGTGGCGCCACCTCTGGGGCTTGACGCTGAGCGCGCTCACGCTGGTCTGGCTGACGCTGATGGTGGTGGCCTGGTACACCGGGCACCACGAAACCGAAGAGCTGAGCGACGGCCACATGGTGGGTGTGGCCCGGCTGTGGCTGGCTGTATCGCCCACCGAGGTGGGCGCGCTGAGCGAGCCGCTGTCGCGCCAGGGGCTGCGCAGTTATGTACAGGACGTGGCGGTGATCGAATGGCAAGGCGACCGGGTGGTGACCGACACGCACCGCCTGGCCGCTGGCCTGGGGCTGACCGCTGCTCCCCTGCCTGGAGCCTCCGTGCGCCAGTACGAGGGTGCCATGGGCAGCGGCCCCTGGCGCATGGTGGTGACCGAGGCCGCAGACCCGGCAGCCCATGCACCGCGCCGGCGCGTGGCGGTGCTCATGAACATGGACCAGCGGGTGGACCTGGGCGGCGACGTGGCCAAGCATGTGGCACTACCGGCGCTGCTGGTGTTGCCGCTGGTGGCGCTGGGTTTGTGGTGGACCATACGGCGCGGTTTGCGCCCGCTGGACCGCCTGTCTCGGGAAGTGGCCGAACTCGATGCGTTTGCAGGCCAGCGGCTGGGTGACCAGCACCGGTTTCGCGAATTCTCCAGCACCGTGCAGGCCATCAACACACTGGTGGACACCTTGCAGACGCGGGCGCAGCGCGAGCGCGCGTTTGCGTCCGACGTGGCCCATGAGCTGCGCACGCCGCTGGCCTCCATCGCGCTGCAGGCGCGGGCTGCGCAGGGTGATGCGTCGGCAGAACAGCTGGCCGCTCTGGAGCAAGAGGCCCTGCGCGCGGGGCGTATCTTGGCGCAGCTGCTGGACTTGGCCCGCGCACAGCGCACCGGTGTGGCTGGGCTTGCGGGCGAAGCCGCCGCGCCCATCGAACTCGGCGCCCTGGCTGCCGAGCTGATCTCGCGCCACGCTCAAATGGGCCACGAAACCGGACACGAGCTTTCGCTGGTGCAGCCCGATGCACCGGTGCAGGTGCACGCCCAACCCATGCTGCTGGAGCTGGCCCTGCGCAACCTGCTGGAAAACGCTTTGCGCCACACGCCGGCAGGCACCCAGGTGTGTGTGCAGGTGTGGCAAACGCCGCAGGCCGTGGGCTTGTCGGTGAGCGACGACGGGCAGCGCGGTGCCGACGCAACGCAGCCCCCACCCGCAGTGCCCGTGGCGTCGGCCGACACCGCCGGCTTGGGCTTGGGGTTGCGACTGGTCGAGCGCATTGCCGAGCAACTGGGCGCCGAATTTCTGCGTGACCAGGGCGACAGCCCCATGACCACGCGCTTCACGCTGCGCTGGCCGCGCTGAATCTGCTGCGCCACGCAGCTGGTTGGCTGGCTGCCCCGGGGTTGGGCTTAAGGCCGGTTTAATCCCGGGTTTTTAAGCTGCCTCAGCCAGGCTGTTCTGGCCTGTGAGGTGCTGGTGTGTTGATCTTTCCTTCGGTTGTATGGGCGCCGCAGCGGGTCGCTGGCGCTGTGCGTCGCACCCCAGCGGCGATGGGCCAAACCCCGTGGCGCGCGGTGTGGCCGCTGGCATGCTGGTTGGCGCTGGCAGGCAACGTGCCCTTGTGGCAGCGGGTGGCTGCGCTTGATGGGTCGGTGGGCCAAACGGCGGTGTTGCTGGCCGGTCTGGGCCTGCTGGTGTGGGGCGCCACGGCAGCGCTGCTGTCATTGATGGTCTGGCCTTTTGCCTACCGGCCGCTGGCCTCGGTGCTGGTGCTGGTGACGGCCTTCAACACCCACTTCATGCTGCAGTACGGTGCCGTGATCGACCCCACCATGCTGGCCAACGTGGTGCAGACCGATGCGCGTGAAGTGCGCGACCTGTTGTCGCCCGCGCTGCCGTTCACCGTGCTGCTGGTGGCCGGTGTGCCGCTGTGGTGGATCTGGCGTCGGCCCCTGCGCTCGCGCCACTGGCTGGCGCAAACCGGGCGCAACGCCGGCGGTGTGGCACTGGGCTTGCTGGTGACCGTGCTGGTGGCCCTGCTCACCTACCAAAACCTGGCCTCGCTCATGCGCAACCACAAAGACCTGCGCTACATGATCAACCCGCTCAACAGCGTCTATGCCGCCACGCGCTTGGCCGCTGACCAGTTGCCCCGGCAGGTGAAAGCCCTGCAGCCGGTGGGCGAAGACGCCCACTTGGGCGCAAGCTACGCGCAGCAGGCTCGGCCCCCGCTGCTGGTGCTGGTGGTGGGCGAAACAGCGCGCGCGCAAAACTGGGGCCTCAGCGGTTACGCGCGGCCCACCACGCCCGCGCTGGCGCGCTGGCAGGCGCAGGGCGACTTGGTGAATTTCAGCCAGGTGCAATCGTGCGGCACCAACACGCAGGTTTCGGTGCCCTGCCTGTTTTCGCCGCTCACGCGCGCGCAAGGGGGCGACCAAACCGCCGAACACGAAAACCTGCTGGACGTGCTGCAGCGCGCCGGCCTGGCCGTGCTGTGGCTCGACAACCAGTCGGGCTGCAAAGGCGTGTGCGACCGCGTGCCCCACGCCAGCACCCGCGAACTGAACCTGCCTGGCGTGTGTGCCGATGGCGAGTGTTTCGACGAAGCCCTGCTGCAAGGGCTGGACGAACGCATCGCCGCGCTGGACCCGCAGCGCCGAGCGCGTGGCGTGGTGCTGGTGATGCACCAGATGGGCAGCCACGGCCCGGCCTATTCCCGCCGCGAGCCCGCGAACCACAAGCCGTTCCAGCCCGAATGCACCAGCAACACGCTCTCGGAGTGCGCGGCGGACCAGCTGGTCAACGCCTACGACAACTCCATCGCCTACACCGACCACTTCCTGGATCAGACCCTGCAATGGCTGCAGACGCAGGCCGACCAGGGTCGCTACGACACCGGCCTGCTGTACGTGTCGGACCACGGCGAATCGCTGGGCGAAAACAACCTGTACCTGCACGGGCTGCCCTATGCTTTTGCGCCGGATCAACAGACCCGCGTGCCCATGGTGACCTGGCTGTCGGCCGGGCTGCAGCAGCGCAGCGGCGTGAGCGCCGACTGCCTGCGCCAACAGGCCGCCCGGCCGCTGTCGCACGACCATGTGTTCCATTCGGTGCTGGGGCTGATGGACGTGCAGACCGCCGTGCACCAGCCCGCGCTGGACCTTTACAGGCCCTGCTGATCCACGTTCCGCTCAGGCGGCCGCCGGCAGCGTCAGGCGCGCGCTCAGCCCGCCCGCCGGGCTGGTGTCCAGCGTGAGCGCACCGCCATACAGTGCCGCCAGCTCCACCACGATGGCCAGGCCCAGCCCGCTGCCGGGGGTGGATTCGTCCAGCCTCACACCGCGTTGCAGCACGTCGGCGCGCTGCGCCGGGGCGATGCCCGGACCGTCGTCGTCCACCACGATGTGCAGCAAGGCGCCCTCGCGCACCGCATGGACGTGCACCGCGCCGCGGGCGCAGCGGCAGGCGTTGTCCAGCAGGTTGCCCAGCATTTCCTGCAGGTCCTGTTCTTCGCCGGCAAAGGCCAGGTCGGCGGGCATGTCGGCGGCGGCGATGTCCAGCCCGCGTTCGGCGTGCAGCGTGCCCATGACCCGCAGCAGGCCGGCCAGCAAGGGCTGCAAGGGCGTGCGCTGACCCGGCAGCCCTTGCGACGCGGCCACGCGGGCGCGCGCCAGGTGCCACTGGATGTGCCGCTGCGCCACCTGCACCTGCTCGGCCACCAGCGGCGCCAGGTCGTTGCCCGGTACCTGCGCGGCGGCGTTGCCCAGCACGGCCAGCGGCGTCTTGAGGGCGTGCGCCAGGTTGCCCGCCTGCGTGCGCGCGCGGCCCACCACCTCGGCGTTGCGATCGAGCACACCGTTGAAGTCGTCGATCAGCGGCTGCACCTCGGCTGGAAAGCGGCCTTCCAGCCGCGCCGTGCGCGCCTGGCGCACCTGCTGCAGCGCGCGCTGCATGGCCTTCAGCGGCGCCAGACCAACGGCCACCTGTGCCAGCGCAGCCAGCGCCAGCAAAGCGCCCAGGCCCGCGAGCGACGCGGCCAGCACGCCGTTGAAATCGTCCGCGGCGGCCAGGGCCTCGCGCGTGTCGGCCGCCACCATCAAGCGCCAGCGCGCCTGCGGCTGCTCGGGCACGGCCAGCGAACGTTCCACGATGCGCACCGCATGGCCCTGCGGCCCCAGGCCGTCGTGCGTGTGCAGGTCGCCGTCGGCCAGTGCATCGGCGCTCAGCGCCAGCTGCGTGTCCCACAGCGAGCGAGAGCGCAGCACGCCCACGCGCGTCTGCCCGCCCGGGCTCATTCGGTCGAGCTGCCAGTACAGGCCCGAGTACGGTTTGTCCAGGCGCGGATCTGACAGGCTGCGCGGGTCAATCAGAGGCTGACCCTGTGCGTCAAACTCCAGCCGCGCGGTCAGCTGGTCGAGCTGCAGCACCAGCGTGGTGTCGAACTGGCGCAGCACATGGTCGCGGAACAGGCCACCCAGCCAGGCGTGCGCGCC
Organism: Hydrogenophaga sp.; assembly: GCA_018333605.1. Classification (GTDB taxonomy): domain Bacteria; phylum Pseudomonadota; class Gammaproteobacteria; order Burkholderiales; family Burkholderiaceae_C; genus Hydrogenophaga. The sequence goes on along the minus strand of JAGXSV010000010.1, from coordinate 14,488 downwards.
CGCCAGCGCCAGCGCCAGCGTGACCAGCGTGGCGCCCAGCAGCCGCAGCCGCAGCGAGCCCGGCCAGCGCCAGCCGCTGATCACGGCGCCACCAGCCGGTAGCCCAGGCCGCGCACGGTCTCGATCAGTTCCGGCGGGAGCTTCTTGCGCAACCGGCCCACAAACACCTCGATGGTGTTGGAGTCGCGGTCGAAGTCTTGCGCGTAGATGTGTTCGGTGAGTTCGGTGCGCGAGACCACCGTGCCCGGGCGGTGCATCAGGTAGTCCAGCACCTTGTATTCGTGGCTGGTCAGGGTGATCGGCTGGCCACCGAGCGTGACGCGGCCGCTGCGCGTGTCCAGCGCCAGCGCGCCGCATTGCAGCACCGGCGAGGCCAGGCCGCTGGCGCGGCGGATCAGCGCGCGCAGCCGGGCCAGCAGCTCCTCCATGTGAAAGGGCTTGGTCAGGTAGTCGTCTGCGCCGGCGTCGATGCCGGCCACCTTCTCGCTCCAGTTGTCGCGCGCGGTCAGGATCAGCACCGGCATGGCGCGGCCCGCGTCGCGCCAGCGCTTGAGCACCGACAGGCCGTCGAGCACCGGCAGGCCGAGATCGAGCACCACGGCGTCAAAGGCCTCGGTGTCGCCCAGGTAATGGGCGTCGCGGCCGTTGTCGGCTTCGTCCACCGCGTAGCCGGCCTCGGTCAGACCGGTGCGCAGCTGGGCCCGCAGGGTGGGTTCGTCTTCAACGATCAGGATGCGCATGGGCTGGAGGGGTTCAGGGCTGGGTGCGCTGCTCACGATCACGGCTGCGGTCGCGGTCACGGTCGCGGCGCTTGAGTACTTCGCCGCTGCGGGCATCAAGTTCGAGTTTGACCAGTCGGCCACCGCTCTGCAACAGCTTGACCTCGTAGATCCAGCGCCCGTCGTCCCGCTCCAGCTCCACCTCCAGCACCTGGCCGGGGTGTTCGCGTTCCAGGCGCTCCAGCACGGTCTTGAGCGGCAGCACCTGGCCGGCCTGCACCGCGTCGCGGGCACGGTCGTGGTCGCTGCTGCCCTGGGCACCCGTCGCGGCCATGGCCGCGGCCAGCACCAGGGCAAATGCAGCGGTGCGGAACGTGAAGGGACGGCTCTCTGGGGGCATGGACGGGATTGTGGCGTCCCGATTCTGAACGCCCGATGAACGCGCGCTTCAGGTGGCGTTCAAGCGCCGCTGGCCAGACTGCCTCCATCGCTCTCCCACACCCCGATCAAAGACCTATTTTCACGGAGCCCGACCGCCATGAAACCCATCCCCTCCTCGCTGCTGCTGGTCGCCACCCTGATAGGCAGCGGTCTTGGCATCGCCCAGGCCGCCGACACCACACCCGCCGCCCAGCAAGCGCACTGGAGTGCCCAGGCCGGCAGCCCCGGCAACGCCGCACGCGGTCAGAGTTTCTTCAACACCCAACACGGTGGTGAATGGTCGTGTGCCTCCTGCCACGGCACGCCGCCCACGAAAGACGGCAAGCACGCCAACACCGGCAAGGTGATCCCGCCGCTCGCACCCGCCTTCAACGCCAAGGCCTTCACCGACACCGCGAAGGTCGACAAGTGGTTCAAGCGCAATTGCAACGACGTGCTCAGCCGCGCATGCAGCGCCGCTGAAAAGGCCGATGTGCTGGCCTATCTGAACAGCCTGAAGTGAGCGCCGTCCTTTCCATCTGAATCACTTGGAGCACCCCATGACACTTTCTTCCACCTTCCTCCGCTGCCTGCTGGCCGTGGCCGCCGGGCTGACCCTGGCCTCTGCCGCACAGGCCGACGGTGACCGTGTGCTGCTGCGCAACGTGCCCGCTGCCTACACCCAGGAATGCGCGGCCTGCCACACCGGCTACGCGCCGGGCATGCTGCCCGCGCGCTCCTGGCAACGCATCATGACCGGGCTGGACAAGCACTACGGCACCGACGCGTCGCTGGACGCCGCCACCGTCAAACAGCTCAGCACCTGGCTGCAGACCAACGCCGGGACCACCAAGCGCGTGGCCGAGGCGCCGCCCGAAGACCGCATCACCCGATCCACCTGGTTCGTGCGCGAGCACGACGAGGTGGCGCCATCGGTCTGGAAGCTCGCCAGCGTCAAGAGCGCCGCCAACTGCGGGGCCTGCCACACCGGCGCCGACCAGGGCGACTACAGCGAACGCACCCTGCAGGCCCCGGCCGGGCTGGACGCCCGCCAGCGCCGCGCCTGGAACGACTGACACCCCAACCCTTCAGGAGCTGCCCCATGCAAGCCTCACCCACCCTCAACAGCGCCCCCGGTGCCGTCGCCAAGCCCTCTGCGCCCAGCGCGCCCGCGCCCCGCCGCCTGGTCACCGATGCGCCCACGCGCATGTTCCACGGGCTGTTCGCCCTGAGCTTTCTGGGCGCCTACCTCACCGCCGACGGCGAACACTTCCGCCTGCTGCACGTCACGCTGGGCTACACCATGGCCGGGCTGCTGGTTTTTCGCGTGCTGTACGGCCTGTTCGGCCCGCGTCAGGCCGGACTGGGCCTGCTGTGGCGCAAGCTCACCGGTCTGCCGGCCTGGCTGCGCTCGGTGCGCAGCGCTCCATCGCTGTCGGCCATCAACTGGCGGCAGGCGCAGAACCTGCTCATGGCGCTGGCCGTGTTCGCCCTTCTGGTCATGGTGGTACCGCTCACGCTCAGCGGATACGGCACCTACAACGACTGGGGCGACGTGCTGGGCGGCGACTGGCTGGAGGAGGTGCACGAGTTCTTTGGCGAAGCCTTCCTGTTCGTGGTGCTCGCCCACCTGGCGCTGATCGCGGGGCTGAGCCTGCTGCGCCGCAAGAACCAGGCGGCGCCCATGTGGAACGGCCGGGTCGATGGTCCCGGGCCGGATCTGGTGCAAAACAACCGCGTCTGGCTGGCCGCGCTGCTGTTGATCGCGGTGCTGGCCTACGGCGCCTGGGAGTGGCAGCAGTCGCCCAACGGGCTGGTATCAACCCAATCGCTCAGCGGTATGGCCACGGGCGGCGGTGAAGACCGCGACCGCGACGACGATTGACGACCTCGCCGCCAAGGTCAGGACCGGTTTCGGGGTGGCGTCTGTCGCTTCCATGAACGCCAGCTGAACGGCCTGTTCAGGTCGAATTCAGCACCACTTTTCAACAATGCCCACACGGTCGATTTCAACCGTGTTTCTTCAAAAAGGTCTTCATCATGCGCACGTCTCAAATCCTTTCTTCTCTGGTGGTGGCTTCGGTTCTCGCGACCGGTGTTGCAACGCTTCTGCCCGCCGTGGCACAAACCTCGCAGCCGCCTGCCGCGGCCGTGGACGCAGCGCCAAAAGGCAAACCGCTGACGATCGCCCAAGTCCTGGACAAACTGGAAGCTGCCGGCTATCGCAACATCCAGAAGGTCGAAGCCCAGCGCAACGGGTTCGAGGTCTATGCCACGAACCGCGAAGGCCAGCGCGTGGAACTCGATGTGGACAGCATCACCGGGCAGGTGAAGCGCTCCAAGGCGAAGGACCAGGACGACAAAGACCGCAGCAACAAGGGCTCCAGGAGCGAGACCGGCACCGGTCCGCGCTGACCGCGTTGCGGACCCGCAGCGCCTGGCCCTGGCCGATGAATGAAAAGGAAAACGACATGAACTGTTATCTCTGCGTGGTCTGCGGACTGGTGTACGACGAAGCGGCGGGCTGGCCTGAAGAAGGCATTGCGCCCGGTACCCGCTGGGCCGATGTGCCGGCCGGGTGGCGTTGTCCGGAGTGCGGCGTGGGCAAGGCCGACTTCGTGATGGTCCCGGCCTGACGGCGCCTGTCGGGCGGTTTCCTACAATCAGGGGGTTCGATCCCGGCGGCTCGCGCCAGCCGGGTTTGCCTTCCACCGCCCAACCGGACCCGCCATGTCATTCATCCGCTTCTCCGACCTCTGTGCCCAGGGCAAAGCCCGTGGCCAACGCGTCTTCATCCGCGCCGACCTGAACGTGCCGCAGAACGACGCGGGCGAGATCACCGAAGACACCCGCATCCGAGCCAGCATCCCCGCCATCCAGATGGCGCTGGACGCCGGCGCAGCCGTGATGGTGACCAGCCACCTGGGGCGGCCGGTCGAAGGCGAGTTCAAGCCCGAAGACTCGCTCGCCCCGGTGGCCGCCCGCATGGGCCAGCTCATGGGCCGCAGCATCCGCGTGGTCGCCAACTGGGTGGAAGGCGATTTTTCCGTCGCGCCCGGTGAGGTGGTGATGCTGGAGAACTGCCGCCTGAATGTGGGCGAGAAAAAGAACAAGCCCGAACTCGCGGCCAAGCTCGGCAAGCTCTGCGACATCTTCGTGCACGACGCCTTCGGCACCGCGCACCGCGCCGAAGGCACGACCTACGGCATCGCCGAGACCGCGCCGATCGCCTGCGCCGGCCCGCTGCTGGCGGCCGAGATGGACGCGATTTCCAAGGCGCTGGCCAACCCGAAACGCCCGCTGATCGCCATCGTCGCCGGCAGCAAGGTCAGCACCAAGCTGACCATCCTGCAGGCGCTGGCCAAGAACGTCGATGGTCTGATCGTCGGCGGTGGCATCGCCAACACCTTCATGCTGGCCGCAGGTTTGAAAATTGGCAAAAGCCTGGCCGAGCCCGACCTGGTGGGTGAAGCCAAAGCCGTGATCGAGGCCATGAAAGCGCGCGGCGCGGCCGTGCCCATTCCCACCGACGTGGTGACCGCCAAGACCTTCAGCCCCGACGCCGTGGCCACGGTGAAGGCCGCCAACGAGGTGGCCGACGACGACCTGATCCTGGACATTGGCCCAGAGACCGCGGCGCTGTTGGCCGAGCAGCTGAAAAAGGCCGGCACCATCGTCTGGAACGGCCCGGTGGGCGTGTTCGAGTTCGCCGCGTTCGAGAACGGCACCAAGGTCATTGCGCAGGCCATTGCCGAGAGCAGTGCCTTCAGCATCGCCGGCGGTGGCGACACGCTGGCGGCGATCGCCAAGTACGGCATCGAGAAGCAGGTGGGCTACATCTCCACCGGCGGCGGCGCCTTCCTGGAAGTGCTGGAAGGCAAGACGCTGCCGGCGTTCGAGATCCTGGCCCGGCGCGCGGGCTGATCCAGCGTCAGACACACACCCAGCAAAAGGGCGGCCCGCGGGCCGCCCTTTTTTGTGGTTTGTCGGCGCGAGCGCTTCAGGATGCCTTGACCTTTTGCAGCAGCGCGCGCACCTCTTCGCGGCGGCCCTGGTCGGCCAGCGCGCGGCCCGGCCGGTCGGGTGCGGCCAGGGCTTTCTGCAGGTGGGCGGTGGCCTCGGGCGCCTGGCCGTTGTCGAGCAGGTATTCGGCGTAGAAGAAGTTGGGGTCGATGCCCTGCGGGTTGATCGTCAGCGCTTTTTGCAGCAGCTCGGCGGCCTTCTTCTTGTCACCAAAGCCGATCGGCCAGCCCGGCACCTTGTAGTACAGCACGCCCAGGCTGTTGTAGGCCGAACCGTCCAGGGCCTTGCCGTCGATCTGGATCGCCTGCTCGTACAGCGCCTTGGCCTGTTTGACCAGCGGCAGCGCGCCCAGGCCGCCTTTTTCGCCCGCCCAGGAGCTGACGATGATGCCTTCCCAGATCAGCGTTTCGGCCTTGCCGGCGTGGGCCTTGCTCAGGGCGCTGGCGCGCGCGGCCAGGGCTTCAAAGCGCTTTTCGCGCTCGGCGGCGGGCGCCTGGTAGCGGATGTTTTCCCAGCCTTGCTGCAATTCCTGCACCGCGTCGTCCACGCCGGCGGCGTGGGCTGGCAGGGTGATGGTCAGGCCCAGGCTGGCGCTGGCCAGCAGGGCGGCGGCGGCGCCGATCCAGCGGCGGCGTTGGAGATGCAAGGTGTTCATGTGGCGTGTCCTTTCAGTGGGGTGATGTCGTTCGGTATCGATGTTGGGGTGGGGGTGGGCAGGCTGTCGCGGTGGCGGCGGAAGCTGCCGTCCAGCCACTGCGGCACCAGGGCGTTCAAGCGCACAGCCAGCTTTTCGGGAAAGCCGAGAAAGCGTTCGGCCGTGCCGTCCTGCAGCAGCCGCAAGATCTCGCTGGCCACCACGTCGGGCGTGTCCTGCGCGGTGCCGGTGGCCTGGTTGTAGTGGCGCACGGCCGGGTCGTTGAAGCCGGTGTCGGTGCTGCGCGGGCCGATGTATTGCACCTTCACGCTGGAGCCTGACAACTCCCGGCGCAGCGCCTGCGCAAACCCGTGCAGGCCGAACTTGCTGGCGCTGTAGACGCTGAACCCCGGCAGGCCGATGCTGCCGAGCACCGAACCCACGAACACCAGTTGCGCGGCCGGCAGGCTTTGCAGCCGGGGCAGCAGCGCCTGCGTCAGCAGCATGGGCGCGAGCAGGTTGGTCTGCAGCACGGCGTCGATCTCGCCCGCGTCCAGCGCGCCCAGGCGGCCAAAGGCGGGCAGGCCTGCGTTGTGGATCACCACGTTGCAGTCCAGCCGCTGGGCTTCGCGGGCCAGCAGGGCGCGGTCACCGGCCCGGTTGATGTCGGCCTGCGCCCAGCGCACGCGGCGGGTGTCCGCACCCGCCTGCACCAGTTGCTGGGCCTGTTGTTCCAGCCGCTCGGCCGAGCGGCCCACCAGCAGCACCGCCGCACCGGCGGCCAGCAACGCGCGGGCGGTGGCCTGGCCAATGCCGCCGCTGGCGCCGGTCAGCAGCGCCCGGGCTTCGGTGGGCTTCATGCGGGCACTCCCTGGGCGGCCGTGTGTGTGGTGGCGGCCGCCACCTGCGGCAGCGGCAGACCTCGGAACACGTCGGCGTACAAGCGGAAGAAGGCGCGCGCCGCGTGCACGATGGCGGCCTGGTCTTGGGGGTCTTCGATGCGCTCCATCAGCAGCGCAAAGTGGGCGGTGTGTTCCTGGTCCAGCGTGCCGTGCGAGCGCAGGTAGCTGAAGGCGGCATCGGGCAGACCCAGCCCGCTCTGGATGCGGTCGGCCGCCATCAGCGCCAGCGCCACGCTGGTGCCTTCGAGCACATGCACCATGCCAAAAAAGCCCAGCGGGTTGCCGCGCGCGATGGTGTCGTAGGCGTAGGCCACCATCACCTCGGTGGCGTGGCTGGGGCGGCCCTGGCGCACCGCTTCGGCGTCCACACCGCAAGCGCGCAGGTCGTCCAGGATCCATTCGTCATGGCCCTGTTCTTCCTCCACGTACTCGTCCATCGCGTCGTACAGCCACACATGGTGCGCCGGCAGCGCGGCCTTGCAGGCTTTGAGCAAGGGCACGGTGTGCTTGACGTGGTGGTAGGCCTCGGTGAGGAAAGCGATGTAGCTGGGCAAAGACACCTGTCCTTGCAGCGCGCCCTGGATGATGGGCACGCTGAGCAGCCCGCCTCGCGCGGTATCGGTCTGTTGCAGCAACTGGGTGTGAAAGCTCATGGGGTTCTCCGGAAAGTCAGGTGGGGGCCAGGGCCGGGCGGTTGCTCGGCGCGGCCGTCGGGGCGTGGTTCGGTTCCGCGTTCAGCTCGGCGGCGTGCAGGTCAAAAACGGCCTGGCGCTGCGGCCGCCCGTTGGCGGTGGCCAGACCAGTGGCGGGGCTGAAGTCGGCGCGGGCGCGCACCCAGTGGCCGATGCGGGCGTAGTCGGGCAGGCTGGCGTTGGTGGCCTGCACGGCGGCCTGCAGCTGCGCGTCGCTGGCGTCGGGCCGCAGCGGCCAGAGCACGGCGCTCAGCGCAGGCTGGGCCTCGCCAAACACCACCGCCTGGGCCACGGCCGGGTCGCTGCGCAGCGCGGTTTCCACCCACTCGGGCGACACGTTGCGGCCGTACGCGGTGATGAGCACATGGCGCAAGCGACCGCGCACATGCAAGAAACCATCGGCGTCCAGCTCGCCCACGTCGCCGGTGGCCCACTCGGCAGGCGCTGGTGTGGCGTCGCCCAGGTAGCCGCTCATCAGGCTGCCGGCCACGTGAATCTGACCGTGTGCATCCACGCGCAGGCGGGTGTGCGGCAGGGCCCGGCCAGCGCTGCCGGGCCGGTCGGCGCCGGGCAGGTTCAGCGTCTGCACCGAAGCGCCTTCGGACAGGCCGTAGCCCTCGTAGGCCGGAATGCCCACCGCCCGCGCGGCGGTGATGAGCTGTTCGCCCACCGCCGCGCCGCCCACGGCGACCATGCGCAGGCTGGCGGGTGCGCGCTGGCCGGTGGCCGCCAACCAGCCGGCCCAGGCGCGCAGCATTTGCGGCAGCAAGATCAGGCTGTTGGGTGCGTGCGGCACCACGGCGGCGTGGAAGGTGGCGGGATCAAAGCGCGATGAACCTTGCAGGCCCAGGCTGGCCAGCGGCGGCACCACGCATTCGGCACCCCGCGCCAGCGGTGCCATGACGCCGGCGATGTTCTCCAGCAGCACCGCCAGTGGCAGCGCACACAGGTGGCGGCGGATGTCCAGCGGCGCCAGCGCCTGCACCAGGCCCTGCGCCACGCGGTCCATGGCGGCGCCGCTCAGGCACACACCCTTGGGGTTGCCGGTGGTGCCCGATGTGAAGGTGATCTTGCGCGTGTCCGGCGGCATGGGCACGGCGCGGCCGGGCAGGCGCAGGCGCACCAGCGCGTCGGGGCCGACCTGCAGGGGCAGCGAGGGCGCGGCGGGCCAGTGAGCGGCCAGGGCTGGCGTGGTGACCAGCGCGTCGGCGCCACTGGCCTGCAACGCGTGGCCGATTTGTTCGGGCGTGAAGAACACCGGCAGCGGCACGTGCACCAGACCGGCCTGGGCCAGCGCCCGGTCCAGCAGCACCCAGGCGGCGCCGTTGTCCAGCAGCGTGGCCACGGTGCGCAGGCCCTGGGTTTGCAGGGTCTTGGTGAGCCGGGTGGCGTGTGCGTCCAGTTCGGTGTGGGTCAGCTGGAAGCCGTCCTCGGTGAGGGCGGGGCTCTGCGGAGAAAGCGGCGTGTTCATACCGTGGTTTCCCCGGCGCCAGGCTGGCTGGCGCGGCGGCCCATGAGCCGCAACGCGGCCTGCAGGCGGCCGGCCAGTACCACCGGACGGTGTTCGTAGTAGCGGCCCCAGGCAGCCAGGTCGTCGCCCACGGCGGCCGGGTCGGCCTGGCCCAGTGCCAGCGGCGTCACGCCCAGCCGCACGAACAGGTGGCGCAGCTCCTGGGTCAGGGTGCTCACCACCCATTCGGTCACGCGGTGGTCCGGTTGCTGTGCCAGGTGCTGGCCCAGCAACAAGATAAGGCGGCGGCCTTCGCCGGCGCGGTCGGCTGCCAGGTGGCCCACTTCCACAACGCCGCGCCGCGCCACCGGCGCGCCGTGTTGTGCGCCCAGCAGGTCTTCGATCGGGGCGCTCAGGTAGCGCTCCAGGAACAGCGGACCGGCGTCTGCAAAGCGGTAGCCTGCCGCAGCCACGATGTCACCGCTGAGCGGGTCATGCAGGCTCACCAGGCAGGGCGCAAACTGCTGCACACAAGCGCCGAAGCGTTGCGCATAGATGCGGGCAATGAAGGCCTGCACCGCGCCGCGCCCGGGGTCGTCTGCACCGTGCACCTGCAATGTATTCCCGCCAGCGCGGTGCGTGGGGCATTCGGGCGCCGCGTGGCGCAACAAGGAAAGGGTCATGGCAAACGCTCCAGGGTCGTTTCCCCGTCCTGGCGGGATGGGGTCTGGGAGCGATGGTGATGACGCTGGCTTAAGGGATCCTTAGGCCGGTTGTTGGGGCGGATCGGTGCATGCGAAGTGGGTGATCACCGGGGGCCAAGCTTGCCTTTGTCAGCCCATCAGCGTTTTCGTGTGGGCATGCGCAGCACCACCCAGGCACCGACCGCGGCTGTGGCCAGCAGCACCAGCTGTATGGCCACGCGCCCGTGAAAACTCCAGATGGACAAGCTCACCATCACCGCCATCGACAGCACCGCCACCGTCTTGCTGCGCCGCGTCAGGCTGCGGTCGCGTTCCCAGTCGCGCAGCATCGGTCCCATCCAGCGGTGGTTCAGCATCCAGCGGTGCAGGCGCGGCGAGGCCTTGGCGTAGCAGGCCGCTGCCAGCAGCATGAAGGGGGTGGTGGGCAGGCCCGGCAGCAGCACCCCCAGCAGCCCCAGAGCGAGTGACAGCGAGCCGGCCAGCCACAGCAGGCCGCGCACCACACGCAGGCGTTGCCAAGGGTCCGGGTTCACAGACGCCACCAGCCGAGCGGATGCCGTGCCAGCGCCACCGACACCATGAAAGCCAGCACCGTGAGCGCCAGCAGGCCAAAGGCGAACTTGTGCCCCCGCGTGCGCCCGCGCTTGAGTGCGAACGTGCCCAGCCCGATGTAGACCACCAGCAGGCCCAGTTTGGTGCCCAGCCAGGGCTGGTGCAGCGGGTGCAGATGCAGCAACCACCACAAGGCGATGCCAGCGCTCAGCAGCGCCGTGTCGATCACCACGCTCAGCCGGCGCGACAGGCGCTGCATGGGCCAGCGCAAACCCGCCAGAACGCCCAGCCAGCGCAAGAAAAACAGGCCAGCGCTCAGCGTGACCAGACCGATGTGGGCGTGGAGAAGGCCAGGGTAGAGGGTGCCGAAAAGTGAAGCCTGCATGGGTGGGCGCGGGTCGTGGGGCGGTGGTGTGACGGCATTGTCCGCCAACCCGCTGATGTGCCCGGTGCACCGGGCGCCCGGTTCAGAGAATCTTCTTGCGCAGCGCAGCGCTGAGCCGCACCACCAACACCACGAGCGCAAAGATGGCCAGGATGAGGGTGGCGGCTTCGTCGTCGTGGAACAGATCCATCGCCACCGTCAACGCAATGCCGATCCCACCGGCCCCCACCAGACCGAGCGCGCCCGCGGGTACGCGCCGCACCTGGGCAACGACGCCTGCCGCTGCGCCATGCCGCTCGCTCTCTGCCGTGGCGGGCCGCACGATGGCCGCCGCGGGGCGAATCGATTCAGTCGGTGAGGGTCGGGTAGTCGGTGTAGCCTTCAGCGCCGCCACCGTAGAAGGTGTTTTTGTCCGGCGTGTTGAACGGGCCACCGGCCTTCAACCGTGCCACCAGATCCGGGTTGGCGATGTAGGCCTTGCCGAAAGCCACCAGGTCGGCACCGTTGGCCAACGCCTGCTCGGCCAGCGGCAGGTCGTAGCCGTTGTTCACCATCCAGGCACCCTGGCCGCCCGCTGCGCGGTAGGCGGATTTCAATGCCGCGTAGTCGAAGGGGCGCTCGGGCAGTTCGCGCGGGCCGCCGGTGGCGCCTTCGATGATGTGCACATAGGCCAGGTGATGCGGAGCCAGTTTGCGGACCACGTACTCGAACAGCGGCTGCGGATCGGCGTCCACCACGTCGTTGGCCGGCGTCACCGGCGAGAGGCGGATGCCGGTGCGTGCGCCGCCGATGGCGTCCGTGACGGCGGCCACCACTTCGAGCAGCAGGCGTGCGCGGTTGGTGATGCTGCGGCCGTAATCGTCGGTGCGCTGGTTGCTGCCGGTTTTCAGGAACTGGTCGATCAGGTAGCCATTAGCGGCGTGGATTTCCACCCCGTCGAAGCCGGCGGTGATGGCGTTCATCGCTGCGTGGCGGTAGTCCTGCACGATACCGGGGATTTCCTCGGCGTCGAGCGCGCGCGGCTCGGAGGTGTCGACGAAGGTCGGCACGCCGTCCTTGATCAGCACGGTCTTGGTGTGGGCGCGGAGGGCCGAGGGCGCAACCGGCTTCTGGAAGTGGGGCTGCAGGTCGGTGTGCGAGACGCGGCCCACATGCCAGAGCTGGGTGACGATTTTGCCGCCAGCGGCGTGCACCGCTTTCGTCACGCGCTTCCAGCCATCGAGCTGCTCGGTGCCATACAGGCCGGGCACGTCGGCGTAGCCCTGGCCTTGCTGGGTGATGGCAGTGGCTTCGGTGATCAGCAGGCCGGCACTGGCGCGCTGCGCATAGTACTCGGCCATCAGCGGCGTCGGGATGGCGTCGGGCGCGCGGTTGCGGGTGAGCGGCGCCATGACGATGCGGTTGGCGAGGTGCAGGCCGCCGGCTTGTAGGGGGTCGAAAAGGGTGGTCATGGTTCAACAGAAAATGGAAACGAAGGGTACAGCCTACGGCCAAACCGGCGCGCCTGCCAGCAACCGCTGGACAAGGCCCGGGCGCGGGACGGTTTTGTGGCCGCCGCGCTGCACGCCCTGTGCTTCAGGTCTGCCAACGGATGCGTGAAGGCTTTGCAAGAGGTTCGCCTTTCTGTTGGATCGGCTGCCGTCCCGGTCACGAGGTCACGGGTTGACGATCCGCGAAAAGCAGGGGCGGCTAACGAAGGTGCGGCGGTGTGCGCATCTGCTCGGGCGTGGTGAAGTAGGCTGAAGACGCGCCCATGCGCGCGCGTGCCCGCTCCAGTTCGTGGCGCGCCACGCTGCGCAGGTGGACTTCGTCGGGCCCGTCGAGCAGGTGCAGGGCGCGGCCCCAGGTCCAGAACTGCGCCAGCGGCGTGTCGGGTGACAGGCCCATGGCGCCGAAGATCTGCATGGCTCGCTCCACCACGCGCGTCTGCAGGCCCGCGGCCACCACCTTGATCGCGGCCACCTGCGCGCGCAAGGCGGCGGGCTCGGTGCGCTCCGGGTGGTCGAGCAGCCAGGCGCAGCGCAGCACCAGCAGGCGCGCCTGGTCGATCTCGATGCGCGACAGCGCGATCCACTCCTGCACGTTGGCGTAGTCGGCCAGGTATTTGCCGAAGGTCCGGCGCTCCAGCGCGCGTTCGGTGGCGAGTGCCAGCGCCAGCTCGCACTGGCCGATGGTGCGCATGCAGTGGTGCACGCGGCCAGGCCCCAGCCGCGCCTGCGCCATCGCAAAGCCTTCGCCCCAGCCGCCGAGCAGGTGGTCGGCCGGCACGCGCACCTGGCGGAACACGATCTCGCCATGCCCCTCGGGCGCGTGGTGGTGCACCACGCTGATGTTGCGCACCACGTCCACGCCCGGCGTGTCCAGCGGCACCAGCACCATGCTGTGCTGGTGGTGCCGGGTCTCGGCCGCGGCGCTGTGATCGGGCGCGTTGCGCGCCATCACGATCATCAGCCTGCAATGCGGGTGCGCCACGCCGGTGATGAACCACTTGCGGCCGTTGAGCACGAGGTCGTCGCCCTCGCGCCGCACCGTGGTCTGCAGGTTGGTCGGGTCCGACGAGGCCACGTCGGGTTCGGACATGGCGAAGGCGGATCGGATCGTTCCATGGAGCAGCGGCGTGAGCCACTGCGTGCGCTGCGCGGATGTGGCGAAGCGGTGCAGCAGCTCCATGTTGCCGGTGTCGGGCGCGCTGCAGTTGAACACCTCGGCCGCCCAGTGCAGTTGGCCCATCGCCTCGGCCAGCGGCGCGTAGTCGAGGTTGCCCAGCCGGGTGCCGGGCTCGTCTTCGCGCAGCCCGGGCAGGAACAGGTTCCACAGCCCTTCCTCGCGCGCCAGGGCCTTCAGGTCTTCGAGGAAGGGTGGCGGGTAGTCCCCCTGCTGCACCGCCTGGTGCCAGGCCGCGTTGTGCGGCAGCAGGTAGGTCTGCATGAAGGTCTCCAGCTGCTGCTGGAGCGCCTGCGCCCGGGGGCTGTGATCGAAGTCCATGCCGGGATTCTTCAGGCTCGGCGCGGTCCTGTCAGAACGCGCGTGACAGCCGCACCCGGTTGACGCAGATCAAGCCGGTGAAAGGCCTGAAACCGCGTTGGAAGCTGCGTCGACCTTGCGTCAAATCAAACTACCTATGGTGTCTGGCGGGTATCTTGAACACCATAGGTAGTGTTTTTGATCCAGGAGGCGAGAGCTATGAAAGATGCGATGGTGGTCAGTCTTCCAAGGGAGGTGATCAAGCGTTCGGGCCTGCGCGAGGCCTTCGATGCCGACAAGATCCGGTCCGCGCTGGCGCGGGCCGGCCAGGCCAGCGGCGAGTTCGACGGCGCCGAAGCCGCGCTGTTGTGTGCCCAGGTGGTCAAGGTGCTGATCCACCGCTTCAAGGGTGCGCCGCCCGGCATCGAGCCGATCCAGGACGTGGTCGAACAGACGCTGATCGCGGCCAACCACCTCCAGACCGCGCGCGCCTACATCGTCTACCGCGAGCAGCACGCCACGCTGCGCGCCGACCAGCAGACGCTGGTGGATGTGGAATCGTCGATCAACGAGTACCTCACGCGCGCCGACTGGCGCGTGAACGCCAACGCCAACCAGGGCTATTCGCTGGGCGGGCTGATCCTGAACGTGGCGGGCAAGGTCACGGCCAACTACTGGCTCTCGCACGTGTACACGCCCGAGATCGGGCAGGCGCACCGCGAGGGCGACCTCCACATCCACGACCTCGACATGCTCAGCGGCTACTGCGCGGGCTGGTCGTTGCGCACCCTGCTCAACGAAGGCCTCAACGGCGTGCCGGGCAAGGTGGAGTCGGGGCCGCCGAAACACATGTCCTCGGCCGTGGGGCAGATCGTGAACTTCCTGGGCACGCTGCAGAACGAGTGGGCCGGCGCGCAGGCCTTCTCGTCGTTCGACACCTACATGGCGCCCTATGTGCGCCAGGACGGCATGGATTACGCGGCCGTGCGCCAGTGCATCCAGGAGCTGATCTACAACCTCAACGTGCCCTCGCGCTGGGGCAC
>JAGXSV010000009.1 GCA_018333605.1 Hydrogenophaga sp. | reverse complement strand
CAGCCCCTTGAGGAAGGGGAACTTCATGTAGCTCCACTCCTCCACGGCCTCGGAGAAGTGGTTCAGGTAGTCGTGGTAGTCGAACTCGGCCACCACTTTTTTCTGGCCATCGGTGACGCGCAGGTTGCCGTGGTAGTAGTCCACGTCGCCGTTGCCATCGACCAGGCACATGTCGAGCGCCGGCACCACGCCAAAGCTGTCCACCTGCTGGCGGTTCTTTTCGTGGAAGTCGTAGAACAACTGCAGGCCCTCGATCGAGTAATCGATCACCTGCTGCATTGAGAGCAGACCCGGCGCGCCGTTGAGAAAACGGTCGCGCTCGGCCACGCTGAGGTTTTTGTTGACGCCGCCGGGAATTGAGCTGATGCCGTGCATCTTCTTGCCAAACACCGCCACCAGCATCTCCTGGCCCCATTTGCGCAGCATCACGGCGCGCTTGACCAGTTCCGGGTTGGCTTCGATCAGACCTTCGATGTTGCGCTGCTCGGGCGCGGCGTCCATGCCAAACATCATCTCGGGCACGATCAGGTAGAAGTAGGCGGTCTGGTGCGATTGCAGCATCTGCGCATAGTGGCCGAGACGGCGCATTTTCTCGGCCGTTGGCGTGACCTGAAAGCCCTGCTTGAGGCCCAGGCCCACCATGTCGTCGAGCGCTTTGGCGCCGCACAGGTGGTGGCTGACGAAGCAGATGCCGCAAATGCGCTGCAGCAGCATCGGCGCCTCCCAGTAGGGGTGTCCCTGGATGAAGCGCTCGAAGCCGCGAAACTCCACCACGTGCAGCTTGGCGTCC
The DNA here is from genome assembly GCA_018333605.1 of Hydrogenophaga sp. Taxonomy (GTDB): domain Bacteria; phylum Pseudomonadota; class Gammaproteobacteria; order Burkholderiales; family Burkholderiaceae_C; genus Hydrogenophaga. Next base: position 51,232 of record JAGXSV010000009.1, on the reverse strand, counting down.
AGCACTTGGTTGTTGTCGTCCAGATGCACCACCACTTTGCCGTGCCCTTCGATGCGGGTGACGGGATCGATAACCAGTTTTCTGCTCATGTTTGGGGCTCCTGATTTCAATCGTATCGGTTGAGCGAGATCGGCAGGTCGAACGGCCGACCGTTCACCAGATCGTCGAGCACCTTGAAAATAGCGTCGCCGTCGGGCGGGCACCCGGGGATGAAGTAGTCCATCTTGACCACTTCGTGGCACGGGTACACCTTGGTGGTGATGCGGGGAATGTCGGGGTGCAGCGGGATGATGGGCTTGGCGCCGGGCACGGCGGTGGGCGAATCGACGTAGGCCTCGAACAGGCACTCTGACAATGGCACCACGTTGCGCATGGCCGGCACGCCGCCCCAGACAGCACACGCGCCGACCGAAATCAGCACGTCGCAGTTCTCCCGAAAGTGCTCCAGGGTTTCGATGTTTTCCTCGTTGGCGACGCCGCCTTCGACGAAGCCGACCACGCAGCGCTCGGTGATGCGCTTCATGTCGGTGATGGAAGATCGCAGGATGGTGACCTTGTCGAGCAGCGCAAACAAGCGCTCATCGAGGTCCAGCAGCGACAGGGTACAACCCCAGCAGCCGCACAGCCCGATGGTGGCGACCTTGATCTTGCCCGAGCGACCGGCGACCAAGGCCGGGGCCAGCGGGGTGATGGGGAGCTGGTGCGAGAACTCCTGCCCGGCCAGGGCTTCAGCTGCGTGGCTCATTTTTGGCTCCTTCGATGTTGAGGCTGCGCGCGCGCAACGTTTGAATTTCGTATTTGCGCTGCCCGATGGGCACATCGTGCCCAACGCGTTTTTGCAAAATGGTGCCGACCGGACACAGTTCGACGGCTTCGCGCACCTGCTCATCGCTCATGCGGTTGGCCAGTGCCACGTCCATTTCAATGCGCGACGATTCGCCGCGTCCGCTGATGGCGAAAATTTTCTGACCTGTTTCCTGGTCGCGCACGTATTCGACGCAGCGCTGACAGAAGATGCAGCGGTCGCGCTCGAGCCAGATTTTCTCGCTGCCCGGGCTGTTGTCGCGCACCGGAAATCGGTAGGGAAAACGCGACACCATCATGTCGGACTCGTAGCCCACCGCCTGCAATTGGCAGCGACCGCTTTTCTCGCAACTCGGACAGTTGTGGTTGCCCTCGGCAAACAGAAATTCGACCAGCGATTTGCGCATATCCACCAGGACCGGGTCATCGACTTCGACCTGCATGCCGTTGGCCACCCGCACCGTGCATGCGGCATTGACGACCCCGTTGACCTTGACCGAACAGACCCGGCAGGTACCCAGACAGGGCTTGTCTTTGACGTAACACAGGGTCGGTATGAACACGCCGACTTCGGCCGCCACATCGACCAGGGTGCGACCGAGTTCGGTCTGCACCGCCTGGCCATCGATGGTGATTTCGACTTTCATGAGCGGGTCTCCAGTTTTTCTTTAAGCGCCTGACTGGCCTCGGCGTAGCCCTCCAGGGCGGCCTCGAGGTCGAACGACGGCAACAACGGGCCGCTGGGTTTGACCAGCTTGACTTGGTAGATTTCGGGAAATCGGTCCAGCGTGGTCAGGATCGGTTTGGGCGAGGTGGCGCCCAGGCCGCAGCGGCTGGTCTTGCGCACCACGGCACCCCACTGCACCACCTCGTCGAGGTCTTGCTGACAAGCGCGACCGGCGATGACGCGATCAACCTTGTGCAGCAAATCGACGTTGCCGGCCCTGCATGGGACGCAGATGCCGCAGGATTCATCGACAAAGAATTTCATGTGTTCGCGCACGATGTGCAGCAGGTCGCGGCTCCCGTTGTAAACCGTGAAGGCACCGTTGCACGACAGGTCTTCGTAGGCCAGTTGTCGCTCTGAGTCCTTGGCGACCGATATGCACTCGCCCGAAGGACCGCTGACCTGCACCGCCATGGCGCCGTGGGCCCCCGCCATGCGCAGGACCTGGTTGACGCTGGTGCCCCATTCAACCTCGTAGATGCCGGGCTTGCTGCAGTCGCCCGCCACGCTGAGCAAGCGGGTGCCGGTGGATTCGGCGGTGCCCAGGCTGCGGAACCAGTCGGCCCCCTCGGACAGGATGTGCGACACCGCCGCAAAGGTCTCGACGTTGTTGACGCTGGTGGGCCGCCCCAGGTAGCCTTGCTGCACCGGATAGGGCGGCTTGAGGCGCGGCGTGCCGCGCTTGCCTTCGCAGGATTCGATCAGCGCCGACTCGTCGCCGCAAATGTAGGCACCGGCCCCCATCTGGATGCGGATGTCGAAATCAAAGCCGTCCTTGCCGCCGATGCGGCGCCCCAGCAAGCCACGCTCGCGCATGTTCCGCAGCTGCGCCTCCAGGTAGTCTTTCAGGTAGTGGTACTCGGCGCGCAGGTAGATGATGCCGTCGCTGGCCCCTATTGAGTAAGCAGCGGCGACCATGCCAAAGAACACCTGCTTGGGCGAGCGCGTGAGCAACACCCGGTCTTTGAAGGTGCCGGGCTCGCCTTCGTCGGCGTTGCAGATGATGGTTTTGTCTTCACCCTGGGCGTCGCGGCACAGGCGCCATTTGAGCCCGGTGGAGAAACCGGCCCCGCCGCGACCACGCAGCTTGGAGGCCACCACGGTGTCGATCACCTGCTGCGGCGACTGCTCCAGCATCTGTTCCAGCATGTCGGGCAAATTGAGCTTGCCCCTGAAGAACATCGGGCGCTGGGTGCGCACGTTGGACTCCACCAGTGTTTCCACATAGGCCAACTGGTCGGTCGCCAAGCCGGCCGGGTTGGCGATCTGCTCGGCGCTTCGTCCCTGCTTCAACTGCTCGATGATGTCGGCGATCTTGCCCGGCGTCAGGCGCGTGAAGACCACCTTGTCGATCATCATCGCCGGCTCCTGGTCGCTCAGGCCGATGCAGGGCGTCTCGAACAAACCGAACAGTGCCTGCGCGTCGGTGAGCCGCCCAAAGCGCTGCCCGGTTTCGCGCTCCAGCGCCTCGCGCACAGCCTGGTAGCCGTTGAACCGGGCCAGCACCGAGTCGCACAGGTAGATGCGATGCTGGCCTGCGGGTTCGAGATGGAAGAAGTGGTAGAACGACGCGGTTTCCCGAACGTCGAGCAGCGACAGGTTCAAGCCCGCCGCCAGTTCCAGCAGCGCTGGCTCGGGCAGGTAGCCGCGTTGCCATTGCACATCCCACAGCATGTCGATCAGTCGGGTTCGATCGGCACCGTAGCGCTGCAGAATCGATTCGATTTCTTTGCTCATCGGCTTCCCTTCTTGTTGGCGGGTGTTCGTGTGACGGGCCAGTCCGCGTTGCCTCGTATGGCCTGCGGTGGCAGCATAGCCACCACTGTAGGGCACGCAAGTTGTGGGCTCGTTTGTGCCTCATAGGTGTTAACACCGATGCTTGGGTGTAACTCCTTGATAACACGTGATATTTTTTGAGTCCCTGGAGCACGCCGAAGATGCTTGACCTGTGCGTGCGGAAATCGATTGTCCGGTTTGGCGTCACGAATGCCATGCAGTTAACCTTTAACTCGTCATGACCGCTCCCAAAATGCGCCACTTGCGACAGCAGTTTGTACCGCGGCTGGGTTGAAAGCAGCGCGGTTGAAACACAAGCCGGACGGGCTACACTGGGGTGGTGATCTTGACCGAACATCCTGTTCTATTGTTGCTGGCCCCGGTGTTTTTGCTGATCACTTTCGGCTGCCTGGCCGGTGTACACCTGCTCATCGAAAACGTTTCCGGGGTCTTCAAAACGACGCTTGTACACGCGCTGTCACGCTCCTTCGGCCTGCAGTTTTCGCGCGTGAAGTTGACCGTCCGGATGCCCGGCGACCTGGCGGCCATGGCCAACTGCGAGCCCGGGCACGAAGGTTTTATGCTCCACCCCGGCCCGGTGTTCGCACAGGTGCTGCTGGCCGACGAAATCAACCGCGCCAGTCCCGAGACCCAGAGCGCTCTGCTCGAAACCATGGAAGAGAAGCCGTTCACGGTGCAAGGCGCCACGCGCGCGCTGCCCGATCCCTTCTTTGTGATCGCCACACAGAACCCGCACGGCCCGCTCGGCACCTACTCTCTGCCCGAGTCGCGACTCGACCGCTTTCACAGGCGTCTCTCGCTGGGCTACCAGGACTGTGCGGCAGAGGGCAAACTGCTGCGCGGCCAAGACCGGCGCGACATGGTCGATGCCGCGTCCCTGCCCTGATCGTTGGATGACAAATGACTTCGCCTGCGGCCTCGATGAACCATGACCCGGCACTCAGCGGGAAGAGCGCCCCGCCATTCGCCATGCTCAGCGCGCAGCGCGGACGCAATCCGCCATGGCGTGTTCGGCTGCGCCGGTGGCTCCACAACCGCCTTCCGCGCACCGACACGCTCACGCTGACGCAACGCAACGTCTACATCGTGCCCACGCGGGCTGGCGCCATGCTGGCGCTCACCCTGCTGTTGTTGCTGGTGGCCAGCATCAACTACCAGCTCAACCTGGGCTACCTGCTCACATTCTTGTTGGCGGGCAGCGCCGTGGTGGGCATGCACGTGTGCCACGGCAACCTGCGCGGTGTGACGCTGCACCTGAACCCGCCCAGCCCGGTGCACGCCGGGCAGGCCGTGGCGCTGGACATTCGACTGGCGAGTGAACGCAAGCACATGCGCTACGGCCTGGGCGTGGGGGTGATCGGCGTGGACGCCGCACACACGCCGCTGGCCTGGACCGACGTGCCAGCCCAGGGCAGCGCCACGGTGCAAGTGGCGTGGCCAGCACCTCACCGCGGCCTGCACGGATTGCCCGCGCTGAAAGTGCAAACCCTGTTTCCACTCGGCACCTTCCGGGTGTGGACCGTGTGGCGCCCCGCCGCCACCGTACTGGTGTACCCCACGCCCGAAGCGCACCCGCCCGCCCTGCCTGCGGGCGAGGCGCAGCCCGGCCACTCGGGCAGCGCGCGGGTGCAAAGCACCGGCGAGTTTGACGGCGTGCGCGCTTACCGCCGTGGCGACCCACTCAAATCCGTGGTCTGGAAAAAAGCCGCCCAGGCATTTGCTGCCGGCCGCAACGACCTGGTCAGCCGCGACGCCCTGTCGTCCCAGCGCCAGCAACTCTGGCTCGACCATGCCCAGTGCGGCCACAGCGCTCTGGAAGCCCGCCTGTCGCGCCTCACGGCCTGGGTGCTGATGGCCGACCGCCTGGGGCTTGACTACGGCCTGCGTCTGCCTGGGTGCGAGATCCCGCCCGATCAGGGGCCGGGGCACAGAGCGCATTGTCTGGAGAGGCTGGCGCTGTGTTGAACAAGAACACCCCCCAAAACGCAAAAGGTTTCGCCGCTGGGCCGCCCCAAGGCGAAACGCGCCCCCCCGCGGGGCAGCGACCCGCGCAGCAGGGGCGCTTGGAGGCCTTGAATTCAGCGCCGGGCCGCCCCAAGCTGAATTCGCTCCCCCTCGGGGGGCAGCGACCCGCGCAGCGGTGGAGCGTGGGGGCCACATTACCCCGCGACACCCGTGACACGCTGTTCCTGCTGGCGGTCATCGCCTGGGTGGTCGCCATGCAAATCGGTCACATTCCGTGGTGGTGCACCGCGCTCACCGCCGGCGTGCTGGCTTGGCGCTCCGTGCTGGCACTCAAAGGTTTGCCACTGCCGGGCTGGGCCTGGCGCATGGGCTTGCTGGCGCTCACCCTGGGCGCCACCTGGGCCACCCACCAGACTCTTTTGGGGCGCGATGCGGGTGTGACCCTCATTGTGGTGCTGCTGGCCCTGAAAACGCTGGAACTGCGCGCCCGGCGCGACGCCTTCGTGGTGTTCTTTCTGGCCTTCTTCACCCTGCTGACCCACTTCTTTTACTCGCAGTCACTGCTCACAGCGGCCGGCATCCTCATCGCGCTGCTGGGCCTGCTGACCGCCCTGGTCAACGCCCACATGCCGGTGGGTCGGCCACCGCTGGCCCAGGCGGCGCGCATTGCGGGCGGTATGGCCTTGCTGGGTGCACCCATCATGCTGGTGTTGTTCATGCTGTTTCCGCGCATGTCACCACTTTGGGGCATTCCCAACGACGGCATGACCGGCCGCAGCGGTCTTTCGGGGCAGATGCGCGTGGGCCAGATCGCCGAGTTGGTGCTCGACGACAGCATTGCCCTGCGCGTGCGCTTTGACGGCGAGCCCCCGCCGCAACGCGACCTGTACTTTCGCGGCCCGGTGCTGACCGACTTTGACGGCGTAGAGTGGCGTCCCTTGCGCTCGGGCTTCCCGGCCCACATGGAGCTGCAGGCCAACCTGCAGGTGAGCGGCGAGCCGGTGCGCTACGAAGTGACCATGGAGCCGCACCAGCGGCCCTGGCTGTTTCTGCTGGAAGCCGCCGCCCGCGCGCCCCAACTGCTCAACACCCAGGCCTTCATGACGCCCGAGCTGCAATGGCTCACCCGCCGCCCCATGAACGAGCTGGTGCGCTACCGGGCCGAGAGCCACCCGGTGTTCCGGCACGGCCCGCTCACCACCGCCGTAGCCCTGCAAGACCAGATTGAGCTGCCCGCAGGCTACAACCCCCGCACCCTCATGCTGGCGCAGCAACTGCGCCGCGAGGTGGGCGCCGGCCCCGCCTTCAGCGAAGCACTGGTGAACGCTGCGCTGCAGCGCCTGCGCACCGGTGGCTACACCTACACGCTGGAGCCCGGTGTGTACGGCCAGCACACCGCCGACGAATTCTGGTTTGACAAACGCGAAGGCTTCTGCGAACACATCGCCAGCAGCTTCGTCATCCTCATGCGTGCGCTGGACATTCCGGCCCGCATCGTCACCGGCTACCAGGGCGGCGAACTCAACGCGGTGGACGGCTTCTGGACCGTGCGCCAGCGCGACGCCCACGCCTGGACCGAGGTGTGGCTGCAAGGCCAGGGCTGGGTGCGGGTCGACCCCACCTCGGCCGTGGCACCCGGACGCACCGGCTCGCTGGAACGGCTGCGCGCCCCCGAAGGCGCGCTGGCTGGTGCCATCCGGACCCTCAACCCCGACCTGTCGGCCCAGTTGCGCGCCGTGTGGGACGCGGTGAACAACCGCTGGAACCAATGGGTGCTGAACTACACCCAGGGCAAACAGCTCGATCTGCTCAAAAACCTGGGCTTCAAAAGCCCCAGCTGGACCGACCTGGCCTACGTGCTGATGGCCGTGGTGGTGCTGGTGAGCCTGGCGGGAGCGGCCTGGACGCTGTGGGAGCGCCAGCAACACGACCCCTGGCTGCGCCTGCTGCAGCGTGCCCGCCAGCGGCTGCACAAGCTGGGGTTGAACAACGCCCACAACCTGCCGCCACGCACGCTGGCGGCCCAGGCCCAGCAACGTTTTGGCGACACCCCTTTCAGCCACAGTGTGACGCAATGGCTGCTCAAACTCGAAAACCAGCGCTACAGCCGCGAAAGCCCCGTTTCGCTGGCTACACTGCAACGCGAATACAAGCAACTTGCATGGCCCAAGGAGGGTAATCAGTGATTTTCAAGGCTCGTCGTTTCCACCCGGCGCTCTGCAGCACCCGCGCCGTGCTGGCCCTGTTCCTCGCCACCAGCTTCACCGCCGCCATCGCCCTGCCCACCACGTCCAAGGTGCGCCCGGCCGCAGCCGCCAAAGAACCCGCGTTCAGCTACGGGCAGCACCCGGAAGCCATGGCCTTTGCCGACGATCTGGCCAACCGCCGCAACCTTGATCCAGCCTGGGTGCGCCAGCAAGTGTCTCAAGCCCAACGCATCCCCACCGTGGTGCGTCTCATGGCGCCAGCGCCCCGAGGCACACCCAAAAACTGGGCTGCCTACCGCGCCCGCTTCATTGAACCTGTGCGCCTGCGGGCAGGCCAGCGTTTCTGGGAAAACAACCGCAGCGCTCTGGCTCGCGCCGAAGCAGAATTCGGCGTGCCCGCCAGCCTCATCGTGGGCGTGATCGGCGTGGAAACCTTGTACGGCCAACACACCGGCAACTTCCGTGTCATCGACGCGCTCACCACGCTGGCCTTCGACTTCCCCACCAGCCATCCCCGCGCTGCCGTGCGCACCGAATTTTTCAGAAGCGAGTTGGAGCAATACCTGAGCCTGACCCAGCGCACCGGCATGGACCCCCAAGCCCTGCGCGGCAGCTACGCCGGGGCCATGGGCTGGCCGCAGTTCATGCCCAGCAGTTGGGCCAGATACGCGATCGACTTCGACGGCGATGGCCAGGTGGACCTGTTCAACAGCACCACCGACGCCATAGGCTCGGTGGCCAACTACTTCAAAGCATTTGGCTGGCAAACCGGCCAGCCCACGCACTTTCCCGTCGCGTTCGACGCAGAGAAACTCGACAAAGACGCCCTGCTCGCCCCCGACATCCTGCCCACCTTCAGCGTGACCAGCTTCACCGCCAAAGGTGCTGTGTTGGAAGGCGCTGCGTTGCAACACCCTGGCCCACTCGCCCTGGTGGAACTGGAAAACGGCCCCGCACCGCGCAGCTACGTGGCTGGCACCGAAAATTTCTATGTGGTGACCCGCTACAACTGGAGCAGCTACTACGCGATGGCGGTGATCGAGTTGGGCGAAACCATCCAGACCCTGCTGGAAGCCCGCTGAGGTTTCATGCACCCGGTTTTGCCGGGGCCTCAGTTCGGGCGCGGTTCAATCTGAATGTCCACCACCATGCTTTCCTCCCCGCCGCCCCGGCGCAACCCCTTGATGGGCAGGCAGGCGGTGTAGTCGGTGGCGGCAGCCAGGCGGATGTGGCGTTCGTCGGTGGGGCAGCGGTGGGTCACGTCCAGGCTGAGCCAGTGGCTGGCCTGGGCGTTGGTGCACACGTCCACCCAGGCGTGGCTGGCCAGTTCCGGCTCACCGGCAGCGTAAAAATAGCCACTCACGTAGCGCGCGGGCAGGCCAATGCTGCGGCACACGGCCACCATCACATGGGCCTGGTCCTGGCACACACCCAGCTCCCAGTCAAACGCCTCCAGCGCGGTGGTTTCCACGCTGGTGCTGCCGGGGCGGTACTGCACCTTGTCGGCCACGGCGCTCGCCAGCGCCACCAGGTCAGCGACGGTGGGCTGCTCGCCGCGCGCCCGCGCCGCCACCAGGGCTGGCACGGTTTTCAGGGCCCACATGACCATGCGCGGGTGCGGCTCGGCCAGCGGGGTGGACCGCATGAAAAAGGCGGGGGGCAGGCCGCCGGTGTCGGCAAATTCGGCGATGCCGTGGGTGCTCACCTGGCCTTGGGCCACCACGGTGATGTGCCGCAGCGCTTCTTCAGCGCGCGCCACCAGGCTGAAACTGTGCACCCGGTTGCCCTGGCCGTCGGGCTGGGCGTGCAGGGTGCCCGGCGAGCGGATGTCCCACTGCACGACCGTTTGGCACGGGCCGCTGGCGGGCCACAGGTGCAGGGTTTGCACCGAATACAGCAGCGGCTGGCTGTAGGTGTAGCGGGTGGTGTGGCTGATGTGGAATTTCATGCGGGGACCGGGGCGTTCTAGGACCAGGGCGCATTGTGCCCGCCCCGCATGGGTAACTCAGCTGTGAAACCAATCACCCGTTCAGTGCGTGGTGGGCACCAGAAAATCCTGGCTGATGCGCCCGCCCAACTCATTCACCCGGTCCAGGAACTGGGTGAGGAAAGCGTGCAGGCCGGTGGAAAGGATCTCGTCGATGCGGGCGAACTGCAGGTCGGCCTTGAGCTTGCCGGCGCGGCGCAGCGTTTCACCCGAGGTGTCGTTGGCCACCACCGCCAGGTTGTTCACCACCTCGTTCATGCTGGCAGCCAGGCTGCGCGGCATGTCGGCGCGCAAGATCAACAACTCGGCCACGCGCTCGGGCGTGATCACGTCGCGGTACACCTTGCGGTACACCTCGAAGCCGGAGACCGAGCGCAGGATCGCGCTCCAGTGGTAGAAGTCGTATTCCTGATCCTGTTCGCTGGCGGCGCCGAAAAAGTCGCTTTGCACCGCGTGGAACTTCACGTCCAGCAGGCGTGCGGTGTTGTCCGAGCGCTCCAGGAAGGTTCCCATGCGGTAGAAATGGAAGGCCTCGTCCTGCAACATCGTGCCAATGGCCACGCCGCGGGAGAGGTGTGAGCGGTGCTTGACCCACTCGAAGAACGCGCCGGGATCGCGTTCAAAGTCTTTGGACTTGAGGTAACCCGCCAGCTTGAGCCAGGTGGCGTTTTGCGTTTCCCACAACTCGGTGGTCAGCGCGCCACGCACGGCACGGGCGTTTTCCCGGGCCGCACGCAGACAGGAGCAGATGCTCGACGGGTTGGACTCGTCGCGCACCATGAAATCCATCACGTTGCGCGGCGTGATGTCCTTGCCGTATTTGGCGGTGTAGCTGGGCATCAACTCGCTGATGACGAGCAGACCTTCCCAGCCCACCTGCGCCACGGCGGCCGACTGCGGCAGCAGCGAGGTCTGGTAGTTGATGTCCAGCATGCGCGCGGTGTTTTCGGCACGCTCGGTGTAGCGGGACATCCAGAACAGGTGGTCAGCGGTGCGTGAAAGCATTTCAAAAACTCCGACGGTCAGCGCCACAAAAGCAGCGCAAGAGGTGATTCATTCCAGAGGCACCGCAGAACCGGCTTTGCCGGGCTGCCAGTACCGCCCCCTGGGGGGGGGTGACGCGAAGCGGCGCGGGGGGGGGTCAGTCTTCCAGCACCCAGGTGTCTTTCGTACCGCCGCCCTGCGACGAGTTGACGACCAGCGAGCCGTCTTTCAACGCCACGCGGGTCAAGCCTCCGGGCACCATTTGCACCTCTTTGCCGCTGAGCACAAAGGGGCGCAGGTCAATGTGGCGCGGCGCCACGCCACTGTCCACATAGGTGGGACAGGTGGACAGGCTTAGCGTGGGCTGGGCAATGTAGCCGTCAGGTTTGGCTTTGACCAGCGCGCGGAACTCTTCCACCTCGGCCTTGGTGGACGCCGGGCCCACCAGCATGCCGTAGCCGCCCGCGCCATGCACCTCTTTCACCACCAGTTCTTCCATGTGGGCGAGCATGTACTTCAGGTCTTCCGGGTTGCGCCCCATGAAGGTGGGCACGTTGTTCAAAATGGGTTTCTGCCCCAGGTAAAACTCGATCATCTTGGGCACGTAAGGGTAGATCGACTTGTCGTCGGCCACGCCCGTGCCGACGGCGTTGCAGATGGTCACGTTGCCGCTGCGGTACACACCCAGCAGCCCGGCGCAGCCCAGCGTGGAGGTGGGGCGGAACACCAGCGGGTCCAGAAAATCGTCGTCCACCCGGCGGTAGATCACGTCCACCCGCTTGGGGCCGCGGGTGGTGCGCATGTAGACGAAGTTGTCTTTCACAAACAGGTCTTGGCCTTCCACCAGCTCAATGCCCATTTGCTGCGCCAAAAAGGCGTGTTCGAAGTAAGCGCTGTTGTACATGCCGGGCGTGAGCACCACCACCGTGGGCTCGGCCGTGGTGGCCGGGCTGACGGCGCGCAGGGTTTCCAGCAACAGGTCAGGGTAGTGGGCCACCGGGGCCACACGGTTTTCACCGAACAACTCGGGGAACAGCCGCATCATCATTTTGCGGTCTTCCAGCATGTAGCTCACGCCGCTGGGCACGCGCAGGTTGTCCTCTAGCACGTAATACTCGCCCTCGCCGGCTGCATTCGCGGCCCGCACAATGTCCACGCCCGCAATGTGCGAGTACACGCCACCGGGCACGTCCACACCCATCATCTCGGGGCGGAACTGCGCGTTCTGGAAAATCTGGTCGGCCGGCACATGGCCGGCCTTGATGATTTCCTGGTCGTGGTAAACATCGTGGATGAAGCGGTTGAGCGCGGTCACGCGCTGCACCAGGCCCTGCTCCATGATTTCCCACTCGTGGGAGGGAATGATGCGCGGGATCAGGTCAAACGGAATCAGGCGCTCGGTGCCCGAACCGTCTTCGTCTTTGGCGCCATACACCGCAAAGGTGATGCCCACGCGCCGGAAGATCATTTCCGCCTCTTCACGGCGCGACGCCATGACCTCCACGGGCTGCTGCGCCAGCCAGCGGGCGTAGTTTTCGTAATGGGCACGCACCTCGGTGGGCGAAGCGTTCATTTCATCAAACATCGGTCGGCTCATGGGCGTTTTCTCTCCTTGCCACAGCATAGCAAGGACTGGGCCAGGCCCAGCCAAATTCGCCCCAAATCGGTGCAAAAAGAAATGACCGGGGCGCTGATGGCGAGGAGCGCTCAGTCGTTTTCCAGCGCTGTATGCGTGGGCGCCGGGTGGTGCCAGTAGCGCCGGGCCACGTCTCGCTGGCAATGCACCGCGTCGGGCTCGGCGCTGCGCCAGCTTGCGGCCCCGCAGTCGGCCGACGTCACCCAGCGCATGTCGCGCTGGCGGTAGCGTTCCAGCACGGCGGGCGCCGGGTGGTTGAAGCGGTTGCGGTAGCCCGACTGCACCAGCACCCAGCGCGGGCGCAGGGTGTTCAGCAGCACCGGGCTGCTGGACGTGAGACTGCCGTGGTGCGGCGCCAGCAACACGGTGGCGCGCGCATCGGGCTGTGCCAGGGCCAGGCGGGTTTCCTGTTCGGCGTCGATGTCACCACCCAGCCAGGCGCTGTGCTGGGCGCTGGCCACGCGCAGCACGCACGACATGGCGTTGCTGCTGAGCAGGCCCTGTCCCTGGGGCCCGTAGTGCGCGGGCTGCGGGTGCAGCACTTCAAAGTCTACCCCGTCCCAGCGCCAGCGCTGCCCGGCCACGCAGCGCTGCGCGGGCTCAGCGTCAAAAGACGACAGCCACCGCGCCTGCGGCCAGGCGCTGCGCACAGCCGCCATGCCACCGGCGTGGTCGCTGTCACGGTGGCTCACCACCACGGCGTGGGGCGCCTCGCCCAGGGCGCGCAGCAGTGGCACGACCACGCGCTGCCCGGCATCGCTCTCGGGGCTGTAGCGCGGCCCGGTGTCGTAAAGCAGGGTGTGGCGAGCCGTGCGCACCAACACGGCACCGCCCTGCCCCACGTCAATCGCCAGCAACTCAAATTGCCCCACCGCAGGGCGCAACGGCGCCCACAGCAGCACCGGCCACACCAGCAACAGGCCAGCACCGCGCACCGCCCCGGGCAAGCGCAGCACCAGCAACACACCCCCCAGCACCCCGGCCAGCGCCAGCGGCGCGGGCGGTATCGCCCGGTGAATGGCGGCCCAGGGCCACTGGGCCAGCCATTGCAGCACCGCGGCTTGCACCTGTACGGCCAGCGCGGCGGCTTCCCACAACACCGGCACGGCCACACCCAGCATGGCCAGCGGCGTGATGAGCAGCGTGACCCACGGAATGGCCAGCAGGTTGGCCAGCAAGCCCACCACCGAAAACTGGCCGAACAACAGCAGCGTGAGCGGTGCCAGCGCCACGGTGACCACCGACTGCTCGCGCAGCAGCCCCAATGCCGCGCGCAGGCTCCGACCTGTGCGGCGCTCAGGATCGGCCACGGCACGCTGGGCCATGCGCTGCCCCGGGTCGGTGGCAAACAAAATGCCCACCGCTACAAAGCTCAGCCAAAAGCCCGGCTGCAGCAAGGCCCAGGGGTCCAGCAACAGCACCGCCACCATGGCCAGCAGCCACACCACCGGCCACGGCCAGCGCCGCACCGACAACCGCAACCCCACCACCACGGCCAGCATGATCACGGTGCGTTGCGACGGCACCCCCCAGCCCGAAAACAGCGCGTAGGCGGTGGCCAGCGCCACGCCACCCACACCAGCCGCCAGCGGTGTGGGCACCGCCAGCAAGGCTTGCGGCCACACCCGCGCCAGGCGCTGCCACAGCGCCCCAATGAGCGCGGTGGCCAGCCAGGCAAACATGGTCACGTGCAAGCCGGAAATGCTCATCAAATGGGCCACGCCCGTGGTGCGAAACAGGTCCCAGTCGGCACGGTCGATGGCGCTTTGGTCGCCCACCACCAGCGCCGCCAGCACGCCGGCGCTGCGGGGCTCGCTCACCTGCGCCTCAATGCGTGCGCTGACCCACTGGCGAGCCGTGTCCAGCGGGTGCCAGGCGGTGCGGCCCAGGTGCTGGGGGGCGGGGTCTCGCGGCCCGTTGCGCACATAGCCGGTGGCGCCAATGCCTTGTTCCCACAGGTTGCGTTCACGGTCGAAGCCATGCGGGTTGGCGTTGCCGTGCGGGCTGCGCAGACGCACGGTGAAGCGCCAGCGGTCGCCGGCGCGAAGGCCGGGGGTGTTCCGGACGCCGGCGCTGGCTTCTTCAAACGCCGCCGCTGTGCTGCCATACCAGCTCAGCTGCAGGCGCCCGGGCAAAGCCACCGGCTGTCCGGCGCGGGTGGCGGTTTCCACCACCAGGTCAAAGCGCTCGCCCAACTCGGTGCGGCGCGGCAGCGAGGCCACGCGCCCGGTCACCACCAGGTCCAGCCCCTGCAGGTGGAGAGGCATGGCCTGCGCGGCGTAATGGGCAGCGCGTGTGCCCGTGAGACCCACCCCCGCCAGCACACCGGCCAACACCGCGCCCAGCAACCAGCCACGCGGGCCCAACCGCGCGGGCCGCCAGAGCCCCCACCACAGCAACCCACCCGCCAGCAAACAACCCGCGTACACCCAGAAGGACCACAGGACCGCTTGCTGCAACTGCAGCGCTACCCCCAATACCCAGGCCAGCAAAAAGAACACGCCAGGGTGCGCCATGCTCAGACGGCGAACTGCCCGCTTCGGGCGCACCAACAAGGCTGTGACCAGCATCCGCTTGTGGGTCCTCGCAGGCGGTTGTGGCCGTCTGGCGCAAGACTTGCTAGCATGGGTACGTGCCGCGGCGGAAACGCGCGAGCCGGCGAATTCATTGTTGTTACCCCCCTGTTGAAAGACACCAGCATGGCCATTCATGTTGCCCTGAGCCACATCACCCATTATCGGTACGACCGCCTGGTCAAACTCGGTCCCCAGGTGGTGCGGCTGCGTCCTGCGCCACACAGCCGCACCAAGGTGTTGTCTTATTCCCAACGCATCGAGCCGGCGGGCCACTTCATCAACTGGCAGCAAGACCCGTTCGCCAACTACCAGGCCCGCCTGGTGTTTCCCGAGCCGACCACCGAGTTCAAGGTCTCCATCGACCTGGTGGTGGAAATGGCGGTGCACAACCCGTTCGACTTCTTTCTGGAGCCCAAGGCCGAGAAGTTTCCGTTTGCCTACGACGCCGCCCAGCTGCAAGAGCTCGCGCCGTACCTGGCCACGGCGCCGGTCACACCCCTGCTGAAGGCCTGCCTGGCCAAAGTGGACCGCACAGAACGCCGCACCATCGACTTTCTGGTGGACGTGAACCAGATGCTGCAGCGAAATATTTCGTACACCATCCGCATGGAGCCGGGCGTGCAGACGCCGGAAGAAACGCTGATGCTCGGCAGCGGTTCCTGCCGCGACACCGGCTGGCTGATGGTGCAAATCTTGCGCCACATGGGTCTGGCTGCACGCTTTGTTTCGGGCTACCTCATTCAGCTCAAGTCGGACGTGAAGTCCGTCGACGGCCCCAACGGTCCCGAACATGACTTCACCGACCTGCACGCCTGGTGCGAGGTGTTCTTGCCTGGCGCCGGCTGGATCGGCCTGGACCCCACCTCGGGTCTGCTGGCCGGTGAAGGCCACATTCCGCTGGCCTGCACGCCGCAGCCGTCCAGCGCGGCGCCGGTGGAAGGCGCCATGGACAAGTGCGAGGTGGAATTCAGCCACCACATGGGTGTGACGCGGGTGTACGAATCGCCCCGAGTGACGAAGCCCTACACCGAAGAGCAATGGGCTGGCGTGCTGGCCCTGGGCGACGCGGTGGACGCCGACCTGGACCAACACGATGTGCGCCTGACCATGGGCGGCGAGCCCACCTACGTGGCCACCGCCGACCGCGACGCCGCCGAATGGAACACCGACGCTCTCGGCCCCACCAAGCGCGGCTACGCCACCGAGCTGCTGGGCCGGCTGCGCGAGCGCTATGGCGCGGGCGGTTTTGTGCACATGGGCCAAGGCAAGTGGTACCCCGGCGAACAGCTGCCACGCTGGGCACTTTCGCTGTTCTGGCGCGCCGACGGCGAACCCTGCTGGCACAACCCCGCTCTGCTGGCCAACGAACGCGACCAGGCCCGCTTTGACGCCGAAGACGCGCGCCGCTTCACCCAGGCGCTGGCGCGCAAGCTCGGCCTGTCGACCCAATACATCACCCCGGGTTATGAAGACACCTGGTATTACCTGTGGCGCGAGCGCCGCCTGCCAGTCAACGTGGATCCGTTTGATGCCAAGCTGGACGACGAACTGGAACGCGCCCGCCTGCGCCGCGTGTTCACCCAAGGGCTGGACGCCACGGTGGGCTTTGTGCTGCCGCTGCAGGCCGACGGCGACGGTCCGCTGTCCAACAGCGGCAAGAGCAGCTACCACCGCGTGTCGGGCACCCGCTGGTCCACCGGGCCGTGGTTCTTCCGCGACGAGCGCATGTACCTCGTGCCCGGCGACTCGCCCATGGGCTACCGCTTGCCGCTGGACTCTCTGCCCTGGGTGTCGGCGGGCGACTACCCGTACCACATCGAGCAAGACCCCCACACCGCCCGCGACCCGCTGCCCCAAGGCGCCACCATGAAGCACCAGGTGTCGCCCCACCAGGTGGGCGGCGGTTTTGCCGAGGGGGGCACCGTGGCCCTGCAGGGTATGGACTACAACGCCACCGGCCCCGCCGTGGACGGCCTGCGCCCCGGCCAGCCCGGCCCCGGCGCGGGACCGGCGCAAGCGCTGTCGGCCAAGTTTCCGCAGCGCAACGAATCGGCCGCCTGGCTCACCCGCACCGCGCTGTGCGTGGAAACCCGCGACCCGCACCGTGCCAATGGCCCCAAGGCTGAAAAAGTGGGCGGCGGCAAAAACCAGCACATCTATGTGTTCATGCCGCCCATGAAGCGCCTGGAAGACTACCTGGACCTGCTCGCCGCCGTGGAAGCCACCGCCGAGAAACTGGGCATGTCGATCGTGCTGGAAGGCTACCCGCCACCGCGCGACCCGCGCCTGAAAACGCTGCAGGTCACGCCCGACCCGGGCGTGATCGAGGTCAACATCCACCCCGCCCACAACTGGGGCGAGCTGGTGGACCACACCGAGTTTTTGTACGATGCGGCCCACGAAACCCGGCTGTGCGCCGAAAAGTTCATGACCGATGGGCGCCACACCGGCACCGGTGGCGGCAATCACTTTGTGATGGGCGGCGCCACCCCGGCCGACTCCCCGTTTTTGCGCCGCCCCGAGCTGCTGGGCAGCCTGGTGGCTTACTGGCACAACCACCCCTCGCTGTCGTATTTGTTCAGCGGCATGTTCATTGGCCCCACCAGCCAGGCACCGCGGGTGGACGAAGCACGCAACGACCAGCTCTACGAACTGGAGATTGCGCTGGCGCAGATCGCCAAACAAAGCAGCCTCTACGGAGAGCAGCGACCCGCCGCCGGGCCGCCCCAAGGCGGGTCAGCCCCCTCGGGGGGCAGCAAGCCACGCATGGCGGGCGAGCGTGGGGGCGACAGCTTCATGCCCCCGTGGCTGGTGGACCGTACGTTGCGCAACATCCTGATCGACGTGACCGGCAACACCCACCGCAGCGAGTTTTGTATCGACAAGCTGTATTCGCCCGACGCGCCCACCGGCCGCCTGGGCCTGCTGGAACTGCGCGCCTTTGAAATGCCGCCGCACGCCCGCATGAGCATTGCGCAGCAGCTGCTGTTGCGCGCGCTGGTGTCGCGCTTCTGGCAGCAGCCGTGGCACGGCAAGCTCACCCGCTGGGGCACCGAACTGCACGACCGCTACCTGCTGCCCACCTACGTGCGCATGGACTTCCAGGACGTGCTCACCGACCTGGCCGACTTTGGCTATAAGTTTGACCCCGCCTGGTTTGAGCCGCACTTTGAATTCCGCTTCCCGCTGGTGGGCGAGGTGGCCGCGCGCGGTATCCAGCTCACCCTGCGCAGCGCCCTGGAGCCCTGGCATGTGATGGGTGAAGAAGGCGCACCGGGCGGCACCGTGCGCTATGTCGATTCGTCGCTGGAGCGCATGGAAGTGCGGGTGAGCGGCTGGAACGACAGCCGCCATGTGATCACCTGCAACGGCCGCGCCCTGCCCCTGCACAGCACCGGCACCGTGGGCGACTACGTGGCTGGCGTGCGCTACAAGGCCTGGAGCCCGCCATCGGCCCTGCACCCGTCCATTCCTGCGCACGCACCGCTCACGTTTGACATCGTGGACACCTGGATGCAGCGCTCGCTGGGCGGCTGCCAGTACTTTGTTGCCCACCCCGGCGGACGCAATTACGACACCTTCCCCATCAACGCCTTTGAAGCCGAAAGCCGGCGCATGTCGCGCTTCTTCCAGATGGGCCACACCCCGGGCAAGATGGTGGTCGAACCGGCCCAGCCGAGCCGAGAGTTCCCGTGCACGCTCGACCTGCGCACCTGAGCAACACGGATTGCAGAAATTCGGGAAGGAAGCACCCGGGCTTCCACCTGTGCACGGGCCACCCGCCCTCCAGCGGGCACACTCGAGCCCAATGAACAAAGAAGCCACCGAATCGCTGTTTGACGAGACCATCCCCGGCCAACCCGGGGACTGGGCCTTGTCGATTTCCGCACCCGCAGACGCCGGCCACCGCGACGAGTTGCGCCAGCACAGCCGCGGCAAGGCGGCAGCTGACGATGCGCTGGCCCCGCACTGGGCCAGCTTCTTTGAGCACGTTGGCGCCGACGGTTTTGCCGACCTGAACCGACGCGCCGCCAACCTGCAGCGCCAGGTGCGCGACAACGGCGTGACCTACAACGTCTATGCCGATGCCGCCACCGGCCAGCAGCGCCCGTGGGCGCTCGACCTGTTTCCCACCATGGTCAGCGCGAAAGACTGGGCCCACATAGAAACCGGCGTGTTGCAGCGCGCGCGCCTGCTCAACGCCATGATGGCCGACCTGTATGGCGCGGGCGAACTGCTCAAGCGCGCCATGCTGCCCGCCGCGCTGGTGCAGGGCCACCCCGGCTACCTGCGCGCCATGCAAGGCGTACAGCCACCGGGCGGCACCTGGCTGCACATCGTCGCCTTTGACCTGGCCCACGGTCCCGACGGGCGCTGGTGGGTGGTGGGCCAGCGCACGCAGGCGCCATCCGGTCTGGGCTATCTGCTTGAAAACCGCATCGCCATTTCGCGCCAGTTCCCCCAGGCCTTTGCCTCCATGAAGGTACAGCGGCTCGCCGCCAGCTACCGCGCGCTCATGGACGGCATCAAGGCCATGGCACCCGAGGGCGACAACGCGCGCATTGCCCTGCTCACGCCCGGCCCTTACAACGAAACCTATTTCGAACACGCCTACCTCGCGCGTTACCTCGGTCTCACGCTGGTGGAGGGCAACGACCTCACCGTGCGCGACCAGCGTCTGTACCTCAAGACCTTGAAGGGTCTGGAGCCGTTGCATGCGCTCATCAAGCGGCTGGACGACGAATGGCTGGACCCGCTGGAGCTGCGTTCAGACTCCACCCTGGGCGTGCCCGGCCTGCTGCAGGTGCTGCGTGCAGGCAACCTGCTGCTGGCCAACGCACCCGGCTCGGCGCCGCTCGAATCCAGCGCCGTGCTGGGCTTTCTGCCCGCCATCAGCCGCCATCTGCTGGGCGAAGAGCTGGCCCTGCCGTCGCTGGCCACCTGGTGGTGCGGCGAAGACGCTGCCCTGCGCGAGGTGCTGCCGCTGCTGAAAGGCAGCGTGATCAAACCCACCTACCCACGCTCGGGCCTGGAAACCGCCATGGGCCAGAGCCTGAGCCAGCGCGAGCTTGACGAATGGTCCGGCCGCATGGTGCGCCGCCCCGAGGACTACACCGTGCAGGCCTGGCTGCCCCTCAGCCAGACGCCCACCTGGACCGACGAGCGCCTCATGCCGCGTTCGGCCATGCTGCGCGTGTTTGCCCTGGCCGACGGCCCGCAAAGCTGGCGCGTGCTGCCCGGCGGCCTGGTGCGGCTGGCACCCCGCGGCCAACTCATTGCCACCATGCAGCGCGGCGGCAGCAGCGCCGACTGCTGGGTCCTCACCGAAGGCGCCGTGGACCGCACCACCCTGCTGCAGTCGGCGCCCAGCGCCCTGACCATTGCCACCCAGAAACGCCCGGTCACCAGCCGCGCCGCTGAAAACCTGTTCTGGCTCGGCCGCTACACCGAGCGCACCGAAAACAGCATCCGGCTCGCGCAGATCGTGCTGAACCAGCTGAGCGGCGAAGAACCCAGCACTCCTGCACTCATGGCCTGGCTGTCGGCCACCGCCCGCGAACACGCGCTGGTGTTGCCCGACGTGCCCGGCGCCGCTCAATCGCCCCGCGTGTTTGCGCGCAGCCTCATGGCGGCGCTGTCGCCATCGCCGGGCAGCCCGCAGGCGGCGCAATCGTTCAGCGTGGGCTTCAACCTGCGAGCGCTCAAGGGCTCGGCGGCACAGGTGCGCGAACGCCTGTCGCAGGAACACTGGAGCCTCATCGAGCGCACCGAGGCCGCCTTTGCCCGCGACTGCGCCGCCCTGTCCACCGACGCCGAGTACGCCACCGCCGAAGCACTGAGTGCGCTGAAAAATGCCAGCGCACTGCTGGCCGCCATCACCGGCTCACAAACCGACCGCATGGTGCGCGACGACGGCTGGCGCCTGCTCTCTGTGGGCCGCCACATCGAACGGCTGATCACCCTGTCGCGTGCGCTCATGCTCGGGCTGGAACACCACTGCCTGCGCGACGCTGAAGGCTTCGACGCGGTGGTGGCGCTGTTTGACAGCACCATCACCTTCCACGCCAGGTACCAGCAACGGCGCGACATGGTCGCCCTGATCGACCTGCTGGTGCTCGATCGTGACAACCCCCGCTCGCTCGCCTGGGTCTTGCAAACCCTGCGCTCACGCCTGGCCAGGCTGGCCGAAAGCGCCAACCCGCAAGACGCCGAACTGGCCATGACCCTGCCCGACCCCAACACCTGGGTGCTCCAAGACTTGAGCAACTGGCAGCGCACGCCCGAAGACCAGCGCACTTGTGGCGACCTGGTCACCCTGCTGGGCACCTGCGAGCAAGCGGCCGGTAACCTGTCCGACGAAATTTCGCGCCTGCACTTCAGCCACGCTGACCGCAAGAACCAAAGCATATGAAAACCCGCTACCCGGCGCGTGACCTGCAAGGCATGCGGCAACGCGATATCCGGAACACCGTGGAACCGGCGGTGCCTGGCGGCTGGTGTGGCCGCTGGGGTGGTGCAACAGCCGACGCCGGGGGCTGTTCATGAACTTGCGCATCATCCACCGCACCACCTACCGCTACCAGGGCAGCATCGACATGGCGCAGCACATGGTGCATTTGTCACCCGTGAATACAGCCGTGCAACGGGTGCTGGAACACACACTGCGCATCACGCCCGAGCCCGCCAGCCGCAGCCAGACCACCGACGTGTTTGGCAACCTGCGCACCTTCTTTTCACTGCAGGCACCCCACGACACACTCACTGTGGAAGCCGACAGCGCCGTGCAAACCTGCGCCCCGGCCGAACTGCCCCACAGCGCTGCCTGGCAAAAGCGCCGTTGGGAATCCGTGCGCGAGCACTTTCTTTACCGTGCCAAAGCACCGTTTGATTCGGCCAGCGAATTCCTGTTCGCCTCGCCCTACGTGCCCCGAGACGATGCCTTTGCCGCCTTCGCCCGCCCGGTGTTCAAGCCCGGCCTGCCCATGCTGGAGGCCGCTCGCGCGCTCATGGAACGGATTCACACCGAGCTCCAATACGAAACCAACAGCACCGAAGTGAACACCCCTGCCTTGCAAGCGCTGGAACAAGGCAAAGGCGTCTGCCAGGATTTCGCCCACATCATGCTCGGCTGCCTGCGCAGCCTGGGCCTGCCCGCGCGGTATGTGAGTGGCTATTTGCTCACCCGGCCGCCGCTTGGCAAACCCCGCCTCATTGGCGCCGACGCCTCACATGCCTGGGTGTCGGTGTATGTACCCTACCCGGCTGAAACTCAAAACCGTGTGAAACGCGGAGAAGGGCACGACAAAAACGACGCTGAGGCTGAAGCCGAGGACGAGGACGGTGTACCCCCCAGCCCAGCGCCGACCTGCACCGCCACAGCCGGCGCCTGGTTCGACTTCGACCCCACCAACAACCGCTGCGGCTGGGGCAGCCCCGGCGAAGACTACGTCACCCTCGCCACCGGCCGCGACTTCGCCGACGTCTCCCCCATGCGCGGTGTCATCCAGGGTGGTACCCAGCACACGCTGGAAGTGGCCGTGACCGTAGCCCCGCCCGACGAACTTGCCAGACTGCAAACGTCTGCAAACTGAGTGTCGATACCCGTTTGGGCTGGACCTGTCGAAGACCCAGAGCAACCTCCGCGATCCATGAATCCATCCGCCCGATACAACGGCGTCCGCTCAGACCTGGTCGATAGAATGAGGCGACCCTCTCCCCAGAAGCTTTTTTCCATTCAGGAGCCACCCTCATGAGCGTCTACACCAAACTGGCCCAACTCGGCATCGAACTGCCCCCCGTCGCCATTCCCGCCGCCGCCTACGTGCCCTTCGTGCAAACCGGCAACCTTGTCTTTTTGAGCGGCCACATCGCCAAAAAAGACGGCAAACCCTGGGTCGGCCAGCTCGGACTGACCATGGACACCGAAGAAGGCAAAGCCTCCGCCCGCGCCATTGCCATCGACCTCATGGGCACACTGGCCGCAGCCTGCCTGGCCGCCGGCAAGACACTCGACGACGTCAAGCGCATCGTCAAGGTCATGAGCCTCGTCAACAGCACCAGCACGTTCACCGAACAGCACCTTGTCACCAACGGCTGCAGCGAACTGCTTGGCGAAGTGTTCGGACCGCAAGTCGGCGCCCACGCCCGCAGCGCCTTCGGCGTGGCTCAGATCCCGCTGGGCGCATGCGTTGAGATCGAGCTGATAGCCGAGCTGGGTTGAGCAACACCTCCACCACGCAGGCGCGAGGACATGCCGATGCAAGCGTCCCGCCCGACGTGGTCCACCGCCCGCTGAACCACGAACCTACGGTCGTCTTGGACAGCTCTCCGGGGCGCCTTTCAAGCGTCAAGTGGGCGTAGGTTTTGGGCATGCAACAGACTTCCCGAGGACGGTAGGCTCGATGCCGAAATGCATGGAACTTGACCTTCAGCACCGGTGCATGGCCACGCCTGCGAAACGGGGCGCGGCGTGCTCAAACGGGTTACCGTGAAAGCCCCACCTCACAGAGACGAGCCTATGCCTGCCGACGTGCAGCAACGAAATAGAAACCGCTGGGCCCGACCCCAGGAATTCAGCGGTGAATCAGGCGCTGGCGTGAGCCAACGGTGCGCTGGTGGCAGGCCACTTGCCGATGGCCTTGAGCTGCTTGATCCAGCGCGGAGCGTTCTTCTTGGCGCTCATGGCAGCGTAGTCAATGGCCTGATCGAGATAGGGCTGGCGTCGAGACAGCAGGATGTAGATCAGCCGGATCATCTTGTGGGCCACGGCCACGATGGCCTTCTTGTGCGACTTGCGCACCATCAGACTTCGGTACTTGGAAGCCAGCGTGCTCTTGGTCATGCGCGCGGCGTTGGCGCATTCGCACAGGATGAAGCGGATGGTGTTGTTGCCGTGGCGGGTGCGCCCGGACTTGCGCTTGCCCGCGCTCTCGTGGTTGCCCGGGCTCAGCGCGGCCCAGCAGGCCAGGCGCTCGGGCGATCCGAAGCGGGCCATGTCCTCGCCGATCTCGATGAGGATCAATGCAGCGGCGATTTCATCCATACCCGGAATCGTCTGCAGCAGGCCATGAGCCCAGGCGTAAGGCTGCATGGCGCGCATCAGGTAGGCGTCGACATCGGCGAGCTGGCGCTGCAGGGCCTCGATGCTGTCGCTCAGGTGAGCCACTGTGACCAAGGATCGCTCATTTATTGATCAAGTTGCTGCCAACACCGCGCAAGAACCGGCCGTGGTCAGTCGGGTCACCGATGCGCGGTGAGACCATGCTGGCCACGTTACAACGGCTGGGGATTGCCCCCTCTCGCAGTCGGCCCGGGGTGAGCAACGACAACCCGTATTCGGAGTCTTTGTTCAGAACGTTGAAGTTTCGCCCCGAGCTGCCGGTAAAGCCTTTTGCGGACCTGCTGCAGGCGCGGTGTTGGGTGGGTAAGCGGCTTAAGACTTCACAAGGCCGGATCAATAGGTTCCATTGGAATGTCACCCTGATTCCTCATGCACATGTCATGCCTCCGAGGCATTCATCGGATTGACTCTTTGGCGTAGCGAGTCAGTGCACGGGCGATGTAAAACCCAAAACGGGGCTCGAGGTAAAAAAGTTCGACCACCTTTTCTTTGGTGATGGCGAACAGTTCGCAATCTTCGTCGCACACGGCCGTCAAGGTTCTTTGCGCGTGATCTGAGAAAACACCGATCTCGCCGAACAGATCCCCAGACAAAAGACACTTGTCAATCTCGGCGAGTAATACGCGCCCCTTTCGAATCAGAAACACACGATTCGCCGGGTCACCTTTTCTGAAAATGACATCTCCTTTGGTGTACCTCTCCTGATTCATGTAGGGAATCAGGTTTTCCAAGGATTGTTCTTGATTGGTGGCATTTTTCACGCCCCTGATCGTTGCCTTAATCTGGCGCAGTCGCAGGATGTTCAAAGGCAGCAGGGCCATGTGGAGGATCAGGATCGGCAAAACCTTATCGAACACGCCGAAATGAAGCCCCATGAGGGCATAGCCGATGAACATTACATTGCTGGCGATGGCCACAGTCCGCAGCGGCACGATCGTCTTCATGAAAAACGATACGAACACCAAGCCTGCGGCGATCCAGGCAACCAATTGCATCAACATCCATGCCTCCTAGTTTTACTGTGTCACAAGAGTAGTCTTTTGCTTGGGCGACCGCAGCAGGGACATTGGCCGAGGCGGGCGAGCAGTGCGTAGCTGTGTTGGCGCCGATTGAATATTGACCCCCCGGTGGTCAGAAATGACACGACTTGGACAGGCGGACGTGGCCTACACCGATGTGAACGGCTGTTGATTTCCGCGTAAATCTGGTGTCGGCAAGCAGTCGGACACGGTCAAACCCCCGCCAGGCACAGGCACCCACCTACCGCCGCTCTGCAGCGCCCTGCGCTCAAAGGGCCAAACGCTGGGGCGGCAGGTTGGCGCTGTAGATGAGTTCCACCGTTTTGCCGTCAACCATCAGGAGCTGCACCGTCATGCGCCGGAAGGACCACAGAACGTCAACGGTGCCCAGCGCCGCCACCGGGCGCGAAGGGCTGCTGACGGGCAGACCGAAGCTGGTGCGCAGGGATGCCTGCAAGGTTTTCAGCAGCGCCTGGGCGCGTGCGGGGGTGGCGGGTTGGGCGCGCAGGTGGATGCGCTGCAGGCGCTCGGACTCGAAGTGGTAGGTGGCGCGGAAGGATTCGTCGGCTATGGGTGTACTGGGGATTTCGAGCAAGGCGCTGGGGTCTGCCGCGCGCTGGGCGGCTAACGTTTCGCGGGCTTCGGGCATGAGGGCGCGAATTTGTGCCGGGCTGGCCAGCATGGGCGCGTCGCGCCACAGGTTTTGCGCCGACGCACCCCATGCCATACTGACCAGCACCAAGACGGCAATAAATTTTTTCATGTTGCCAAGTGTGCCGCAAGCGGCCCCACCGGGCGGCCCGGCGGGTTTGCCCGGGCACCGGGCTATGCTTCCACCCCCGGGCCCCGCTGAATGCGATCTTCGGAGGCTGGCGACCCGGCTCCCGGGTTCCCATTCACCACTACCGTTGGCACCACCCTTGGCATCCATGCTCTCCAACCTCACCCCCTTCCTGCTGCACTGGGCGATCACTTCCTTTTCTCTGTGGCTGACCAGCCACTTGTTCAAGGGCATTCGCTTTGACAACACCGGCGCGCTGGTGGTGTCTGCCCTGTTGCTCGGCCTGGCCAACGCGGTGGTGCGGCCGCTGCTGGTGGTGCTGACCCTGCCACTGACCCTGATCACGTTTGGGCTGTTTCTGCTGGTCATCAACGCGCTGATGCTGTTGCTGGTGGCGAAGCTGGTGGACGGCTTCAAGGTGGACGGGTTCTGGACGGCGCTGTGGGCCAGCCTGCTCATTGCGCTGGTGAGCCTGGTGCTGGGTGCTTTTGTGCTGGGCGGGTCGCCCGAATTCACCATCGAGACCAGCCCGGCGCCGGGGCGGGTGTGGCTTTAACGGGCGACACCCGCCGCTGCGTCGATGCGGCGGTTGGCATGCCTGAATGATCAGGCCCTTTGCAGCCTTTGCTCCCGTTCATGCTGAGCCCGTCGAAGCCCTGACATCCCGAGGGCCTTGGGCTTTTAAAAGGTCAAACTTGGGATGACACGGCGCTCGCCCACGGCCGTGCTCTGGCAAAAGATTCGATCGCTGGGCCAGTTGTCACGGTCGACCTGAACGACTGGGAGGCTGAGGTGCCTCGGCCGGGACGGGCAATGGCCTCAATGCCGCTCAGGCACCTGCCCCGCTTCGTCGCCCCACACGCGGTTGATGCGACGCCCGAGCTGCACGGCCGGGCGCTCGCCGATGGCTGCGGCCCAGCGCTGCACGTGGGTGTATTCGTGCACCGCCAAGAACTCGCCCGCCTCGTACAGCTTGCCTTCGACCAGGGCGCCATACCAGGGGTAGATGGCGATGTCGGCGATGCTGTATTCGTCGCCCGCCATGTAGGTGTGCGTGGCCAGGTGGCGGTCGAGCACGTCGAGCTGGCGCTTGATCTCCATGGCAAAGCGGTTGATGGGGTATTCAAACTTTTCGGGAGCGTAGGCATAAAAGTGCCCAAAGCCGCCACCCAGGTAAGGCGCAGAACCCATTTGCCAGAACAGCCAGTTGAGCGCTTCGGTGCGCGGCGCATGGGCTTTGGGCAGCAGGGCGCCAAACTTTTCAGCCAGGTACAGCAGGATGGCACCGGACTCAAACACACGCGTGGGCGGCTCGGTGCTGCGGTCGAGCAGGGCCGGGATTTTGGAGTTGGGGTTGACGTCAACAAAGCCGCTGGAGAACTGGTCGCCGTCGCTGATCCTGATGAGCCAGGCGTCGTATTCGGCGCCGCTGTGGCCCAGCGCCAGCAGCTCTTCCAGCATCACGGTCACCTTCACGCCGTTGGGCGTGGCCAGCGAATACAGCTGCAGCGGGTGCTGGCCCACGGGCAGGGCTTTGTCGTGCGTGGGGCCGGCAATGGGGCGGTTGATGTTGGCAAACTTGCCACCGCTGGCCTGGTCCCAGGTCCAGATGGCGGGCGGGGTGTAAGGGTGGTTTACGCTCATGGGTCAAAAGGGTTGGGTTCGCTGAAGACAGCAAGGGCAATAACGTGGAGGCGGCGCCGAGACGCGCGGCGTGCCTGTCAGGCACAGCATCGTAAGCCGCTCGGCCATTGTTTGCAGCGCTGGCGGCAGACAACCACGCAATCCCGCGTGGTGGGCCCGCTGCCTCGGCGCCTTCCCGGTGTAAGAACACAGCGCGGCACACGACTGACCGCCATGCCCTTTGCCCCCCGCTCCCGCCCCTGTTTTCGCCAGCCCTTGCTGAACCACCCTGAGCGCTCTCGCGCGCTGGCCGCATGGACCGCACTGGTGGCCTGCCTGGGTTTGCACACACCCGCTGCACAGGCCATGGGCCTCACGGTGAGCCCGCAAACCGAAGCGTGCAGCCCCGTCCGGCGCAGCGCCCAACCGCTGCAGCCCTTGCCGGCTGCGGCCAGCAGGCGCCTGCCCGAGAGCCCGGCGGTGAGCGGGCGACACGACCTGGCTTGGGCATGGCTGGGCGCGCCTACACGGCGTTACCCGCATGGCGCGCTGGGTTCGCCGGTGCACGCGGGCAGCGTGCATGCGCTGGTGAAGACCCGCACGGGCGGCTGGGAAACAGTGGCGCTGGTGCTGCCGCTGAACCGGGTGTATGAAGATCGGGTGCCGCGCGTCGTTGACCTGGACCGGGATGGGCGCGAGGAAATTGTGCTGATTGAAGCCGACACCCTGCGCGGTGCTGCGCTGGTGGTGTTGGGTGTCGACCACGCCCCCGAAGGCCCCCGCCTGGTGGAGCGCGCCCGCGGCCCATTTGCGGGCTCCACCTTTCGCTGGCTCAACCCGGTGGGCGTGGCCGATTTCGATGGCGACGGCCAACTGGACCTGGCCAGCGTGGTCACGCCGCACATTGGCGGTGTGTTGCAGTTGCTGCACTACCGGCCGCCAGCACTGGTGCCGTTTGCGCGGGCACTTGATGTGTCGAACCACCGCATGGGTGCGCTGGAGCAAGACCTGGCCGTGATTGTTCAGCAGCCGGGCCAGCGGCCCACCATTGTGGTGCCCGACATGACGCGAACCGCCCTGCATGCGCTGCGCTGGGACGCCCCGGGCCAATGGACCGAACTGGCCGACCTGGCGCCTCTACCCGCCGTGGTGGCGCGGCTCACACCCCTGTCACAAGGTGCCTGCGCCACCCTGGCCGACGGGCGCTCACTGCGCGTGACGCTATCGCACCAGGAGCCTGACGGACTTGGCACGCCGAAAAGCGAAAAGCGGCCGCTGCCAGGACAGTTTTTCCCCAAATCGCAGGCCCGTAGCCCGGCTGTGGGTCAAGAAGCCGGTGAAGAGTGAACCGCTGCGGTCAATTCGCAGCCGGCGACTTCCACGTTCGACCGGCTCCTGGGGGGATATGCGCTGTCTCAAAGCACACCAAAGCGCCGCACAGGCCACACCAAAGCGCCGCACAGGCCCCGCTGACACCCCGCAAATGCCCCGTCATGTGCAGCTTTCGGGTTTCAACCCGGCGCCACCGCAGAAGCCGCGCTACTGCCTGGACGCGGCCTCGGCATCCACGGCCTGCTGCACCGCCACGTAAAACGCCTCCCGCGCGGCGCTGGCTGTCGGGTCGGTGGCGTTGTTGCCCCAATTGGCGTTGGAGGCAATCACCAGCTGGCGCGCCGGATCGATGAAGATGCCTTGGCCGAAAATGCCGCGCGCGGCGAAGCTGCCGTCGTCGTAGGTCCACCACTGGTAGCCGTAGCCGCGCCCGGGCTGGCCAATGCCGATGCGGGCGGTGGTGGCTTCCTGCAGCCAGCCGTCGGGCACGGAGGGCTGGCCGTTCACCACCGCGCCATTCAAGATGAACTGCCCGAAGCGGGCAAAGTCGCGCGTGGCGGCCTGCAGGCAGCAGCCGCTGATTTCTTGCCCGGTTTTGCTGAGGATCCAGGTGGCTTGTTGCTCCATGCCAATGGGCACCCAGATTTTGGTCGACAGGTAGCTCGACAAGGGTTGTCGAGTGGCCCGCGAGACGAGCACGCCCACCAGGTTGGTTTCGCCGGTGCTGTAAAGCCAGCGGGTGCCGGCGGGCACGGCGCGGGGCAGCTTGCGCAGGTAGCTCACCACGGCCTCCACGCCGTCGTCGGGCTTGTGGTTGTTGAACTGGGCCACGTCAGATTTCGGGTCGTCGTAGTCTTCGTTCCAAGCCACGCCCGAGGTCATGGTGAGCAGCTGGCGGATGCTGACGTCGTCGTAGGCCGAGCCCTTCATTTCGGCGATGTAGTCGCTGACCTTGTCGTCCATGCTTTTGATGTAACCGTCGCGCAACGCTGCGCCCAGCAGTGTCGAGGTGAAGGACTTGGCCACGGAAAAACTGGTCCAGCGGCCCTGGCTGTCAAAGCCGATTCCGTAGCGCTCCAGCCGCACCTGGCCGTTGTGCACCACCATGAGCGCAGCACTGCGCTGCCCTTGCATGTAGGCGTCCACGTCCAGCGGCAGCGCCAGCGGCGGGCCGGGTGGCAATGGGGACGGCATGGCGCCGGCGGGCACCACGCGGTGTTTGGCCAGAAAAGGAAGTCTATCCAGCGCCCGAAACGCGGCATCGCGCTGCGATGTGCTCCAGAACAGCAGGTCGCGGTTGGTGGGAAACGCGGCCAGGAAACCCCGGGTTTCTTTGTCCAGGCTTTGCCAGCCCAGCGCACCCGCTCCAATGACAGCGGCCAGACCCATGAGGGCAAGAGTTTTGAATTTCATGACGGGGAGCTCCTGTGCGGCGGTTTGGGCCGTGGGTCGGTGTGGTTGATGGTTGATGGTTGAGCAACAAGGCCATGACCTTTCGGCACCACGGCGGTATTTTGGCGCTCAGGGCGACCCGCTTGAAGCTGTTGACCCCATGAACATCATCCAATAGGCCCCGCCTGCACCACCGCGCAGGTTGTGCATCTGGCTACGCTGCCGATGGATACTCCCTGGTGTAAATTTGCCGTTGACCAACGCCACCCCGACCGCTTTCTACCCCAACGATCTGTATGGACTTCTCAGGTTTTTTTCAAACGTACTGGCCGCTGGTTTTGCTGGTGCTGTGGTTTGGCTACAAGTGGTGGAACGCACGGCACGTGGTGGCCCTGCTGCCCGAGCTCAAGAGCCGGGGTGCGGTGGTCGTCGATGTACGGTCTGAGGCTGAATTTGCCAGCGGCCACGCACCGGCGTCGATCAACATTCCGCTGGGCGCTGGGGAGCAGGCTCCAGGAGATTCCGGACTCGGTGCCCGTGGTGCTGTGCTGCGCCAGTGGCACCCGCAGCGCCTTGGCCAAGTTGATGCTGAAGAAGCGCGGCTACAAGCAGGTGCACACCGCTGGCAAGTGGGCCAACCTGCCGCCCTGACCGCTCACGAAACCACCCGGCAACCGGCTGGCCTGTGCAGGGAGCCAGCGGGATGGTTTCAAGACGGCCTTTACGCAAGCCGGACAAGGGTATACCCCGACACCAATCGGGTGTGCCACTCGAAAAAAGCGCCATTGTTTGACTACCATCAGGGTGGTCAAAAACGAACGCCCGTTCTTTTATTTACCCTCTGTCGAAACCGCTCATGAACGAATCACCCGCACGCCCCTGGCATGCCTCGTACCAGCAGGTGGGCATTGCCCAGACGCTGGAGCAACTGCCCTTCCGCAACCTGGCCGAACTGGCCTTTGAGAGCTGCAAGAAATGGCAAACGGAAAGCCAGGTGAAGGCCGCTTTCAGCTGCGTGGTGCCAAACGGCATGAACGGACGGCTGAGCTTTGCCCAGGTGAACGAAGCCTCTGACGCCTTCGCAGGCTATTTGCGGGGGGTGCTGAAGCTGGAAGCCGGCGCTCGCGTGGCGGTGCAACTGCCCAACAGCCTGGGCTACCCGGTGGCCGCGCTGGGTGTGTTCAAGGCCGGCTGCGTGCTGGTGAACACCAACCCGCTCTACACCGAGACAGAGATGGTGTACCAGTTCAACAACGCCGGCGCGCAGGTGCTGGTGATGGTGGACATGTTTGCCGACAAGCTGCCGGGTGTGCTGGCCAAAACCGGCATCAAGCAGGTGGTTCTGGCGTCGGTTTCAGAGTTTTTCCCGGCCATTCCCGGCGCCATTGTGCGCGGCGTGCAGCGCTACTGGAACCGCGTGCTGCCGCCGGTGACGGTGCCGCATGTGCGGCTGAAAGACGCGCTGGCCCGGGGTCGCGCCACGCTGGCCCAAACACCGGCGCGCACGTACTGGCAAGACGTGGGCCGCGACGACCTGGCCTTGTTGCAGTACACCGGCGGCACAACCGGCGTGAGCAAGGGCGCGATGCTGACGCACGGCAACCTGCTGAGCAACATCCAGCAGACCCGCGCCATGGGCCAGAGCCACATGGCTCCAGGCCAGGAATGCGTGCTCACGGCCCTGCCGCTGTACCACATCTTCGCGTTCACGACCAATCTGCTGGGCTTCCTGGCCATTGGCGGACACAACGTGCTGATACCCAACCCGCGGCCGGTGCAGAGCCTGCAGCGGGCCATGGAAAACTTCCCCATCACCTGGATGACGGGGGTCAACACCCTCTTCAACGGCCTGCTGAACGAAGAGTGGTTTGTGGCCTTCCCACCCAAAACGCTGAAGGCTTCCATTTCGGGCGGCACCGCGCTGCACACAGCGGTGGCGCAGCGCTGGCGCGAGCTCACCAAAACCCCCATCGCTGAGGGTTACGGGCTGACCGAAACATCGCCCGTGGTGAGCTTCAACCCGCTCGCCGGCACGCCGCGCGACGGCAGCATCGGCATTCCAGCACCGGGCACCGACGTGCGCCTGGTGAACGACGCCGGACAAGACGTGCCCCCCGGCGCACCCGGTGAGATCTGGGTGCGAGGACCGCAGGTGATGCTGGGCTACTGGAACGCTGAAGAAGAAACCGCCAAGGTGATGAACAACGGCTGGTTTGCCACCGGCGACGTGGCGGTGATGGACGAGACCGGTTTCATGCGCATCGTGGACCGCAAGAAGGACATGATTCTGGTGTCGGGTTTCAACGTGTACCCCAACGAGGTGGAAGACGTGATCGCCGACATGGACCACGTGCTGGAAGTGGCGGTGATTGGCGTGCCCGATGAGAAGACGGGTGAAGCGGTGCGGGCCTATGTGGTGCAGAACCCCGAGCACACCAAAGAGGTGATGCCGGCCGACGTGATTGCGCACTGCAAGCAGCACCTGGCCGCCTACAAGGTGCCCCGTCTGGTGGTGGTACGCGACGACCTGCCCAAGAGCCCCATTGGCAAGGTGCTGCGCAAAGACCTGCGCCAGGACGTGGCCAAAGAATTGAACCGCAGTTGAGCCCTGCCCCTTCACCCTGAAAAAGAGAAAACCAACATGATCTCCGAATTCGAGACCAAGCTGCTGGGCATGATGATGATCGTCATCATGCTCGGCATGGGCGCGTCGCTCACGTGGCGCGACTTCCGCATTGCCTTTCGCAAGCCCAAGGGCGTGATGGTGGGCCTGCTGTGCCAGTACGGCATCATGCCGCTGCTGGGCTTTTTGCTGGCGCAGGCGCTGGACCTGTCGCCAGGCCTGACGGTGGGCCTGATCCTCATGGCCTGCATGCCGGGCGGCACCACCTCAAACATCTTCACCTATTTCAGCAAGGCGGTGCTGGCGCTGTCGATCATGATGACCTCGGTGTCGTCGCTGATCGCGCTGGGCATGGTGCCGGCGCTGCTGGAGTTTTACTCGCAGCTGGCCGGGCTGAGCGGTGACTTCAAAATCCCGGCAGGCAATGTGGCCCAGGTGCTGTTTGTGCTGCTGGTGCCCACCGTCATCGGCATGGTGCTGCGCAAGCTCAACCCCAACATCGGAGCCACCATTGAACTGTTGGGCGGCATGCTGGGGGTGGCGGTGATTCTGTTCCTGGTGTTCACCTGGATCCCGCGCAACCACACGCTGCTGGCCAGCACGCCGTGGTACGTGTTCTTCGCCGCCATTGGCCTGGGCATCTTCGGCATGGGCCTGGGCTACGCACTGGCCCGCCTGCTCAAGCAAGACCCGAACCGCAGCCGCACGATCGCGATGGAAACGGGCATTCAGAACGGCCCGCTGGCGGTGCTGATCGTCACGCTGACCTTCACCGGCCCCATGCAGCAAGAGGTGCTGCTGATTCCGGTGCTGTACTCGCTGTTCATTGTGATCACGTCCAGCATCGTGACGGTGTTCTTCCGCCGCATGAGCGTGCGTGAGGCGCTGGCGCGCGACCGCGCCAAAGACGGCACGGTACTGGCGAGCTGAACGGGGCTGAGGGGTGTCCCTTTCCACACGATAGCGGCACCCTGTAGGGCCGTGTGGGTATTGCGGTGCCTGCGGGACCGGGAAACGCCATGCCCTGCTTGATGTCAAGGCGCTTGTCACAACGCGGTGATCGTCTTTTTAAAAAGACGAAATCAAGGCAGGCCCATGAACGAAGAGGAATCCCAAACGGTTGCGGTGGAGAAACACCTGGGCGCCAGCAATGGCGACCAGTTGATCACGGGGCTGAACACGGCCATCCGGCAAGCGATCCGGGTGCTGGCGGTGCTCATGGTGATCGTGATCTTTCTGAGCGTGGCCGACGTGGCCTTTGTACTTTACGAAAGGCTGATGACGCCGCCTTTCTTGCTGCTGAGCCTGAAAGACATCTTCGTGGTGTTTGCGTCGTTCCTGGCGGTGCTGATTGCCATTGAAATTTTTGCCAACATCACGCTGTACCTGCGCGACGACGTGATTCATGTGCGCCTGGTGATTGCCACCGCCCTCATGGCGATTGCGCGCAAGGTAATCGTGCTGGACTTCAACACGGTCGAGCCGGAGTACCTGTACGGCACCGGCGCTGTGCTGCTGGCGCTGGGCGTGACCTACTGGCTGGTGGCGTCCAGGGCGCGAACCTGATCCGCCCAGACCGCCGGCAGCCCGGACTGGGCTGTCCGTTTGCCTCAGTCAGCGCATCCCCACGAGCGAAGCGCACGCAACAGGGGCGTCTTTTTCTTTTGGTGACCCGCCATCCGCCGCAAGATATTGTCGAGCGTTCGGATGGTCTCAACAATGTAGGGACCCTTGTTGAGCATCACGCATTCGGCACGCACGCCCATGCCGGCATCGGATATCTCAGCGCGCGAGGGCACGCCGGTCTTGGCCTGGTTTTCCAGCACCTGTGTGGCCCAGATCACGGGCATGTGGGCGGCTTCGGAACACCACAAGATCTCTTCCTGCACCTCGGCCATGCGCTCAAAACCGCATTCCACGGCCAAATCCCCGCGCGCGACCATCACCCCCGCACACGGCCCAGCCATGGCCGCGAGCATCAGTTCGGGCAGGCTCTCAAAGCCGAGCAAAGTTTCGATTTTGAGTACCACGCCCACACGGTCACCCCTGAGCGCTTGCAGTGCGTCGAGCAGTTGGCGCACGTCACCGGGGCGCTGCACGAACGACAGGCCCACCAGGTCGGCCACCTTGGCCGCAGTCCGCAGGTCTTCCAGGTCTTTCTCGGTGAGCGCCGGCAAATCCAGCTCACTGTCGGGAAAGTTGATGCCTTTGTCGGCCATCAGCTTTTCACCGCCATCGCGGGCCTGCACGATCTCCAGTTCCAACTGGCGGTTGGAGGCTTTGCGCACCACTGCGCCGATGCGCCCGTCGTCGAGCCAGACGCGTTCGCCGCTGCGCACCTGCCCGATCACCTGCGGCAGGGTACAGGCCACACGCAGGTGTGGTGGTTCCAACGGCAACACCAGGTCAAGCGGCTCGGTGGTGAGGGTGAGCATGTCGCCACGGTGCAGGCGGATGGCCGCAGGCAGCGACGCGATGCCAACCGGGTAGGTGGTGTGCACACGGCGGCTGTGCGCGCCTTTGAGGGACAGTGGCGTTTCGGGCGAGAGGTAGCAGGTCTCCATGCCCTCGGCGAAAGCGCCGCGAACGCCAGTGCTCACCACCAGCAGGCGGCGTTTCTTGTCGCGTGCGTCCCTCAAATGAATCTGCTGACCGACGTGCAGACGGGCCAGCCAGGCTTCGTCCACCACGATGCACGGGTCCTTGCCCGCTCCAGGGGAAATGCCGGGGTGAATCAGTTGAAGGCGCGAGGGTTCGGTGGCAAAGCCACACTCGTCCCGAACCGGTCGCAGCTTGAGCACCGCAGGACCGGCCGGCAGCGGGCCGGTGCGAATTTTTGGACCGGCCAGGTCCATGAGAATTTTCACTTCGCGTTGCGCGGCCTTGGCAGCGCTGCGCACCCGTTTGGCCATGGCCGTCCAGTCGGCAGCTTGGTCGTGGGCGCAGTTGATGCGGGCCACGTCCATGCCGGCGGCCACCAGGCTGCGCACCAGGGCATGGTCGGTGGCGGCTTCGCTGGGCAAGGTCACCATGATGCGCACTTTGCGGTCGCGCGCCACCGGACCCAGCAGCGCCTGGGTGTGCCGCCCCAGCAGCGCAGGCCCCGAGACGCTGCCCACCGGCTCTTCGGATGAGCGGTCTTGCCAGGGCTGCCCCGTCAGGCTGTGCAAGATGCCCAAAACCTTGTCCACATTGGCCAGCACATGCGATTCGGCCCGCCCCAGTGACGACAGACCCAGCCAGGCCAACCGGCTTTGCAGCCCACGCAAATCGGTGGCGCGCAACGCCAGAAAGTGCACCAGGTTGCGAGCGCTCGCACGCTGATCTGGGGCGACGCGGGCAATCGTGTCCGCGTAACGGCGCTCGCTTTGCAGCATGGCGGCGCGCAGCGCCCAGAGCTGCTCGATCAGTTGCAGGCAGATGCTGCTGTCCCACGGCGAGGAAGCCGCCGGTATTTCAACGGGGGAAGGAGGCGAATGTTTTTTGACCATCCGCCGTTCTAAGACAAGCAGGTTGCAATTTCATGTCAGCGGTGGTCAGCGCCGACCGTTGTGCTGCAACGCGCCTGGTGGGCGCTGCGCCGGGCCAACCCATGGCAGCGGGGACCGACAGTCCCCGCGACTGGATGGGGTAGGTTAAAGGTCCAGTGCGCCCTGCGCAGGCAACACCTGGGCCCGTTCAACCCGCGTTCGGGGCGCGGGGACACCGGCCACCGGCACGTCCCACGGTGTTTGCAGGCATTGTGCGGCTTGCTCGGGTGTGGCGCGCAGCCAGTCGGCGTAATGCGTGGGCGGCACGATAACGAGCATGCGCTTTTCGTCGCCGGGGCGGTGCATGCGACCCATGAGCGGGTGGTGGTCGGCGTTGACGGTGAGCAAGGTGAAGCTGTGCAGGGTTTCACCGGTTTCGCGGTCGGTGAAACGCTCGTGCAGGCCAGCCACGGCAAAGGCTTCGCCACTGGCCTGGGCAATGCACCAGCGCAGCGCACGCCCGCTTTCCCAGCAGGGTTCAAAGTAATGGAGCATGGGCACGAGTGCGTACTGACGCTCGCGCCAGGGGCTTCGGTAGCTGGGTTTTTCAGCCGCAGTTTCGCTGCGCGCGTTGTAGGTGCGGCGACTGAGGTCGTTGCCGTGGTGGGTGTCTCGGCTCCAGCGCGGCACGAGCCCGAAGCGCGCCACTGAACACACCAGGGCTGCACCGCCCCGCCCTGGCACTCCTCGGGTGACGATGGGTGCTCCGTAGCCAGGAAAGGTCTCGACGGGCCAGTCTTGTGCGGGCATCTGCACCCCATCAAAGCCGGGCATGTCGCGCAGGGTGCGGGCGTTGGGCGGGTTGTACTGGGTGCACATGGCGCGTTTCGTGAAGCGGCTCAACGCTGTGCGAGCACGAAGTCAAGCGCTGCGCACACGGCCATGACCTGAGCGGTTTTGCACTGCTCGGGATTGGCGCGGGGGCTGTTGGGGTAAACCTCGGTGCTTCTGGTGTAGCCCGCGCCGGTGATGCTTGCGCACAGACCCAGGGCCTTGAGCGGGTAACGAATGACACCACGAGCGACGGCGGGGGATCCGATGATTTCACCCTTGTCGTCGGCGGGCGCGATGTGCGTGAAGCGTTCAACCGTTTCGAGGATGCCTTGCTGAAATGCGGGCTGCGGGTTGTCGGTGTCATCCACCAGGTAGAAGCCGTCGGGGACGGTGCCGGGCTCGAAGGGTTTGCCGTCGCGGGCGGCCAGCGCGGGGCGGTACCCGGACTCGTCGGTATCGGTGGTTTTGTGCAAATCCATAGGGGCGGCAAACTGGGCTTGCAACGGCGTCACCAGGTGCATGCGTGCGGCAGCTTCTGTGCGGGGCTGGGTTGCCTGAACGCGCGGTTGGGGCCTGCTGCGTGGCTCTGGTGGGGCGCTCGGGGCTAAGCGCCCGCACTCCGCTGAAGCGAAGCCCAGCTGAAGGCGCCAAGTGCCGGCGGTGCGGCGCGTGCCTCAACGCCCCACCATGGCGGCAGGGTCAACCCACAGATCAAACTGCTCCCCGGTCACATGGCCCAAGGCCAGCGCTGCGACGCGCAAGGTCGAGCCGTCCCGGTTGGCCTTTTTGGCGATCTCTGCGGCCTTGTCGTAGCCGATGTGCGCATTCAAGGCGGTCACCAGCATCAATGAGCGCTCCACCATCTCGGTCATGCGGCCCATGTTCGGCTCAATACCTTCTGCACAATGCAGGCGAAAACTGTGCATGCCATCGCTCAGCAGACGCAGGCTTTGCAGAAAATTGTGCGCAATCATGGGCCTGAACACGTTGAGTTCAAAATTGCCCAATGCTCCCCCTAGGTTGATGGCAACGTCGTTACCCATGACCTGACAACACAACATGGTCAGCGCTTCGCACTGTGTCGGGTTGACCTTCCCCGGCATGATGGACGACCCGGGCTCGTTCTCGGGGATCCGGATTTCGCCCAGGCCACAACGCGGCCCGCTCGCCAGCCAACGCACATCGTTGGCGATCTTCATCAGGCCAGCAGCCAGCGTTTTCAACGCGCCATGGGCATGCACCAGTGCGTCACAGCTGGCCAGCGCCTCGAACTTGTTGGGCGCCGTGACCAAGGGCAGACCCGCACTGCGGGCCAGTTCGTCCGCCACGGCCACATCGAAACCAGCCGGCGCATTGAGCCCGGTGCCCACCGCTGTGCCACCCAGCGCCAGCTCGCACAGGTGGGGGAGCGCCGCACGCACATGGCGATCCGCGTGCGACAGCTGTGCCGCCCAGCCCGATATTTCCTGTCCCAGAGTCAGCGGGGTCGCGTCCTGCAAATGGGTGCGACCTATTTTGACAATAGAGCCAAAAGCCACCGCCTTTGCAGCCAGTGTGTCGTGCAGGTCGGCCAGCGCCGGCAGCAAACGCTGCAGCAGGCCCAGCATGGCGGCCAGGTGCATGGCTGTGGGAAACACGTCATTGGACGACTGGCTTCGATTCACGTCGTCGTTCGGGTGCACCAGTCGCCCGGCGCCCCGCGGTCCGCCCAACAACTCACTGGCCCGATTGGCCAGCACCTCGTTCAAATTCATGTTGGTCTGGGTGCCCGAGCCGGTCTGCCAGACCATCAGCGGAAATTCGCCAGCGTGCTGGCCACCCAGCACCTCGTCGGCTGCGGCAACAATGGCTTGCGCCTTGTCAGCATCCAGCCCTGCCAGGCGGGTGTTCACCAGGGCACAAGCCCGTTTCACCCGCGCCAGCGCGTGAATCAGCTCGTTCGGCATGCGCTCCCCCGAAATATTGAAATACGCTAGCGAGCGCTGCGTCTGCGCGCCCCACAAACGGTGGGCGGGCACATCAATGGGACCCATGCTGTCCGACTCGTTGCGGGTCTCTGGTTCAGCGTTCATGGCGGCGCCTCCGGTCGTCAGCCAGCCCAAGGGCTGACCTGTCAAAATAACGTGTGGCGCACACCGTAGCAGAGTCAGCGCCGCGTATCCACCACGGCAACCGTTATCCAAGCCAAACCACTTGCACACAACACCCACGCCATGACCACGAGCATCCGCCAGAACGACCTGATCGAATCCGTTGCCGCCGCCCTGCAGTACATCAGCTACTACCACCCGGCCGACTACATCGCCCACCTGGCCCGCGCCTACGAGCGTGAACAGAGCGCGGCCGCCAAAGACGCGATTGCACAGATTCTGACCAACAGCAAAATGAGCGCAACGGGCCACCGCCCGATCTGCCAGGACACCGGCATCGTCAACGTGTTCCTGAAGGTGGGCATGGACGTGCGCTGGGAAGGCTTCACCGGCAGCCTGGACGACGCGATCAACGAAGGCGTTCGACAGGGTTACAACCACCCCGACAACACGCTGCGCGCCAGCGTGGTGGCAGATCCGCAGTTCGACCGCAAGAACACCAAGGACAACACGCCCGCCGTAATCTTCACTGAAATCGTGCCTGGCAACACGGTGGAAGTGACTGTGGCCGCCAAGGGTGGAGGCTCTGAAAACAAGTCCAAGATGGTGATGCTCAATCCCGGTGACAGCGTGGTGGACTGGGTGCTGAAAACCGTGCCGACCATGGGCGCTGGCTGGTGCCCACCGGGCATGCTGGGTATCGGCATCGGTGGCACGGCCGAGAAGGCCGTGCTGATGGCCAAGGAAAGCCTGATGGACGACCTGGACATGTACGAGTTGCAGGCCAGGGCATCCAAGGGCGAGAAGCTCAGCAAAGTGGAAGACATGCGCCTGGAGTTGTTCGAGAAGGTCAACGCGCTGGGCATTGGCGCCCAGGGTCTGGGTGGCCTGACCACCGTGCTCGACGTGAAGATCAAGATGTACCCCACCCACGCGGCAAGCAAGCCTGTGGCCATGATTCCGAACTGCGCCGCCACGCGCCACGCACACTTTGTGCTCGATGGCAGCGGCCCGGTCTATCTCGATCCACCCAGTCTGGACCTCTGGCCCAACGTCAACTGGACCCCTGACACCCAGAAAAGCCAGCGCGTCAACCTTGACGCCCTGACCGCCGCCGAAGTGGCCAGCTGGAAGCCAGGCCAGACCCTGCTGCTCAACGGCAAAATGCTGACCGGTCGGGATGCGGCACACAAACGCATCCAGGAGATGCTGGCCAAGGGCGAGCCACTGCCCGTGGACTTCACCAACCGCGTGATCTATTACGTGGGCCCGGTCGATCCGGTCAAGGGTGAAGCCGTGGGCCCGGCCGGCCCGACCACCGCCACCCGGATGGATGGCTTCACCGAAATGATGCTGGCACAGACCGGCCTGATCGCCATGATCGGAAAAGCTGAGCGCGGACCGATCGCCATCGAGGCGATCAAGAAGCACAAAAGCGCTTACCTGATGGCTGTGGGTGGAGCCGCCTACCTGGTGTCAAAGGCCATCAAGACCGCCAAGGTGGTGGGCTTTGCCGATCTCGGCATGGAGGCCATCTACGAATTCGACGTGGTCGACATGCCGGTGACCGTGGCGGTGGATGCCGGTGGCACCAGCGCCCACATCACCGGACCGGCCGAGTGGAGCAAACGCATTGCCACCGGTGAATTCAAAGGCATAACGGTCGCCAGCACTTGAAGACCATTGGGGTTTTTGACAGCGGGGTGGGCGGCCTGAGTGTGCTGCGCGCTCTGCTGGCTGAAATTCCCGAGGCTGCGTTTGTCTATGTGGCCGACAGCGCTTACGCCCCTTACGGCGAACGCAGCGCGCAAGCCGTCATCGAACGTTCAAGGCGCATCGCTGACCACCTGGTTCAGCAGCATGCCATCGATGTACTCGTGGTCGCTTGCAACACCGCCACGGCGTTGGCCATTGATGACCTGCGTCGAGCCTGTCCCCATTTGCCGATCGTGGGCGTGGAACCTGCACTCAAGACCGCTGCGACCATCAGCCGCAGCGGTCATGTTGGCGTGCTCGCCACCCGGGGCACACTGGACAGTGAGCGCTTTGCCCAGTTACGCAGCCGGGTGGAGGCCACGGCGGCCCAGCCCATCCACTTTATCTGCCAGCCCTGCGATGGCCTCGCCGACGCCATTGAGCGGGGTGATACCAGCACAACCCGGCTCTTGTGCCAGCACTACACCCAGGCCATGCGCGCCCATGAAGACCCCTCTCACCGAATAGACACACTGGTGCTGGGGTGCACGCATTACCCCTTTGCAGCCGAGGTCCTGAGCCAACTTTGCGGCAGCGGCGTGTCCCTGGTGGAAACGGGGACACCGGTGGCACGCCGCACGCGAGCGGTGCTGGGGCCGGGCACTGCAATTCAACGCGATCCTGGCGCATCTGCCGGGCTGCAGCTGCTGTCCACCGGTTCTCCGGCAGCGCTGACCGATGCTGCACAGCGCTGGTTGCCGGCCCGCGCTGTGGCCAGCAGCCTAGTCCTCGAGCCATTGCCGTGACCACGGTACAGGCGAGTCAAATCAGCAACGCACAACACATTGGTCGACACCATGTGGCCTAAATGTGAACAATTCAGTACAGTCGCAATAGTGTACCGGTACGGTGCTCATACCAACCACCTCTGAAAGGAACGCAAGGCATGGCCAACAAGAAGATCACTGACGTCGAAGGCATCGGTCCCCTCATCGGTGAAAAATTGCAAATCGCCGGTGTATCAGACACGGACACCCTGTTGAAAGACGCCAAAACGCCCGCCCAACGCAAGGCGCTTGCAGCTAAAACAGGGCTCACCGAGAAAGAAATCCTGAAGTTTGCCAACATGGTCGACTTGTACCGGATCAGCGGTGTGGGCTCTGAATACGCCGAATTGCTCGAAGCAACCGGTGTGGACACGGTGCCCGAACTGGCCCGTCGCAGGGCCGACAACCTGACCGCCGCCATGGCCGAACTCAACACGACCAAGAAACTGGTGCGCCGGATTCCGAATGAGGCTGAAGTCGGCAAATGGATAGAACAAGCCAAAGGCCTGCCACGCATGCTCGACTACTGAATGCCCGGCCCTGGGCCACAAAGAAATGGTCCACAGCCCCCGCCAGTCAGCAGAACCCTGACTGGCATTTTTTTGTGCACCGATGAAAGCCATGGTGGGCCTGCCCGGAAAACCCTGATCTGGACCGCAGAAAACCCGCCTGAAATGTCGTGACGGCACCGGCACAGTGGTCGCATGAAGTTCATCACCTGGCTGATGCCCTGACACCGAGGTGCCAGGGCATGGGTATCATGTTTCAGCCAGCCATCAGAATGGAACTGCCAGCAAGTCATGCCCCTCGGCCGCCACAATGCGCGCCTTGGTGAACTCGCCCACTTTCAGGGTTTTGCTGATTTTCTCTGGCGGCAACAAGCGCACCAAACCATCAATTTCAGGCGCGTCTGCGTAACTGCGGCCAATGCCCCCTTTCCTGCCCATGCCTGGCGCCGAATCCACCAGCACCTGCATCGTGGCGCCTACGCGCTGCCGCAATTTCTCGACCGATACCGCCTCGGCCACGGCCATGAACCGCGCACGGCGCTCTTCACGAACCGCATCGGGCACCGGATGGGCCAGCGCGTTAGCAGCTGCACCCTGCACGGGCGAAAAGGCAAAACACCCTGCCCGATCAATCTGCGCCTCCTGCACAAAATCGAGCAGATGCTGAAACTCATCCTCGGTTTCGCCTGGGAAACCCGCGATAAAGGTGCTGCGAACCACGATCTCCGGACACAGTTCGCGCCAACGGGCAATGCGCTCCAGGTTTTTCTCGCCGCTGGCCGGGCGCTTCATGCGCTTGAGCACGTCGGGGTGGCTGTGCTGCAAGGGCACATCCAGATATGGAAGACACAGACCCTCCGCCATGAGCGGGATGATCTCGTCCACATGCGGGTAAGGATAGACATAGTGCAAGCGCACCCAGGCACCATAGCCCTTGGCCAACGCACCCAAGGAACGCACCAGGTCGAGCATGCGCGTCTTGACAGGCTTGCCGTCCCAAAAACCGGTGCGGTATTGCATGTCCACACCGTAAGCCGACGTGTCCTGGCTGACAACCAGCAACTCCTTCACGCCCGCTTCAAACAGCTTGCGTGCTTCGGTAAGCACATCACCGATGGGCCGGCTCACCAAATCACCCCGCATGGACGGGATGATGCAAAACGTACAGCGGTGGTTGCAACCTTCACTTATTTTCAGGTAGGCGTAATGACGCGGGGTGAGCTTGATCCCATGGGCCGGCACCAGATCGACAAACGGGTCATGCGGCTTGGGCAGGTGCAGATGCACAGCCGTCATCACTTCGTGCGTGGCATGCGGACCCGTCACGGCCAGCACACTCGGGTGCATTTTTCGCACCAGATTGTCGCCGTCGTTGCTGGTGCGTGCACCCAGGCAACCCGTGACGATCACCTTGCCGTTTTCAGCCAGCGCCTCGCCAATGGTGTCGAGACTTTCGCGCACCGCATCGTCAATGAAGCCGCAGGTGTTCACGATCACCAGATCGGCACCGGCAAATGTTTTGGAGGTCTGGTAACCCTCAGCGCTCAGTTGGGTCAGGATGAGTTCGGAGTCGGTCAGTGCTTTGGGGCAACCCAGGCTGACAAAACCGACTTTGGGTGCCGAAGCGCCCGGTGTGGCTACATTTTCAATCATGCCCCGATTGTCTCAGAGACCGTAACCGCGCACGCCAGCAACGAACCTGCCGGCCTCCCGGACGCGTTGGCTCGCTACCGTTTGAGCCCCAGCGCGGCCATCATCTGCTCGCTGTTCTTTTGCATTTGCTCCTGCATTTGAGTGAATGCGGTTCGCGACTGTT
Source organism: Hydrogenophaga sp. (assembly GCA_018333605.1). GTDB lineage: Bacteria > Pseudomonadota > Gammaproteobacteria > Burkholderiales > Burkholderiaceae_C > Hydrogenophaga. Next base: position 7,417 of record JAGXSV010000009.1, on the reverse strand, counting down.
CCAGGTAGGTGCCCATCATGCCCTGCATCAGGGGCGACTGCACGTTCGTGAACTGCTTCCAGACTTCTGGATTGAGGCCCTTTGTCTGCTCCGTCATCTTGTTCTGCAGATCCATGAAGATCTGCACATTTTTCTCCAGGTACGCGCCCATGAAATCCTGCATGGCGTGACCATAAAAACGGATGATGTTTGCCAGCACCTGTTCGGTAAAGATGGGCACACCTGCAGTTTCCTCTTCCAAAATGATCTGCAACAAGATGCTCCGTGTCAGATCATCGTTGGTCTTGGCATCGCGCACCACGAACAACTCGTTGTCCATCACCAACGACTTAACCTCGGCCAACGTGATGTAGGACGACGTGTCGGTGTCATACAGGCGACGGTTCGGGTATTTTTTGATCACCCGCACGGCGCCTGCAGGAGAAGATCCGGCCTCGGCCTTGTTTTTTTGCACGAAAGGTCTTTCAGATTGGTACGGTTCGAAGCCCGTCAAGGGGGCAGAGGATAAGGCACATTCTAAAAACTGTCGCTGACACCCGTCTCCATGGGTTTTCCCCATGCCGACGCACGCGCCGATCAAAACGTTTCAACCGCAATTTCCGCTGATGTCGGTGCCGACCGCCATCAGAGCAAAAAGGCTGCGGAAAGCAAAATGCCCTTGTAACTCAATGAATTACAAGGGCATTTTGGTAGGCGCGATTGGACTCGAACCAACGACCCCCACCATGTCAAGGTGGTGCTCTAACCAGCTGAGCTACGCGCCTACAAACTATCCTAAGCCTTGAATTATAGCAGCGTTTGCTCTCTGTTTACCATTCCAAATTCATTTGCGTCTCACCACACGCACGCCTGCCACATCGCCCACCACCGACATGGCGCGAGCCACCTGCCGCGCATCGGTCACTTCGATGGTGAAGGTCATCCAGGCCACACCTTTGACCGACTGGGTCTGCACCCCAATCACGTTCATCTTCTCTCGAGCAAACACATCCGAGATATCCCGCAGCAAGCCTTGCCGATCCAGCGCTTCAATGGCCACATCCACAGGGTAAAAGGAATCACTTCCCCGGCTCGAGGCACTTTGGCCACCCCACTGTACATCGATCACCCGGTCCGGGCTTTTCTTGCGCAAATGGGCGAAATCGGAGCAATCGGCACGGTGAATACTCACACCCTTGCCGCGCGTGACAAAGCCGCCAATGTCATCGGGCGGCGCTGGCTTGCAGCACTTGGCCAGTTGCGTCATGAGCGAGTCGACACCCACCACCAGCACGCCACCGGGTGAGCCGCTGTTGGACTTGCGGGGCTTCCTGATCCACAGGGGCATTTCCGTTGCGGCCAGGGCAGGCTCTGCTGGGCGCAGGTGGGTCTCAATGGAACGCAACGACAACTCGTCTTTGCCCACTTGCTCAAACAGTTCCTGGGCCGATGCCAGCCCCATGGAGACAGCCAGGTCGTCCAGTTTGAGCGCCGTCTTTCCTTCACGCTGCAGCAGTTTTTCAACCGCCTCGCGGCCGCGAGCCACCGTTTCCTCCATGGCTTGTGCGTTGAACCATGCACGCACCTTGCTTTTTGCCCGGTGGCTGACAAGATAGCCGAGATCGGCGTTGAGCCAGTCACGCGAAGGTCCTCCCTCCTTGGCAGCGGTGATTTCCACCGTCTGCCCGTTTTGCAGCGGGGTGTTGAGCGTCACCATGGTGCCATCCACGCGGGCGCCTCGGCAACGGTGCCCCAGGCTGGTGTGCACGGTATAGGCAAAGTCCACCGCCGTGGCGCCTTGGGGCAACTCCACAATCGCGGCGTCGGGCGTCAGCACGTAGATACGGTCGTCAAACAAGCCCTGCCCGGTGCCACTCAGGTCACGCTCCCAGGCCAGCAACTGGCGCAGCACTGCAATTTTTGCGTCATATTCGGAACTGGCCGCCACGCCCGCGTAGCCCTTGGCGCCAGCCTCTTTATAGGCCCAGTGCGCGGCCACGCCGTGCTCGGCATGGTCGTGCATGGCCTGGGTACGAATCTGAATCTCAAACGCCCGGCCCTGGACGTCGCGCACCACGGTGTGCAGCGACTGATAACCGTTGGGTTTGGGTTTGGCGATGTAATCGTCAAACTCTTCGGTGACCGGCGTGAACTGCGCATGAACCAAGGCCAGCACCGCATAACAATCGTCCGCGTGTGGCACGACCACACGCAACGCACGGATGTCAAATACCTGGTCGAAATTGAGCGACTTGCCTCGCATCTTTTTCACGATGCTGTAGATGTGCTTGGGCCGTCCCTGCACCGACGCGGTGACGCCTTGGCGCTGCAAGTCCTGCTCAAGTTGCATGCGCACTTGCTCCACATGCGCTTCACGCTCGGCGCGTTTTTCGTCCAGCAGGCGAGCCACTTGCTTGTACGTTTGAGGCTCCAGAAAACGGAAGGCGAGATCCTCCATCTCCCACTTGATCTGCCAGATGCCGAGCCGGTTGGCCAGTGGTGCGAAAACATGTAACGATTCGCTGGCCATGGCCTCACCCGGGTCGACTTTACTCGCGGCAAAGTAGCGCAGCGTTTGCAGCCGGGAAGCCAGGCGCAGCATGACCACCCGTAGGTCACGCGAGAAAGCCAGCAGCATCTTGCGCACGTTCTCGGTCTGGCTGGCTGCCAGCTCAGAAACCGAGCTTTTGCCAGGCGACGCCAGGGGCAAGGCCTGGTCTTGCGCGGCCTGGCGCTCCTCGTCTTTTTTCGCCTGCACCTCGGCCGTTTTGGCCCTTGCCTGGCGCTGCAACTGAACGAGCTTGGTGGTTTCAACCGCCAGCGCAGCGTAATTGTCGCCGAAGGCCTTGGCAATCACGTCCTGCGGTCGGTTCAGGTACTGACAGGCATACACCAGATAGGCAGCAGCCTGCATGGCCTCTGACCCGCCGATGTCGTTCAGAATGGCCGCGACCGCATCAGCGTGTGCCAGAATATTTTCACCGGTATCAAGCTGTTCGGAAGACAGCAGAGGCTCGGCAAAGGAACGTGCACGCGCGAGCGCCTGCACCTGGTGTGGCAGGCTGTCCGAGGTGGCGGCCACAATCGCCGAGGGCTTCGCTGCTTGGCCAGACGCCGCCGAAGAGACCGGAACCGCCTCGGGCGGTGTAGGGGAAGATGAACGCTTCATGGACAGTGACAAGACACCCGGTCAGGGCGCCTCCAAAAATGCCTGGACGGTCGCAATCTGGTCACTGGCGACCAGGGTTGGTGCATGTCCTACGTGAGCAAACTCGACGCATTGGGCACGCGGCCCTCGAACAGCCATCTGTATCACCGTGTCGCGGGTGAGCAGGTCTGAGTCAGCGCCGCGCAACAGCAATGTCGGCGCCGTGATGGCGTCATAGAGCCCCCACATCGCAGCTTCTCCATCGCGCACGGCTTGGCGGGCCGCAGCTTCATCGACCATGCCCACCAGCGCCTTGAATGGCGCAGCAATCGACGGATCGTAATGCAGCCACCAGCGGTCGCCACGCTCGCGCAGCATGGGGCGCGACAACGCAAGCCATTGCTCGGGCGTGTGTGGACCAAAACCCGAGAAGATGGATGCGAGGTAATGCACAGCTTCCTGTTCGCTGGCGAACGACAGGTTCAACCCCAGATAGGAGCCGATGCGCTGCAGGGCCTCCCATTGGATCACGGGTCCCGCATCGTTCAAGACCAAACGGCGAAGGCTGAGCGCCGGCTGCGCCGCCAGGGCCATGCCCACCAGTCCGCCCATGCTGGTTCCCACCCAATCGATCACAGCATCAGGGCGTTCGGCGCGGAGCTTGAGCACCAGCGCTGCGAGGTCGGAGGCATAGGTGCTCACCTGATAGGCCAGGGGATCAGCCAGCCAGTCGCTTTCACCCCGGCCAGCCACGTCCACAGCCAACACACGCGCCTGCAACTGGAGAACTTGGGCCAGCGTGTCGAAGTCGCGCCCTTGGCGTGACAGACCGTGGACGCAGATCACCACCCGGCGCTCGTCTGCACCCGCTCGTGCCGGCCAGTCCCAATAGGCCATGCAACGGGGACCACCGTTGCGCGCGGCGGGCCCGCTGACGTGCAGATGACGGCATAGAGGCTGCTGCATGAATCAATCCTTTTCCAGGCTCCGTGATAATGCTTCGAAAGTCTTTCAACCTATCGTAATTGAACTGGAGCCCCTGCCATGCTTGCGAACAAAACGGCCCTTGTCACCGGATCCACCAGCGGTATTGGACTGGGAATTGCCAAGGCGCTGGCCCGCCAGGGCGCCAATATCGTTCTGAATGGTTTTGGCGACGTGGAAGGCCCCAAGGCCGAAATTGCTGCACTGGGCGCCCAGGTGGCCTATCACGGTGCAGACATGAGTAAACCCAACGAAATTGAGGCCATGATGGCCTACGCGGCCACCGAGTTCGGACGGGTCGACATTCTGGTGAACAACGCGGGCATTCAGCACGTGGCACGGATCGAAGCCTTTCCGGTCGCTCGCTGGGATGCCATCATCGCCATCAACCTCTCCAGCGCCTTTCACGCGACGCGCTTGGCATTGCCCGCCATGCAGGCCGCCAATTGGGGCCGCATCATCAATGTCGCCTCGGTGCACGGGCTGGTGGGTTCATCTGAAAAGTCGGCGTATGTGGCCGCCAAACACGGCGTTGTAGGACTCACCAAGGTCACGGCGCTGGAGAACGCCACCAGCGGCGTGACCTGCAACGCCATCTGTCCTGGCTGGGTGCTCACGCCCCTGGTGCAAAAGCAGGTGGACGCAAAGGCTGCCGCACTGGGTATTTCAAACGACGATGCCAAGAACCTGCTGCTGGGAGAGAAGGAGCCTTCGATGCAGTTCACCACGCCAGAGGAGTTGGGTGAGCTGGCGGTCTTCTTTTGTTCACCCGCTGGCGCCAATGTACGCGGCGTGGCCTGGAACATGGACGGCGGCTGGGCTGCGCAGTAAACGCACCAAAACGCCCTGATTTGACATAAGGCCCCCGTCACAGGAAGCCCTCCAAGTAGGGCCGCATCACGTTGGACACACGGCAGACCTTGGCATAGCGCAAGATTTTATCCTCCTGCGTATTTCGGACCAACGTGACCGGTGATTTCGGCATCGTGACTGCCGTTTCAGTCCCTTTTTTTGTGGGGTCTGAAGCCTGGCAGTGCTGCGTGATAGCGGCGGTCTAAACCCGTAGAAATCTGGCGGCGGTAAATGGTGGCCGAATTGGGCGACGGAATTCGACTCGATGCCGAATTGCATGGAACTTGACCTTCAGCACCGGTGCATGGCCACGCCTGCGAAACGGGGCGCGGCGTGCTCAAACGGGTTGGTCGGCAGATGCTTGAGCTTGGACAGTCGCAGGTACGCAATCGCGATGAAGTTCCTGCTCGTTCTGAACCCGCGTGCGGCGCGCTTGGCGTTTTGCATCAACCCATTCATGGCTTCCACAAACGCGTTGCTCCGCCCTTGCGGCATGCCCGCGATCACACCTTCAAAGTGCGTCTTGAGCGTGCGCGCGAGCCGCTTGAATGGCTCCAGGCGCGAGTGCATGGCCCAACTGATCCAGAGCCCAAGCCCTGTGCGCGCCACTTCCTCACTTTGACTGTGCGCCGCTGCCCGCGCCATGTCAAACTATTTGTCGCTCCCCGAAATTGTGGATAACCCACACCGAAGCGACACCCCATGAAAAGAAACCACCACTCCAAAGAGTTTGAAAACCAGGCCTTGATCAAAGTGTGAGAGCGCGGAGACAAAAGCGTGCGCACCGTTGCCCAAGAACTGCACATGCCTGAGGGGACCCTCAGGAAATGGATCACCAAGTCGAACCAAAAAGACAGCCTGCCCACGCCGCCTGCCACACTGCCCGTGGACGTAGCAGCCGCCTCTTGGAGCCCAGCGCAACGTCTGCTCGCGCTGAACGAAACGCACGCCTGCTGGAGCCTGCCATCATTCAGAGCATTCTGGCCGGGCAGCAGCCCAAGTGCATGAGCCTGCTGTGGTTCCAGCGGAACCCGCTGCCGACCGATTGGGTGGCGCAGCGCAAGGTGGTGGCGGGGTTTGATGCCTGACCGGGTTACGAGCCCTCGATCACCCGTGCCACATCACTGCGGCATTCGGCGCACTTGCCCACCAGCAGCAAGTCGCCACCCTTGATAGCGCCGCTGAAATTGGTGATCGTTGTCTCGTGACGGCATTGGCTGCACCAGACGTTGGACAGCAGCCGCTGGCGAATGTCGGCAGGGATGGTTTCCCAGCGCTGACGGGCGGGATTGGTGAAAGTCGGCAGTGATTCGATGGGCATGGTTCAGCGGACCCAGCGACGGGCGTCCTTCAAGAGCAGAAGCAATTGCTGCTCGCGCAGCGGTGACGCGATGAATCCGAACCGGGTGTAGAACCTCGCCGATTCTTCATCGATGGGGTGGGTCAGCATGGCACGGATGCCGGCTTGCTCGGCAATCAGCATCGTGCGGCGAATCGCGTCCTGCAGCAGGCCAAAGCCTATACCTCGCCCCTGATCGTGAATTGATACTGCCAGCCTCGCAAGGATCACCACTGGCAAAGGGTACTGCCCCATCCCCTTGCGGATGCGCTCCGACGCCTCCAGCGTGTCGACTTGACCCACAGTCAGGCTGAAGTAGCCCGCCACGCGGCCATCGTCCTCGGCAACGACGAAGGTCTTGGCCGAGCCACTGCCCTGCGCCTGGCGGGCGTGGCGCAACAGCCAGTCATTCAGCGCGGGCTTGCCGCAATCAAAACCCTCCAGCCGATGCTGCGCGGCCAGAGGCTCCGGTGCGCGCAACGTCACTTCGCGTCCCAGGGCGCCTTGCGGGCAAACAGGTCGCGCAAACCCTCGTTGGCCTGTTCAGGCCGCTCCAGCAGATCCATCAGGGCCTGGTACTGGCTGCCCGAGACCATGAACAATCGCTGATCGAGCAGGGTCTGCTCGGCGGCCAGGCAAGCGCTGTCGAGGATGAAGTCGGTCAGCGACTTGTGGGCCACCTCGGCGGCACGACGCAGCACCACCTCCTGTTCGGGGGTGGCGCGCAGCCCAAGTCGGGCAGAGCGGGCGGAAGGCGACGATACAACAGCAGTCATGGCAGCACCTCTTTTGTTAGATCAACTGCCGCTATGTTAGTACAATTGACGCACATCGTCTAGCTGTACTGGTGACTGGTGACTGGTGACTGGTGACTGGTGACTGGTTGTTGGCGCCGCTTGAATATTGCCCCACCCTGCCGATCCAATATTGACCCAGGGCGGACTGCTGAATTTTCTTTCAGCAATTGTGGATAAGTGTAGCGATTGGCCCTTTCATAACGGTTCGTCAGGCCCCGGGGGTACCGGAGTGGTCGAGCGGCCTTTGCGTGAGGTCTCTCGGGCCGTGATGCGTGACCTGGCCTCCAGGGTGCTGTGCCTGAAGCGGTAGGACTCGTT
>JAGXSV010000008.1 GCA_018333605.1 Hydrogenophaga sp. | reverse complement strand
GGGCGCAGTGGCCGCAAACCGCCAGGCAGCCCCCGCCGCACCAACGGGCGAGCCACCCGCCTGGCAGCCCCCAAGGGACCAACAAGCCCTGGCCTGGCAGCGCCATGAACCCGAGGTGGGCCACCGCGTGAGCGATCTGGGCGCGTTGTGGGGCGCAAACCCGACCAGCGCTTGGGCCGGCTCAGCGCAGCCCGGCGCGGTTGCGGCGTATGGGCCAGACGCCACCCTAGGCACTGTGGACACGGCGTTCGTGCAAAGCGCAACCGCCGGCACCCCGGCACCCGAAACACCGCACACCCTGCCCGACGGCGAATGGCCGCTGGGTCGCGCCATTGCCCAACTGCAGGGCGTCTACATATTGGCCGAAAACACGCAGGGTCTGGTGGTGGTGGACATGCACGCCGCGCACGAGCGCATCGTTTACGAGCGCCTGAAACAGCAGCTGGACGACGAGCAGCTGGCCAGCCAGCCGCTGCTGATACCGGCCACGTTTGCCGCCACGCCGCAAGAAGTGGCCACGGCCGAAGACAGCGCCGTGGTGCTGGCCATGCTGGGTCTGGAGGTGGTGCCGTTTTCACCCAAGACCCTGGCGGTGCGCGCCGTGCCCACCACGCTGGCGCAGGGCGACCCGGTGGAGCTGGCGCGCAGCGTATTGGCCGAGCTGACCCAGCACGAGGCCAGCACCGTGGTGCAACGCGCCCGCAACGAACTGCTGGCTACCATGGCCTGCCACGGTGCGGTGCGCGCCAACCGCCGCCTCACGCTGGACGAAATGAACGCCCTGCTGCGCCAGATGGAAACCACCGAGCGCTCAGACCAATGCAACCACGGGCGCCCCACCTGGCGTCAGGTGGGCATGAAAGAACTCGACGCGCTGTTTCTGCGCGGGCGCTGAAAACGCACCAAAAAGTTGAAGATTCAGGGGTTTACCCGATCAAAGCGCGCGCCAAAAACAAGTCACCGGCACCATTTGTTGGCGTTTTACTTCGCGAAATGCGGGTTTTGCATAATGTCATGCACTTATTTGGAGCACGACACTATGAAGTACGCATCGGTTCACGATTTCCTCGCCCACGTTGAGCAGCGCAACCCCGGCCAACCCGAATTCCTGCAAGCCGTCACGGAAGTGATGGAAAGCCTGTGGCCCTTCATTGCGACCCACCCCAAATATGCCGAGCAAGGGCTGCTGGACCGCCTGGTGGAGCCCGAGCGCGTGGTGATGTTCCGCGTCTCCTGGGTCAACGACCACGGCGACGTGCAGGTCAACAAGGGCTACCGCATCCAGCACAGCATGGCCATTGGCCCTTACAAGGGTGGCCTGCGCTTTCACCCCTCGGTCAACCTCTCGGTGCTGAAGTTTCTGGCGTTTGAACAGACCTTCAAGAACGCCCTCACCACCCTGCCCATGGGCGGCGGCAAGGGCGGCTCCGACTTCGACCCCAAGGGCAAGAGCCCTGCAGAAGTGATGCGCTTTTGCCAGGCGTTTGTGAGTGAACTGTTCCGCCATGTGGGCGCCGACACCGATGTGCCCGCGGGCGACATTGGGGTGGGTGGCCGCGAAGTGGGCTACATGGCCGGCATGTACAAAAAGCTGAGCAACCGCGCCGACTGCGTGTTCACCGGCAAGGGCATGAGCTTTGGCGGCTCGCTGATCCGTCCCGAAGCCACCGGCTATGGCACGGTGTACTTTGCCCAAGAGATGCTCAAGATCAAAGGCCGCTCGTTTGACGGCCTGCGTGTGAGCGTGTCGGGCTCGGGCAACGTGGCGCAGTACGCGGTGGAAAAAGCCATGGCGCTGGGCGCCAAGGTGATCACCGTGTCCGACTCCAGCGGCACCATCGTCGACGAAGACGGCTTCACGCCCGAAAAACTGGCGGTCTTGATGGACGTGAAAAACCACCTGTACGGCCGCGTGAGCGATTACGCCGCCCGCACCGGGGTGAAGTTTGAAGCCGGCGTGACACCCTGGCACGTGCCGGTGGACGTGGCCCTGCCCTGCGCCACCCAGAACGAGCTGAACGCCGCCGACGCTGCGCTGCTGATCAAGAACGGCGTGATCTGCGTGGCCGAAGGCGCCAACATGCCGTCCACCATTGAAGCGGCCAAAGCATTTGAAGCAGCCGGCGTGTTGTACGCACCAGGCAAAGCCAGCAACGCCGGTGGCGTGGCCACCTCGGGCCTGGAAATGAGCCAGAACGCGCTGCGCCTGTCATGGCCGCGCGACGAAGTGGACACCCGCCTGCTGCAGATCATGCAAGGCATTCACGCCGCCTGCCTGAAGCACGGCACCCGCCCCGACGGATCGGTGAGCTACATCGACGGCGCCAACATCGCCGGTTTCGTGAAGGTGGCCGACGCCATGCTGGCGCAGGGCGTTATCTAGGCCCCCCCGCGCCGCGCCTGGGGGCGCGTCACCCCCCTGAGGGGGCGGCACTGGCCGTCTGGCAAAGCCAGCCCGGCGGTGCCCTGGGTGGGGAACTTCACGCCGGAGGTGCCGTCGTACCCCCCGCGCCGCTTCGCGTCACCCTCCTGAGAGGGGCGGCACTGGCCGTCTGGCAAAGCCAGCCCGGCGGTGCCCTGGGCGGGAACTCTGCACTCCGGACAGGTTTCAGGCTCCAGCCGAAGTGGCGTACTTCAAAACTTGATGCGCGCCGCCAGCGCCTTGAGCTCCGCCAGCGGCGGGTCTTTGCGGGGCCATTCCAGGCCCACACTGTCGTTGGCATGGCGGGGCAACACGTGCACGTGCACGTGCGGCACGGTTTGCCAGCCGTCGGGTTTGTTGGTTTGCAGCAGCGTCATGCCGGTGGGCTCAAACGCGGCCTGCACGGCTTTGGCCACCCGGGTGGCGATGGCAAACAGGTGCCCGGCCTCAGCCTCGCTCAGATCCATCACCGTTTCAACCTGGCGCTTGGTGGCCACCAGCACATGGCCCGGGTTGACCTGGCCGGCGTCCATGAAGGCGATCACCTGTTCGTCTTCAAACACAATGGCAGCGGGGATTTCTCGGCGGACGATGCGGGTAAAGACGGTATCGGTCATCATGGAAAACCTATCTAAAAAAACCCAAAAGGCCATTCTGCCCTGAACTTTCCCCCGCCTGAGCACCTCCAGCCTCCCCATGAAACGCCTGTTCTTCGCCGCGATTGTTGCCCTGGGTCTGCTCGCGGGGTGCGCCACCCTGGACGAGCGCCAGCGCGAGTGGATCTTTCAGCCCTCCGACCGCAGCTGGTCGCGCGGCGCCGAAGCTGCCGAGGGCATGGCCGATGTGTGGATCGACTTCCAGTCCGAAGAAACCGGCCAGCCCGTCAAGCTGCACGGCCTGTGGGTGCCGCACGAAAACTTCGATGCCCGGGCCGACGCACCCGTGTTGCTCTACCTGCATGGCGCACGCTGGAACGTCACCGGCTCCGCCTTTCGCATGCGCCGCATGCAAGAGCTGGGCTTTTCGGTGCTGGGGGTCGACTACCGGGGCTTTGGCCAGAGCACCAACGAGCTGCCCTCTGAAACCCTGGCCGCCGAAGACGCGCGCGCCGCCTGGGACTGGCTCGGCCAGCACTACCCCGGGCGCCCGCGCTACATTTTTGGCCATTCGCTGGGCGGCGCCATTGCCATTGAACTGGCCGCGCAGGTGAACGACGAAGCGGGCACGCTGGTCGAAGGCACGTTCACCTCCATCCCCGATGTGGTGAGCACCTTCAAATGGGGCTGGCTGCCGGTGTCGCCGCTGATCACCCAGCGTTTTGAAGCGGTGAAACGGGTGCCCGAGATTGGCTCGCCACTGCTGGTGGTACACGGCGGCCAAGACCGGCTGATCAGCCCCGAACTGGGCCGCCGCCTGTATGACGCAGCCACCGGGCGCAAAGCCTTTGTGCTGGTGGAAGGTGGCTCGCACCACAACACCAACTCGGTCGGCCAGTCGCAGTACCGGGTGGCGCTGGCGGATCTGTTTGGGTTGAAATAGAACACCCCCCGCGCCGCTTCGCGTCACCCCCCAAGGGGCGGGCACAGCCTGCCCGGCGGTGCCCTGGGTTGGACCGTTCATGCGTTGGGGCTGGCGCTTCGGCAACCCGTCGGCCCGGGCGCTTCTGCTACCCTCGACCGGATGTCTTCCAAGCCCTCCCCGATGGCCCCCGGCCTCATCGTTCTCACACTGTCGCTGCTGCTGGGTTTGCAGCCGATTGCCACCGACCTGTACCTGCCCGCCCTGCCCGCCCTGACCGCCGGTTTTGGCGCGCCGATGGCGCAAGCCCAGCTCACGCTCACCGCCCTGCTGCTGTCGTTTGGCTTGTCGCAGTTGGTGTGGGGGCCGCTGTCTGACCGTTTTGGGCGCCGCCCCATTTTGCTGCTGGGCATGGGCGCGTTTGTGGTGGCGTCCATCGGCAGCAGTTTTTCGCCGTCCATGGAACACCTGATTGCCTGGCGCGCGCTGCAGGGCATGGCCATGGGGGCTGGGGTGATGTGCGCGCGCGCCATCGTGCGCGACCTGTACGCGCCCACCGAGGGCGCCCGCATCATGTCCAAAGGACTCACCGGGCTGGGCGTGATCGCCTGCGCCAGTGCGCCGCTGGGCGGCCTGCTGTCCGACCTGTTTGGCTGGCGCACCGCGCTCCTGGCGCTGGCGGTGTTTGGCGCGCTCACGCTGGCGCTGCTGGTGTGGCGCTTTGAAGAAACCTTGCAGCAGAAAAACCCACGTGCCTTGCAGCCGCTCACCCTGCTGCGCACCTGGTCTCACATCGCGCGGCACCCCACGTTCATCGCCTTTGCGCTGCTGGCCACCACGTCTTACGGCGGCCTGTTCACGTTCCTGGCGGCGTCGTCGTTTGTGTTCATCCAGGTGCTGGGGCTGAGCACAACCAGCTACGGCCTGGTGATGATGTCGATGTCGCTCAGCTACATCCTGGGCACCCTGGCCTGCCGTCGCCTGCTGCTGCGCTTTGGTGTGCGCCGCACCGTGGCCATTGCGGGCGTCTTCACGCTCACCGGCGGCACCGCCATGGGGGTATTGGCGCTCGTGGGGGTTCAAAACCTGTGGGCCATCATGGTGCCGTTTTACCTGTTCATGATGGGCCACGGCGTGCACCAGCCTTGCGGCCAGAGTGGTGCGGTGAGTCCGTTTCCGCAGGCTGCCGGCGCGGCTTCGGCGCTGAGCGGTTTTCTGATGATGGTGGCCGCCTTCTTCATGGGCGGCTGGCTCGGCAAAAGCCTGGCCGTTATTGGTGAGGGCACGGGCAGCGTGCTGCCGCTCACCAACGGGATCTGGTTCTGGAGCGTGCTGATCGCCGCCACCGCCTGGACGCTGGTGCAACGCTATGGCGACGCCAGCCCATCTGCCGCGCGCATCACACAGCCATCGATCCCATGACACCGGGAAAAGTGCCCTACTTGGCAGCGCGACCGGGCTGTATAGCTCTGGCGGGCCCCACAGCCAGCGGCAAAAGCGCGGCCTCGCTCGCCATTGCGCAGCGCTGGCCGGTGGAAATCATCAGCGTTGACTCAGCGCTGGTGTACCGCGGCATGGACATTGGCACCGCCAAGCCCACACCCGCCGAGCTGGCGCAGGCGCCGCACCACCTGATCGACATACGCGACCCACTGCAGGCTTACAGCGCCGCCGAATTCGTGGCCGACGCCACCCGCCTCATGGGCGACATTCGCGCCCGTGGGTGCACGCCGCTGCTGGTGGGCGGCACCATGCTCTATTTCAAGGCGCTCATGCAAGGCATGGACGACATGCCCCGCGCCGACGCCGCTGTGCGCGAGCGCATCGAAGCCCGCGCCCGGGCGCTGGGCTGGCCCGCGCTGCACGCCGAACTGGCGCAGGTGGACGCCCCCACCGCGACCCGGCTCTCGCCCAACGACTCGCAGCGCATCCAGCGCGCCCTGGAGGTGTTTGAGGTGTCGGGGCAGCCCATTTCGGTGTTTCAGACCCGGCGCACCGCCACCCACCCCAACCCGATTGAACCCGGCGCGCTGCTCTCGCTGGAACCGCTGGACCGCACCTGGCTGCACGCCCGCATTGCTCAACGCTTTGACGCCATGCTGGCGGCCGGCTTCCTGGACGAGGTGCGCCAGCTGCGCGCCCGTGGCGACCTGCACCCCGACCTGCCTTCAATGCGCTGCGTGGGCTACCGCCAGACCTGGGAAGCAATGGACGCTGCAGGTGACGCACTCAACAATGCCCAGCTGGCCGAACTGCGCGATCGCGGCATTTTTGCCACCCGCCAACTGGCCAAACGCCAGATCACCTGGCTGCGCGCCATGCCGGAGCGCGTAGCGGTTGCCTGCGACGCACCCGACGCGCTGGCCCAGGTGTTGCGGCACACCCAAGCGTTGCTGGGGCCACCCGCATGAGCCTGGACATACGCGACCTGAGCAAGCGTTACGGCAACACACCGGTGTTCAGCCACGTCAACCTGAGCGTGGCGCCCGGTGAGTTTGTGGCGATCGTGGGCGAATCGGGCGTGGGCAAGTCCAGCCTGCTCAACTGCATGGCGGCGCTGGACGACTGGAGCAGCGGCACCATCACCCACGACGGGGTGAACCTGGGCGCGCTGAACGAAACCCAGCGCGCGCACTGGCGGCGTGAAAAGCTGGGCTTTGTGTTCCAGGCCTTTCATGTGCTGCCCCACCTGGACGTGGTGCAAAACGTGGGCCTGCCACTGCTGCTGTTGAAACGGCCCGACCCGGCCCGCGTGGCGCACATGCTGCAGGCCGTGGGCCTGGGCGACCTGGGTGAGCGCCTGCCAGCGCAATTGTCTGGCGGGCAATTACAGCGCGTGGCCATTGCCCGCGCGCTGGTGCACCGCCCGAGCCTGCTGCTGGCCGACGAGCCCACCGGCAACCTCGACCCCACCACCGCCGCGCAGGTGATGGATGTGTTGCAGCAACAGGCCACACAAACCGGCGCCGCGCTGGTGCTGGTGACGCACTCCGAAGCCGCCGCTGCGCGGGCCCAGCGCCAGCTGCGGTTGAGTGCAACAGGCTGCCGCTGAAGCACGCGCCCCCCGGGGTTGCGCCATGACAGCTACCGAGCACAAACCGCCGAGCAGGCCATCAAGGCCAACAGATCACCGCGTGTAAAGCATCGCCAATGCCTCCTGCTCATGAACGGAACCGAGCAAGCAAGTTGATCTTTGCCCAAAGGATCGCCGACCTGCCTGGCCCTCGGCCAGGCGCCAGTGAACAGCCGCTGGCCAACCGCTTGGTCCAGAATTCCGCTGTCCTGGCAGCCACCGACTGAGCCGATTGTTGCGCCGGACGAAAGATAGACAAACACCGCCTCATCAGCGGTGACGACAAAGGAATGGCCTCGATCCGAGCGCTCCGGGGAAGCGCCCTCTCAAGGAAGGTGCGTTCAACCTATTGCTCCGGCCCTGTGAAGTATCAAGCGGCAGAGCGAACGCGCCGATCCTGGAAGGAGCTCATCACACGTTGCGGGTTTTGTTCCAGCATTGCCCTGTGGTTGCTCGCAGCTTCGCGTAATTTGGCCTGGGTTCGCACCGGCACGCGCTTGCTCATTTCCCGCTTCAAGTCGGCGTTGAGCCCCTCCTCAGGGTTGCGTTGTGGACTGTAGCTTGGCAGGTAAAACAGCTCGATCTGAGCTTCGTGCAAGGCCACCCACGCCTCGACCAACTTGCTGTGATGCACCCTCAGGTTGTATTCAAGCCAGACTTGCATCAAGGCGCGATCTTCCAGACTCAGATGGGTGTGGGTTTTGGGCATGCAACAGATTCTCCAGGGAGGGTGTTGCACTTGGACTTTGAGCGCGGCGGGGGGGGATTGCGTGGTCCTTGTACAAACCACGGCAGCGGATCGGCTGCGGCGAGACCCCAGACAACGGACCCAGCACCACAAACCACGGCGCCTGTGACCGCTACCATCGAAGCATGAACCACCGCCCGACCGCACCCGTCGCCAGCGCCATCCGGCAGCAACTGGCTGCAATCGCCACGCGACACCCCAGCCCGCGAGTGCGCCGGTTGCACCTGCCGCTGCGCGCGCTGCAGAACGCGCCTGCTGAAGGCGAACACGATGCCGAGTTCTGCGCTATCGAGCTGGGCGACGGTGCCTTTGGCCTGTCCTACGTGATGCTGGGTGGCACGCTGCGCGACCTGCTCGCAGCACATGGCTCGGCCGCCACCGCACCGCTGGCCGACGCCGACCCCATGGCCCTGGCGCAGCACCTGACCGGTGGCAGCGAGGTGGAGCGCGCCATCGCGCTCGCGGCCATCAACGCGATGACCGATTCGGTCTGGCGCCGCCTGGGCTACGAACCGCCAGCGGCTGGCAATTCGCTGGGCGACGTGGTGCTGGGCCCGCAAGACCACCTGGGCATGATCGGCTTCTTTCCGCCGCTGGTGCAGCGCGTGGCCGAAGCCGGCGGGCGACTGAGCGTGGTGGAAATGAATGCGGCCATGGTGGCGCGCCAGCGCGAACGCTACCCACAGATCACCATCGGGCTGGACCGCGCCCTGCTCGCCGATTGCAACCAAGTGGTGGGCACGTCCACCATACTGCTCAACGACACGCTGGACGGGATGCTGGCCGCAGCGCCCACCGCCACCCAGTTCGCCGTCATCGGCCCGTCGGCCGGACTCTGGCCCGACGCGCTGTTCGAACGCGGCGTGACACTGCTGGGCGGCACCCGCGTGACTGACCCGACCGCCTTTGCCCAAGCCATGGCAACGGGCGAGAGTTTCAGCGCCAGCACCCGCAAGTTCGCTATTGCCAAAGCAACATGGCCGGGCTGGCGGGCGATGACCGGCTGTTGAAACCGCGCCCACATCCGATCCGTCGCGCCTGAAGGCGGGCGTTGGTGAGCTTGGTATTTGACGTTTTGTTGCAATTGTGGTTAAGCTTCGTGGCGAAATTCACACAATCACAAACGGCGGCGCATGCAAGTCATACACACGTTGCTTCCCTACCAGGATGAGTTGCTGGGTCGCCAACTGACCGCGTTTCTGGGGGAAACCGATCCCGCTGGAGTTGCGCTCCTGCGGGCTCATATCGAATGGATCGAGATCGGCAGTGGCGAAACCCTGATGGAACAGGGTGAAGCGGGCGAATCGATGTTCATGGTCATCAGCGGCCGCTTGCGCGCCTACATCCGGGACGAGAACGGCCCAGAGCGCGCGGTGCGAGAAATGTCGCGTGGCCAGGTGATTGGTGAAATGAGCCTCTACACCGGCGCGCCCCGGTCGGCCACCGTGGTGGCCATCCGCGATTCGGTGCTGATCCGGCTGGACAAGGTAGCCTTCAACAAGCTGCTGGCAAGCAGTGCCCAGGCCTCTATCGGCCTGACCCAGCAACTCATTCGTCGGCTGCAGACCGAGCGGGCACGGGTGCCCGTAGAGAAGCCCGTCATCACGGGCCTGATGGCCGTTACGGCCGGTGTGGACCTGGCCGACTTCGGCACGCGCTTTGCTGTCAGCATGGCCGCGGCCGGTCGCGTGCAGCGGATCGATTCAGCGCTGCTGGCGACCAAGCTGCAGGCGTTGGGGTTGTCGGCAGACGACGATCAGAACCCCGAGGTGAACCGCCAGGTGGCCATGATCCTGGACCAGATCGAAGCCGAGAACGACTTTGTGCTGATGGTGGCCGATGCCGAACTCAATGCGTGGACGCGCCGCTGTGCAAGCCATTGTGACGAATTGCTGCTGGTGGCCAATGCCCATGAGCCGGTGCGCCTGCACCCGACAGAGACCGACTTTCTGATGCTGCGCCCACCGCGCGCAGCAGCAGCCCAGGTGTTGGTTCTCCTGCATGCCGCTGACAAGCGCACGCCCATGAACACCCACGCCTGGCTGAACCGCCGCCCGGTGGCCGACCACGTGCACCTTCGCCTGGGTTCGGCACGCGACATGGCGCGGCTGGCCCGGCTGCAAACGCGCACCGCTGTCGGGCTGGTGCTGGCCGGAGGAGGCGCGCGTGGCCTGTCGCAGCTGGGCGTTTACCGCGCACTGCTGGAGCGCGGTGTTGAGGTGGATTGTGTGGGTGGCACCAGCATCGGGGCGCTCATGGCGATGTTGGTGGCGTCAAACCAGCCGCTGGAGCAGGTGCTGCAAGTGGCACGCAAAGCGTTTGCCAGCAACCCCACCAGCGATTTCAACTGGCTGCCGCTGATTTCGCTGATCAAGGGCCAGCGCCTGCGGCGGTTGGTTCGCGAGTCGGTGATGGACCTGTTCGGCACCGACCCCGACATCGAAGACTTGTGGAAAAACTTTTACTGCATTGCCACCAACTACTCCACCGCCAGCGAGATGGTCTTGCGCCGAGGCAACCTGGATCGCGCAATGCGTGCCAGCATCGCCATCCCGGGCGCCTTGCCGCCGGTGATTTTTGAGGGTGATTTGCTGTGCGATGGTGGCACTTTCAACAATTTCCCCGTGGACGTGATGCGAAAAATGCGCGGGGTGGGCACCGTGCTCGGCGTTGATTTGAGTTTTGGTCCGCCTCGCAAAATTCCACACAGTGAAGTGCCCGGCACTTGGGCACTGCTGCGCGACAAACTGCGCCCGCGTGACAAGCGGCGCTACAGGCTGCCGTCCATTGCCAGCATCTTGATGAATGTGACGATTTTGTACAGCGTGTCACGTCACCGCGAGGCGCGGGCAGCCACCGACGTGTACTTCAACCCACCGCTGCACCGGGTGGGCATGCTGGAGTGGCACAAGTTCGATCAAATCGTCAGACAAGGCTACTCGCACGGCAACGAAGTCCTGCAAGCGCTACCGCCCGAGGTGCTTGCCCAACTGGTGGATGCCCGGCCCTAACCAGCGCGTTGAAATCGTCGGGAGTGTGATGACGCTCAAAAGCATTGCCTTCTCCGATTCGACTGGCCTGGCGCCCTAGCCGTTGAGGGCACTCCGCTCAGGGGCATGGATGAAATCCACACCGTTGCCATCGGCCAGGCGGCCATCACGCACAAGGACCCCACGTTGATGTCGTTCGGTCCGCCCGGACAGCGGTTGACTGCACGCCATGTAGGGCCTGATTGCCAAGGCTATTGCTCCGGCCCTGTGAAGTATCAAGCGGCAGAGCGAACGCGCCGATCCTGGAAGGAGCTCATCACACGTTGCGGGTTTTGCTCCAGCATTGCCCTGTGGTTGCTCGCAGCTTCGCGTAATTTGGCCTGGGTTCGCACCGGCACGCGCTTGCTCATTTCCCGCTTCAAGTCGGCGTTGAGCCCCTCCTCAGGGTTGCGTTGTGGACTGTAGCTTGGCAGGTAAAACAGCTCGATCTGAGCTTCGTGCAAGGCCACCCACGCCTTGACCAACTTGCTGTGATGCACCCTCAGGTTGTCCCGGATCAGGAACACCTTTTTGCCCGCATCCTGGATCAATGCCTGCAAGAATTCAATGAGCTTGCCCGCATCGAAGGCCTCATCGATGATCATCCAGCGGGCCTTGCCCTGATTGGTCACTGTCGCAATCATCGAGAGCTTGTGGCGCGTCCCGCCCACGGCCATCGCCACCGGGGTTTTGCCTGCCGGGGCAAAGCTTCTGCCTCGCACGTCCGTGTTGACCAGCGCCGTCTCGTCTCCCCAGTGAATTTCGGCACCCTCAGCCCTAGCGCGCTGCTCAATGGCTGGGTATTCGCCCTCCAGCCAAGCCTACACCGCTGCGGGGCTTTGCTCGTAGGCCGCTTGATCGGCTTTTGCGGCGTGAAGCCCCAGCGAGTGAGGTACTTGCCGACGCTGCGCACCGGCAGTTTGATGTCGAACTCTTGTTCGATGAGTTTCATCACCGCAGCGCGGCTCCAGAGGTGGAAGTCCATCTTGAGTTGCTCAGGACGCTTGTCAATGATCAGGCGCTGGATGGCCTCTTCCTGCGCTTGACTGAGCACCCGACCATCACCCCTGAGGCGCCCGCGTCGAGCCGGTCGGATGGCGCTCCAGCCACCGGCCTCATACAAGTCGATGGCCGCTCGAACAGGCGGGTAGCTCGGCCCTGTCATGTCCACGATCTCGATCTGCATGATCTTGATGCCTTCTTGTGCAGCCTCACCACTTGCTTGCGCGGCTCGGGAAGTTGTTCAAGCGTTTGCTTTCTTGCGTTTTCTTTTTCCATACCCGGTGTATCAAGAAATTTGCAGAAAGTTCATACTTTATTGGGCCTTATCTATATAAACGGCAGTTGATCGCGCTCATGCCGCTGGAGGTACCCATGACCATTGACGATATGGACCACGGCGAGGCTCACCGTGTGGGTGAAAGCGCGACAAGCCCGATGGTGCCGCCATGGGGTGCGATGGTTGCGTTGCACCTCCTGGCGGGCAGCAGCCAGCGGCGCCGTCGCACCTTGCCAGCGCACCCCCTGACAGGCCAATCGGGCCTGTCCCACTGCCGTTTCTAGGTTCAATATCGTCCCCGGGGTCAAGCCGTGCAGCGCGAGCATGAACGCTCACGGCCAACGGCATCCACAAGGGCTTTCCGGTTCAAAGCCCAGACGCAAAAATTATGTAATTTTATTACGATACAACTGTCACAACCAAGCGATTAGATTAGAGGCATGAACACATCCACCCCCCACACCGCGCCAGCTGCGCCGCTTGATCTGGTGATCTTTGGCGGTGTGGGCGACCTCTCGGCTCGCAAGCTGCTGCCCGCGCTGTACATGGCGCACCTGCACAACAACCTGCCGGCAGCCACGCGCATCCACGCGGTGGGTCGTCAGCCGTGGGACCGCGCTGCCTTCGTGACCTTCGTTCAGGAAAAGGTGCGGGGATTCATTGCCGAGAAGGCCTTCGCCGACGCCACCTGGACCTCATTTCTGGAGCGCCTGCATTACGTGTGTGCCGACGTCACCCTGGCCGAAGACTTCCATGCCCTGGCCGCAGCACTGCAAAGCAACTCAGACCGCATGTACTACCTGGCCACCGCACCCAATTTGTTCGTGAGCATTTGCGCCCACCTGCGCGGCGCGGGCCTGGTCGACGAGCGTTCGCGCGTGGTGCTGGAGAAACCGCTGGGCCATGACCTCGCCTCGGCCAGGCAAATCAACGACAGCGTGGGGCAGCACTTCCAGGAAAAGCAAATTTTCCGGATCGACCATTACCTGGGCAAGGAAACCGTGCAAAACCTGATGGTGCTGCGCTTTGGCAACACCATTTTTGAGCCGCTGTGGCGCAGCCCCTACATCAAGAGCGTGCAGATCACGGTGGCAGAATCGGTGGGTGTGGAAAGCCGCGCAGGCTTCTACGACAGCACCGGCGCCATGCGTGACATGATGCAAAACCACTTGTTGCAGTTGCTGTGCATTGTGGCCATGGAGCCACCGGTGTCGCTGGACCCGGACGCCGTGCGCGACGAGAAGCTCAAGGTGCTGCGCTCGCTGCGGCCCATGACCATCGCCGACGTGGCCAAGGACACCGTGCGCGGCCAGTACAGCGCCGGCGCCTCCGACGGTGAAGCGGCCGTGGGCTACCTGCAGGAAGCCGACATCCCCGCTGACAGCAACACCGAGACCTTCGTAGCACTCCAGGCCCACATCAACAACTGGCGCTGGGCCAACGTGCCGATTTTCCTGCGAACCGGCAAGCGCATGGCCGCGCGTCAGTCCGAAATCGTGATCCAGTTCGCCGATCTGCCCTTCACCATCTTCAGCGACTCGGCTCACCAATCGGTGAACCGCTTGATGATCCGCCTGCAGCCGGAAGAACACATCCAGCTGCAGATGATGGCCAAGGAGCCCGGCAGCGGTATGAAGCTTCGCCCGGTGAACCTGAATCTGGATCTGGAAGCCGCCTTCTCCGAACGCCGTGCCGAAGCCTACGAGCGCCTGCTGATCGACGTCATCAAAGGCCGGCTGACCCATTTCATGCGCCGTGACGAACTCGAAGCGGCCTGGAGTTGGGTTGAACCCATCATCAACGGCTGGCAACAATTGAACGAAAAGCCCAAGGCCTACACCGCTGGCAGCTGGGGTCCAGCCGCGTCATCGGCCCTCGTGGCCCGGGAGGCCTGTTCGTGGATTGAGGAATCCTGATGGTCGCGACCGAACACGCCGGAACCACTCCCGCTGCGCTGGCGACACACATCGCCAGCGCGCTGAGCAAGGCCATCGCCGAGCGTGGCCAGGCCAGCCTCGCCGTGTCGGGTGGCAAGTCGCCCGTCCCCATGTTCGAAGCACTGCGAGAGCAAGACCTGGACTGGGCCCGAGTGACCGTGGTGCTGGTGGACGAGCGCGTGGTGCCACGCGACCACGCCGACAGCAACACCGCCCTGGTCGCACGCCACCTGCTGCAAGGCAAGGCGGCAGCGGCCCGCTTCCTGCCGTTTTTTCGCGAAGTCGCGCTGCAGTTCAACGCCGAGGGGCTCGACGCGCTGGTGCTGGACGCCGAGGCCCGCACCGCCGACCTGCCCTGGCCGCTGGACGTGGCGGTGCTCGGCATGGGCGAGGACGCCCACACCGCCTCACTGTTCCCCGGTGCGCCGGGCTACGCCCGCGCCATCGCCACCGAGCAGCGCCTGGCCTGGGTCGTGCCCGACACCGCGCCCCACGCCCGCCTGAGCTTCACGCTCAGCGCCCTGCTCGGTGCGCGCGAGCTGGTGCTGTCCATCGCTGGCGGATCCAAACTCGCCGTGTACCGCCGCGCCGCTGAAAAGGTCGACGAAACGCTCCCGATTTCCCTCGTGCTGAACCAGTCCAAAACGCCTGTCAGCGTCTGGATCGGCTGAACAGGAACACCCCCATGACCACACCCTTGAACGCCACCCTCGCCCAGGTGACACAACGCATCATCGAGCGCAGCGCCGGCCCCCGCGCCGACTACCTGAAAACGATGGCCGCCAACGCCAAAGCCGGCACCCAGCGCGCCGGCATGGGCTGTGCCAACATGGCCCACACCACCGCCGCGCTGCCCGCTGCCGACAAGCTGAAGATTCACGCCGAGCGCACGCCGCATGTGGGCATCGTCAGCGCCTACAACGACATGCTGTCGGCCCACCAGCCCTACGAAAATTACCCCGCGTTGCTGCGCAGCCACGCCCGTGCACTGGGTGCCACGGCCCAGATGGCCGGTGGTGTGCCCGCCATGTGCGACGGCATCACCCAGGGCGCCGCCGGCATGGAACTCTCGCTGTTCTCGCGCGACGTGATCGCCCTGTCCACCGCCGTGGCGCTGTCGCACAACGTGTTCGACGCGGCGCTCATGCTCGGCGTGTGCGACAAGATCGTGCCCGGCCTGTTCATGGGCGCGGTGCAGTTCGGCCACCTGTCCACCGTGTTTGTGCCCGCAGGGCCCATGACCACCGGTTTGTCCAACGACGCCAAAGCCAAGGTGCGCCAGCACTACGCGCAGGGCCTGGTGGGCCGCGACGCGCTGCTGGAAAGCGAAGCCCAGGCCTACCACTCGCCCGGCACCTGCACCTTTTACGGCACCGCCAACAGCAACCAGATGCTGATGGAAATCATGGGCCTACACCTGCCGGGCTCGTCTTTCGTCAACCCCGGTGTGGCGCTGCGTGAAGCCCTCAGCAAAGCGGCGCTGGAGCGCGCCCTGATCAACACCGGGCGCGGCGGGCAGCCACACATTCGCCTGGCCGACATCGTCAACGAAAAAGCCGTGGTCAACGGCATCGTGGGCCTGCTGGCCACCGGCGGTAGCACCAACCACACCATCCACCTGGTGGCCATGGCGCGCGCCGCGGGGGTGCTGATCGACTGGGACGACTTCGCCGAACTCTCTGCCGTGGTGCCGCTGCTGGCCCGCGTCTACCCCAACGGCAGCGCCGACGTGAACCACTTCCACGCCGCTGGCGGCATGGGCTTTTTGATGCGCGAGTTGCTGGCCAACGGCCTGCTGCACGGTGACATGAACACGGTGATGGGCTTTGGCCTGGGCGCCTACACCCGGGAACCGTGGCTGGACGGCGCCAGCCTGGCCTGGCGTGACCTGCCCCCGCTCAGCGGGGACACCAGCGTGCTGCGTCCGGTGGCTGAGCCCTTCAGCGCCGACGGCGGCCTGCGCCTGTTGAAAGGCAACCTGGGCCGCAGCGTGGTCAAGCTTTCCGCAGTGAGGCCCGAGCACCGCTTTGTACGCGCCCAAGCCGTGGTGGTGAGCGACCAGCAAGACCTGCTGGCCTTGTTCAACGCCGGCGAACTGGATAAAGACCTGATCGCCGTGGTGCGCTACCAGGGTCCGCGCGCCAACGGCATGCCCGAACTACACAAGCTCACGCCGCCACTGGCGGTGTTGCAAGACAAGGGTTTCAAAGTGGCGCTGGTGACCGATGGACGCATGAGCGGCGCGTCGGGCAAGGTGCCCGCCGCCATCCACCTCAGCCCCGAAGCCCTGTCCGAGGGCACGATTGCCAAGGTGCAAGACGGCGACTGGATCACACTGGACTGCGAGCGTGGCGTGTTGCACCTGGAGGTGGACGCCGCCACCCTGGCCGCACGCAACGTGAGCCACCCCGACCTGAGCCACAACGCGCACGGTACCGGCCGGGAGCTGTTTGGTCTGTTCCGCTCGCACGCGAGCACCGCCGAGTCGGGCGCGTCGCCATTGCTGGGTTGATTCCGCCAGGCGTCTTTGGCGCATGGGCCCTCACCCCTCAAAACACACCCCCCACACCCCATGACCACCTGCTTCACCCGCCCCGCTTTCACCTCCCGCGTTGTGCCCGTCATCGTGCTCACCGACCCGGCCCACGCCGTGCCGCTGGCCCATGCCCTGCTCGAAGGCGGCATCGACGTGATGGAAATCACCCTGCGTTCTGATGCCGCGCTGGCCAGCATCGCAGCCGTGGCCAAGGCCGTACCGCAGATGCACCTGGGCGCGGGCACCGTGACCCGCGTGGCCGAGGTGCAGCGCGTGATCGACGCGGGCGCCACGTTCGCCCTGTCGCCCGGTTGCACCGACGCACTGGTTGGCGCGGTGAAAGCAGCCAAGCTGCCCTTCATCCCCGGCGTGATGACGCCGGGTGAAGTGATGCAACGCCGCGAACAAGGCTTCAGCCTCATGAAACTGTTCCCCGCGCAGCAGGCCGGCGGCATGGGCATGCTCAAGGCGCTGGGCGCACCGATTCCCGACGTGATGTTTTGCCCCACTGGCGGCGTGAGCCCCGAGAACCTGAAAGACTTTTTGAAGCTGCCCAACGTGGCCGTGGCGGGTGGCAGCTGGCTCACGCCGGCCGACGCACTGGCGGCAGGTGACTGGAAGAAGATCACACAACTGGCGAAAGAAGCCACAGCCTTGGCCGCCCGCTGACCTTCGCCGCGACAATCGCAGCAAGAAATATCAGGGAACCCCCATGACCAGCCCCACCGCCCTCACCGCCTGGCAACAACTGACCACGCTCGCGGCCCTGCCCCAGCCCCACCTGCGCGAGCGCCTGGCCCAGCCGGGCCGCGAAGCGATGCAGGCCGGCGCAGAAGGCACCGGCATCCGCATCGACTTCACCCGCCAGGCCCTGGGCGGCGCCGAGTGGTCGACCCTGATCTCGCTGGCGAAAGAAGCCGGCGTCCAAGCTCAGCGCGACGCCATGTTTCGCGGCGACATCATCAACACCAGCGAACAGCGCGCCGTGCTGCACGTGGCCCTGCGCGGCGCACCTGGGGCCACCGGTAGCGACGCGCCGTGGAGCGCCGAGATCCAGCAACGGGTGCAGGCCGAGCGGGATCGCGTCTGCACCTTCGCCGAACGCGTGCGTTCGGGTGATGTGAAAGGCAGCACCGGCCTGCCCCTCACCGCCGTGGTGACCATCGGTATCGGCGGCTCCGACATGGGGCCCCGCATGGCCGCCGACGCGCTGGCCCCGCTGTGCAGCGACGGCAAGACGGGCGTGCGCGTGCACTTTGTCAGCAACCCCGACGCCTGGACGCTGCACAGCACGCTGCGCGACCTGAACCCGCTCACCACGCTCATCATCGTGGCCAGCAAAACCTTCACCACGCAAGAAACCATGACCAACGCCGCCTCCGCGCGGCGCTGGCTACAAGACGGCGGCATCACCGGCAGCGCGCAAAGCGCCCACCTGGTCGCCATCACCGCCGCACCGCAAAAATCCGGCGCCGCCGGCTACCCGGCAGAGCACACCTTCACCTTCTGGGACTGGGTGGGCGGCCGTTACTCCATCTGGTCCGCGCTCGGCCTGCCGCTGGCCGTGGCCATTGGGTCCACCGCCTTCCGCGAGTTTCTGGCCGGCGGCCAGGCCATGGACGCGCACTTTCGCCGTGCGCCGCTGGCACAAAACCTGCCCGTCATCCTGGCCCTGAGCGGCGTGTGGAACCGCAACTTTTTGCACTGCCCCACCCAGCTGCTCTCCACCTACCCCAGCCGCCTGGTACGCTTCGCGCCCTTCGTGCAACAAATGGACATGGAAAGCAACGGCAAGCGCGTGCGCAAGGACGGCCAGCCCGTTGAGGCCGACACCGGCCCCATCGTCTGGGGCGGCCTGGGTATCGACGGGCAACACGCCTACTTTCAGCTGCTGCACCAGGGCACCCACCGCGTGCCGGTCGAATTCATCGGCGTTGAAACCGAAGACACGCCCCTGCCGCTGGCCGCCGAGCACCACCGCGTCGTCAACCTCAACCTGCGCGCCCAAGCTCAGGCCCTGGCCCTGGGCCGCAATGAAGCCGACACCCGGCACGCGCTGATGGCCGAGGGCCTGAGCGCCGAGCAGACCGAGGTGTTTGTGAGCCAGCGCAGCTTCCAGGGTGACGTGCCCAGCAGCACCGTCTGGCTCGACGCCCTCACCCCACACCGCCTGGGCGCGCTGATCGCGCTGTACGAACACAAGGTGTTCACACAAGCCGCCATCTGGGGCATCAACGCCTACGACCAGTGGGGCGTGGAGCTGGGCAAGACCATGGCAAAGCACATGGAACAGCGGTGACGCCCAGGCCCATTGCCCTCATCGCCCACGACCGCAAAAAAGACGACATGGTGGCCCTGGCCACCGCGTTCGTGCCCCTGCTGCGCCAACACACCCTCATGGCCACCGGCACCACCGGCGGGCGGCTTCAACCTGGAAACGGCAGTTGACCGCGCTCTTTCCGCTGAAAAGTCTCATGAACATGGACGATTTTGACCACGGCGGCGCTCACCTTCCGGGTGACGGCGCTACGGACCCGATTGAGCCGCCAGGCAGTGCGCCAGGGCCTGCCCAACTGCCGTTTCCAGGGTCAATCCGACGTGGGCTTGACCGTGGAACGCCTGCTCAGCGGCCCGCTGGGCGGCGATCTGCAAATTTGAAAGCCACTATCGGGTGACCGCAAAGGCTCGAAACCAGCCCTTGAATCCCGGGACACAAACCCCCTTCAGGGCAACAACGCTTTGGCCGCTTCAATGCGCAGCGCCAGCGCCACGCCGGGGTCGTTCATCACAGCCCGCAAAAATTCGCGGGGATCCTGGTAGATGCCAGCCAGAGCGACAGGGAGCGGCGTGGATTCAATTGCCGCAACTGGCGCAGCAGGCGCACCACGCGTTGAGGCGGCCAAGTCGGTGACGGACACCAAGGGCTGCAACTGCCGCAGCGACGCCTGCCAGTCGTCTGCCTGGATGCCGTGCAACCGGCTGAGCAGCTCGGCCTGCGCATCTTCACCGGGCTGAAAGTCGAGCGACGGGTCGTCGCCGCCAAACACGGCCGCCAGATCGGGCGCCACAAATGCGGACCAGCGGTCAGGCGCGTGCAGTGCAGGAATGGGGGGTGCGGGCCACGGTGTGGCGTCTGCGGTGGGCCACAGCTTCACGCGACCGGGCTTCAGGCCGGCCAGGTAGCGCTGGTGCAGGCCCACGAGAAACGCCACCGCTTCGCCCACCGGGACGGGTTGGGCGAGCGAAAACCACAGCTCAAAGGCATCAACACCATTCACCGCAATGGCGGGCGCGGGCAAGGCCAGGTCGGCCTGAACACCGCGCCACACGGGGGCAAGGGCGGCCCAGTCGGCAGGCTTGCCCAGCGCCAGCACCAGGGCGCGTACCGCGCCGCCATGGCCGATGAGGCCGCTGGCGCCGTTTGTGCTTTCGGTGGCGGGCAGCTGGTAAAGGCGTTGGTACTGGGTTTGCAGTCGGGTCATGCGGGCATGTTACCCGTCCACACCCGAACGCCGGCAAAGGGGGTGATGAGACAGCATCAGGCCGGGTGACGCGTCACTTTTTGTCGACGAGGCTGCGTCATGGGACGTGCTGGTACCGCGTTTCGACGTTTTTGAGCAATACAGCCTCGCGGGCGTGATGCTCAGCGCCGTGCCTGTGGCGGCCGGGCACAGGCGGTGCGCGACATGCCGTATGCGCCACGACACCGGTGCGCCAGGCCTTCGTTGGGCGGCACAGGCAGCCGACCGCGCTCAGGGCACGGCACCACCCGTTCACGCGCCCGTTCCCGGTGCGGAGGGTGTCACATGCCTGGGCAGTGGGGGACGCTGAGCCCCCCAGAACAGACTCCATTTGTGCTGTGTGCCGAAGGCGTCGGGAAACAAGGCCAGCACCTGTGCTGGCCAGTGCCGAGCCGATAGTCAAGCCGCAACAGCCAAGCCGAGGCGGCCACAGGGGCCGCACTTACGATCCACTCCAGAGCACCGCCACACCCAGGGCCAGAAAGATCAGCGCGGCCGCCACATGCACCGCCTTGATGGGCACACGCCGGGTAATGGCATCACCAAAGAACACCACGGGTGCGTTGGCCAGCATCATGCCCAAGGTGGTACCGGCCACCACGGCCACCAGCGGCTCGTACTGCGCACCCAGCGCCACGGTGGCGATTTGGGTTTTGTCGCCCATTTCAGCCAGAAAGAACGCCCAGGTGGTGGTGAAAAACACCCCAAACTGGCGCTTGGGCACCGCGTCTTCGTCGTCCAGCTTGTCGGGAATGAGCATCCAGCCGGCCATGGCAATGAAGGACACGCCCAACACCCAGCGCATCACGTCGGGCCCTGCGGCGGCCATCACCCACGAGCCCACCGCGCCGGCCAGGGCGTGGTTGAGCAGCGTGGCCGCCAAAATGCCCCAAATGATGGGCCAGGGTTTTTTGAAACGGGCGGCCAGCACGAGGGACAAAAGCTGTGTCTTGTCGCCCATTTCGGCCAGAGCCACGATACCGGTGGACAGTAAGAAAGCTTCCAAACCCACTCCCCAAAACGCAAATGAAAAACCCAACGAAAAAGCCCGCACCTTGAGCGGGTGCGTGCGATGGACAAGCGTGCAGTGTAGCCACTGCGGCTGTCAACATGCTTTCAAAAGGCCACCAAACAATAGGCCATCGAGCGATCAGATCAGCGGAACGCCAGTCTTGCTCTGGATGAACTCGCGCGTCACGCCGTCGGCCAGCTCGACGAGCTTCAGGCCTTCGGGCGTCACGTCCATCACGCCCAGGTCGGTGATGATGCGATCCACCACGCCTTTGCCGGTCAGCGGCAAGGTGCAGGCGGGCAAGATTTTCAGGTCTTCGGTACCGTCTTTCTTTTTGGCCACGTGCTCCATGAGCACGATGACGCGCTTGACGCCCGCCACCAGGTCCATGGCACCGCCCATGCCCTTGACCATCTTGCCGGGAATCATCCAGTTGGCCAGATCGCCCTCGGCGGTGACTTGCATGGCGCCCAGAATGGACAGGTTGATCTTGCCGCCGCGGATCATGGCAAACGACTGGTCGCTACCGAAAATGGCCGATCCCTTCATGGTGGTCACGGTCTGCTTGCCGGCGTTGATCAGGTCGGGGTCCACCTCATCCTCGTAGGGAAACGGGCCAATGCCCAGCATGCCGTTTTCGCTCTGCAGCCACACTTCCACGTGGTCGGGCACGTGATTGGCCACCAGCGTCGGGATGCCGATACCGAGGTTCACATAAAAGCCGTCCTGCAGCTCCTGCGCCGCACGCGCGGCCATCTGGTCTTGGGTCCAAGGCATGGTGATCTCCTTACTTGCGGTCGCGGGTGGTGCGCTTCTCGATGCGCTTTTCCGGGGTGGGGTTCAGCACAATGCGGTGCACGTAAATGCCGGGCAGGTGCACGTCGTCCGGTGCAATGTCGCCGGTGGCCACAATGCGCTCCACCTCCACAATGCAGATCTTGCCGGCCGTGGCCGCGGCGGGGTTGAAGTTGCGTGCGGTCTTGTTGAAGCGCAGGTTGCCCGACATGTCGGCCACGTCGGCCTTCACCAGCGACACCTCAGGCACCAGAGAGCGCTCCATCACGTAGGTTTCACCGTCGAACTCGCGCAGCTCCTTGCCTTCGGCCACCAGCGTGCCCACGCCGGTTTTGGTGAAAAAAGCCGGAATGCCGGCGCCACCGGCGCGCAGCTTTTCAGCCAGCGTGCCCTGCGGCGTGAATTCAAGTTCGAGTTCACCGGCCAGGTACTGGCGCTCAAACTCTTTGTTTTCGCCCACATAAGACGAGATCATTTTCTTGATCTGGCGCGTCTGCAGCAGCTTGCCCAGACCGAAGTCGTCCACGCCCGCGTTGTTCGAGATGGCGGTGAGGTTCTTCACGCCAGAATCGCGCAGGGCGTCGATCAGCGCTTCGGGAATGCCACACAGGCCAAAACCGCCTACGGCGATCAGTTGGCCGTCGGCCACCACGCCTTTCAGGGCTTCGGCTGCGCTCGGGTAAATCTTGTTCACGTCGGTTGCTCCAGTGGTTGAACAGGGATAAGGTGACGATACTACGTAAAGTCATACGTAGTTTGACCTAATGACTAACCCTGTGATGACCCACCCCCGCCGCGCTGCGCGCGACCCCCTGAAGAGGGCGGCACTGGCCGTCCGGCGAAGCCGGCCCGTCGGTGCCCTGGCCCGCACCTTGTCAAGCACCGGGGTCGCGCTCCGGCGCCGTGGTCAACCGTTATGAATATCGATTACCGGCTCGCTTTTGACCTGGCCCCCGTGGGGCTGGCGTTGTCGCGCCAGCGCACCATGGTGGACTGCAACCAGGCGCTGTGCGACATGTTTGGCGCCAGCCGCGAGCAACTGGTGGGCCAGAGCTTTCAAATTTTGTACCCCAGCGCCGACGAGTACGAGCGCACCGGCGCCCGCATTGCGCCCATTCTGGGCAAGAGTGGGACGTATGCCGACGATCGCATCATGAAACGGGTGGAAGGCCGCCTGAAGGGTGAGCCGTTTTGGTGCCACGTGACCGGGCGGGCGCTGCGGCGCGAGGCGCCCCACGAAGCGGGCATCTGGAGCTTTGAAGACCTCAGCTCACGCCGCGCCGTGCGCGCCGAACTGACACCGCGCGAACGCGAAGTGGCCGCCTTCCTGATGGATGGCCTGACCAGCAAGGAAATCGGCAAGCTGCTCGCCATCAGCCACCGCACGGTGGAGATTTACCGCGCGCGGCTGATGCGCAAATACCAGGCCGGCAGTTCGGTGGACCTGGTGCACAAACTCATTGCGGGTTGACCCGCCGGGCGCCAGCCCAGCCGGCAGCGCAGGCCTTACTGGGGCTGAAAGCCGCTGTCCTTGATGATCTTGGACCACACCCTCGCGTAGCTGCGTTCACGCGCGGCCAGCTGCTCAGAGGTCATGTAGCCCACCGTCAAGCCCATGGCAGTGAGTTTGCCATGCACATCGGGCTGTGCAATGGCCTTTTGAATGGCGGCGCCCAGCTTGTCCAGCGTGGCCTTGGGTGTGCCGGCAGGGGCGAAAATTCCGTAAAAAGGCACGTCTTCAAACCCGCTCAGCCCCAGTTCCGCAAACGTGGGCACCTCGGGCATGGCGGCCTGGCGCTGCGTGCCCATGACGGCCACCACACGCAACTTGCCGGCCTTGTGGTTTTCAATGAAGTCGGGAATGGATGCCACGCCCGCCGAAATCTGGTTGCCCAGCATATCGCCCATCATGGGCGCGCTGCCGCGGTAAGGCGCGGCCACCAGATCCAGCTGGTTTTGTTTGGCGATCACCTGCACCAGAAACTGCGGCACCGAGCCCGGCGCCGGAATACCCACAGCACCTTTGCCGCCACCCTGCTGGCGCACCCAGTCGGCATAGCCCTTGAGCGAGGTGGCGGGGGTGCCGCCGGACAAGGCAAAGGCATTCACGAACGTCGCGAAGCCGGCCACCGGGACGAAATCTTTGGCAGAGTCGTAGCCCGGGTTCTTGGTGACCATGGGCAGGATGGTGATGCTGTGGTCATGGCTTAAGAACAGCGTGTGACCATCGGGTGCGGCGGCCTTGAGCGCCTGCGCGGCCAGCTGGCCACCGGCACCCGGTTTGTTGTCCACCACAACGGACGCGCCCAGCTCGGTTTGCAGGCGTTCGGCCAGGATGCGGGCGATGGCGTCGGTGCCACCCCCTGCCGGAAAGCCCACCAGCAGCTTGGTGGTGGGCGACTGGGCAGCGGCCAGACCCAGGCTCAGCGTGGCGCCAAGCGACAGCGTGATCCGAAGACAGCGGGAGAGAAACGAGCGACGGGGGCGGGTCATGGAAAAACTCCGTTCTGGATTGAAAAAAGGAAACCTCATGGACTCAGGCAACAGGCGGCTCGCACACCTCGGCGGCGGTGCGAAAGGCCTCCACCGAAGTGGGAATGCCGCAATACACCGCAGCGTGCAACAGCACTTCCTGAATTTCCTGCACCGTGGCGCCGTTGTTGAGGGCGCCGCGCACATGGCCTTTCAGCTCGTGCTGCTTGCCCAGCGCGGTCAGCATGGCCACCGTGACCAGGCTGCGGGTCTTGCGGTCCAGCCCGTCGCGCTGCCACACGTCACCCCAGGCCGCACGTGAAATGTGGTCCTGGATGGGCTGGGTGAACGCGGTGGTGCCAGCCAGTGCGCGGTCCACAAATGCGTCCCCCATGACCTCGCGGCGGGTCGCCAGGCCGGTGCGGTATTGCTCATCTTGCATGCTGTGCTCCAGGTGTCTCGGGTGGGAATGGCCCAAGGATAAACTGCCAGTGGACCCCTTTTTTGACTGGAGACAAGAACATGAGCAACACCCCCCGATATCCCCTGCCCGATCTGAACAGCCTGCCTGAGGACCTCAAGGCCAAAATACTGGCGGTGCAGGAAAAAGCCGGCTTTGTGCCCCATGTGTTTCTGGTTCTGGCGCGGCGCCCGGCCGAATGGCGCGCCTTCTTCGCCTACCACGACGCCCTGATGACGCCAGAAACCGCAGGACGCACATCGGGCCTGAGCAAGGGCGACCGGGAAATGATTGTCACCGCCACCAGCGCGGCCAACCACTGCCTGTATTGCGTGGTGGCGCACGGTGCCATATTGCGCATTTACGAGAAAAAACCCCTGGTGGCCGACCAGGTGGCGGTGAATTACCGCAAGGCCGACATTTCACCGCGCCAGCGCGCCATGCTCGACTTTGCGATGAAGGTGTGCCTGGCCTCGCACGAAATCGACGACGCCGATTTTTCCGCCCTGCATGCCCATGGTTTCAGCGACGAAGACGCCTGGGACATCGCCGCCATCACCGCGTTTTTCGGCCTGTCCAACCGCATCGCCAGCTTCAGCGGCATGATGCCCAACCCCGAGTTCTACCTGATGGGCCGCCTGCCCAAGCAAAAGTAAGCCAAGCGCCAGCGCTCCGCCGCTGCGCGGGTCGCTGCCCCCCGAGGGGCGGTGCGCATCCGGCTTGGGGCGGCCCGACGCCGGATCGCTGGCTTCAGCGCCCCAGCAAGGGCGGGCCGCCAGCGCACCCGATCTGGGCGCGGGCGTGATCCGACAGGGGCACCGACTTTTGCTGCGGAAAATCGACCCAGACCACGGTAGCGCCGCCGTTGGCATACACCGTGTTCGGGTCGTCGGTGCGCAGCAACTCGTGGTAGGTGTCAAACGAGGTGCGCACCATGGTGCCCAGGTAGGTGCGCACCAGCACATCGCCCGGAAACTCCAGCTGCCGGGTGAAATTGCAAAAGGCGTTGACGATCACCGGGCCTTCACCCTTCGGGTCGGCCGGCAGGCCCATGCCAAAAAACCAGTCCAGCCGCGCAATTTCCATGTAGCGGAAATACAGGGTGTTGTTGACGTGGCCCATGGCGTCCATGTCGCCCCAACGAATGGGGACGACAACGCTGTGCACCAGTTTTTTATCTTCCGGGAGTTCGAGTTTCATCGATGTGCCTTGATAGAAGCCAGGATGCCCAGCACGAACAGCACGCAGGCCGCCCACTGCATGGCGGCCGGCCATTGGGCGCTCCAGGCAAAGGTGTAAATCAATCCAAAAACGGTTTCGCTGACGATGAGTTGGCCGGCCAGGCTGGGGCTCAGGCGGCGGCTGGCCATGTTCCACAGCACCGCCGCCACCCAAGCCGAGCCGATGCCGGTCACGGTGCAGACCAGCACAAAGGTGCCAAAGCCCTCGCGAGCCCGCAGGCTGGCCCAGTCCGAACCCCACAAGCCCCACAACAGCAGCGCCCCCACGCCAGCCGCCATGCCAAGCCAGTTGGCCCAGTCGGTCGAGTTCACTTCCGGGTGGCGCCTCAACCAGGCGGCGTTGAGCAGGCCAAACGCGGTCCAGCTCGCCATGGCCGCCACCGCATACAACACGCCGCGCCACATCATGGGCGCGTCAGCGCTGCCATGGCCGGCGGCCTCGCCCGTGGCTTGCATCATCAGCAACATGCCCAGTGCCGTCAGCAACACACCGGGCACCAGAGCACCCCAGCGCAGCGCCTGCGGCTTGCCCAGCACCATCACCCACAGCGGAATGGTGCCAATGATCAGCACCGGCAAGGCCGCACCCGCATCCTGGATAGCCAGCACGAGCAACAGGTAGTAACCGGTGTAGCCCAACACGCTCAGGCCGATTGCCGCCAAGGCCTGGCGCGGCGTGGGCCCGTGCCAGACCCCCAGCCGCACGGGCTGGCGGGCGGGGCGGCGGCGCAACAAGCCGGCCAGCGGCCTGCCCACAAACAACAGCAACGCAAACAGGCCGCAGGCCAGAAAACGACCCACGGTGACTTCCACCGAACTGAAGCCCGGCAGCATCAAGGGCGCCACGAAGGTCATGCCCCAGAAGGCACCGGCACCCAGCCCGGCCAAAAGGCCAGTGAGCATGCCCGCTGGCCAGACGGCGGGCCGCACCGCGTCAGACGCGATCAAGAATCAGACTCCAAAACCATCGTCGGCCGCGATCACCGCGCCATTGATGAAATGGCTTTCGCTGGCGCACAGCATCACCAGCAAAGCGTCCAGGTCGGCGGGGTGGCCCACGCGCTTGCGCGGCAGCATGTTGACCAGCTTTTGCCCCTGTTCGGTGGCCCAGTGGTGGTGGTTGATTTCGGTGTCGATGTAGCCCGGGCAAATGGCGTTGACGTTGATGCCGTACTTGCCCCACTCCACCGCCATCGCTTTGGTCATGTGTACCACAGCGGCTTTGCTCATGCAGTACACGCCAATTTGCGGCAGCACCTTCAGGCCGGCCATGGACGCGATGTTGATGATGCGCCCACCCACATAGGTGCCGGGTGCCGCGCCCTTGGCACGGGCCAGCATGCGCTTGGCCACTTCTTGCGCCACAAAAAACGCGCCCTTGGTGTTGGTGTTGAGCACGAAGTCGTAGTCGTCTTCGGTCACATCCTGCAAGCGCTGCGTGGTGCTCACCCCCGAGTTGTTGATGAGGATATCGATCGGGCCGACCTCGGTTTCCGCGTGGGCAATGGCCGCTTTGATGGACGCGATATCGGTCACGTCCAGCGCCACCACATGGGCGTCGCCGCCCTCGGCCTCGATGTGGGCGCGCAAGGCCATCAGCCGGTCGGTGCGACGGCTGGCCAGCACCACCGCCGCGCCGGCGCGGGCCAGTGTTTTGGCAAACTGTTCGCCCAAGCCGCCCGATGCGCCCGTGACCAGAGCCACGCGGCCCGACAAATCCAGTGTGTAAGCCATTTAGAGTTGCTCCTCGAATGAACCCGCCGCGAGGGTGTTCGCGTCGGGCGTGACACCGATTGTGCGACATCGCCCACTAGAATCCGTCTCCACGACGACAAGATCCGACCCCCATTCCTGACGGACGGCTTGCGCCGCCCGGCCTGACATTCAACAGAGACTGCACACCATGAGCCCACAAGAGATCCTCAGCACCTACGGTCCGCGCGAAGCGATGGAATACGACGTGGTGATCGTCGGTGGCGGCCCCGCTGGCCTGTCCACCGCCATCCGCTTGAAGCAACTCGCCACCGAGAAGGGCAGCGAGATCAACGTCTGCGTGCTGGAAAAAGGCTCCGAGCCCGGCGCCCACATCCTCAGTGGCGCCGTGATGGACCCCAAAGCCATCACCGAACTGTTCCCGAACTGGAAAGAACTCGGCGCGCCACTGAACCAGCCCGTCACCGGCGACGACCTGCTGGTGCTGAGCGAGACCGGTGCGACCCGCACGCCCGACTGGCTGATGCCGCGCAACTTTGACAACCACGGCTGCTACGTCATCAGCCTGGGCGCGGTCACCAAGTGGCTGGGGGAACAGGCCGAAGCCCTGGGTGTGGAGATCTTCCCCGGCTTCTCGGCCGCCGAGGTGCTCTACAACGACGATGGTTCGGTCAAAGGTATCGCCACCGGCAACCAGGGCGTGGGCAAAGACGGCGAGCCGATGGACAGCTTCCAGATCGGCATGGAGCTGCACGCCAAGTACACCGTGTTCGCTGAAGGCGCCCGTGGCCACCTGGGCAAACAGCTGATCGCCAAGTTCAAACTCGACGAAGGCAAAGACGCGCAGACCTTCGCCATCGGCATCAAGGAACTCTGGGAAGTGCCGGCCGACAAGGCCAAGCCGGGCCTGGTGGTGCACACCGCTGGCTGGCCGCTGAACGACGATGCGTTTGGTGGCGGCTTCCTCTACCACCTCGAAGGCAACAAGGTGACGCTGGGCTATGTGATCGGGCTGGACTACCAGAACCCGTGGATGAGCCCGTTTGAAGAGATGCAGCGCTGGAAGACGCACCCCAGCATCAAGGCCCACATCGAAGGCGGCAAGCGCCTGGGCTACGGCGCCCGCGCGCTGAACAACGGCACCCCGCAGGCCCTGCCCAAGCTGGTGTTCCCGGGTGGCGCCATGGTCGGCTGCAACGCCGGTTTTCTGAACGCCGCGCGCATCAAGGGCAGCCACGCGGCCATCAAGAGCGGCATGTTGTGCGCTGAAGCGGCCTTTGAAGCGGTGAGCGCTGGGCGCCAGAGCGACGAGCTGAGCGCCTTCGAGGCCGGCTACAAGGCCAGCTGGCTGTTTGAGGAACTGTGGACCTACCGCAACTTCAAGAACTGGTTCAAGAAGAGCCCGTTCATGGGCAAGCTCATGACCGGGGTGGAGCACTGGTTCCTGCCCAAGGTGGGCGTGAGCAACCCGCCCTGGACGCTGCACAACACGACCAAAGACCACACCAAGCTCAAGCCAGCAGCCGACATGCCGCAGATCAGCTACCCCAAGCCCGATGGCGTGATCACCTTCGACCGCTTGAGCAGCGTATTCGTCAGCAACACCAACCACGAAGAGCACCAGCCCGCGCACCTGACGCTGAAAGACGCAAGCGTGCCGGTGAACATCAACCTGGCGAAGTACGCCGGGCCGGAGAGCCGTTACTGCCCGGCCGGGGTGTACGAATACGTGAAGAATGCCGACAACACCGACCGGCTGCAGATCAACGCGCAAAACTGCGTGCACTGCAAGACCTGCGACATCAAAGACCCGACGCAAAACATCGTGTGGATCACGCCCGAAGGCGGTGGCGGTCCCAACTACGCCGGCATGTGACAGCGCCCAGCCTGCACAGCGACCTGGTGAGCCGCCTGCGGCAGCTGGCCAGCGGACCACGCTGTTTGCTCGGCGTGGTGGGCCCGCCCGGCGCGGGCAAGTCCACACTGGCCCAGCTCATGGCACAAAGCCTGGGCGCGCAGGCCCAGGCTGTGCCCATGGACGGTTTTCATCTGGCACAGGTGGAACTGGAGCGCCTGGGCCGCGCCCAGCGCAAGGGCGCACCCGACACCTTTGACGCCGCCGGCTTCGCGGCACTGCTGCGCCGCCTGCGCGCGCAGGCGGCTGACGAGGTGGTTTACGCGCCCGACTTTCGCCGTGAGATGGAAGAACCCGTGGCCGGCGCCCTGCCCGTCTTCGCGCACACCCCGCTGGTCATCACCGAGGGCAATTACCTGCTGCTACAGGAGGCTGGCTGGGCGCCTGTGGCCGACCTGCTGGACGAGGTGTGGTACCTGCAGGTGGACCCGGCCTTGCGGCTCGACCGGTTGGCCCAGCGCCACCAGCAATTTGGCCGCAGCCGCGAGCAGGCTCTGGCCTGGATTGCTGCCACCGACGAGCCCAATGCGCGCCGCATTGAGGCTTGCATGCACCGCGCCCAGCGCCAGGTGGCCTGGAACGCTGCAACAGCGTGTTTTGAATTCCAGCCAAACCAGGGCTGAACGCGTTTCGCGTTGCCCTGAAAACACGCGCTGTGCTTTAGAATGCGCGTCTGTCAGGAGAGAGCCGCCCCACGGGTGGCCGCCGAAGGCGCAGGCGGTTTGCTGAACCAGCAAGCCCTGAACGCTCAGGCAAAAGGACTGGCAAGCAGCGGCTGAAAAGCCGCTGTACCCCACTGGAGAGAGGTTGTTGCAAAGACAGCCCACCGAAGGAGCAAGCGCGGCATCGCCCGTGTGAATCTCTCAGGTAAAGCGGACAGTGGGGCAGCGCACGGATGAACCGTGTACGCCCTTCAGTGGGTCTGCCCCATTGAGCCCCGGTACAACCCTCCAGAAAGCCCGCCGTGTCTGACGCCCCCACCGCTTCCGAACTGCTGCACACACCGCTGCACGCCCTGCATCTCGAACTGGGGGCCCGCATGGTGCCTTTTGCGGGCTACAGCATGCCGGTGCAATACCCCGCCGGCCTGATGGCCGAACACCACCACACCCGCACCGCAGCCGGTTTGTTTGACGTGTCTCACATGGGCCAGCTGCGCCTGGTGGGGCCAGACGCCGCCGCCGCCTTTGAAACCCTGATGCCGGTGGACGTGGTGGACCTGGGCGTGAACAAACAGCGCTACGGCCTGCTGCTGACGGAGGCCGGCGGCATCATCGACGACCTGATGTTTGTCAACCGGGGCCATGACATTTTTGTGATCGTCAACGGCGCCTGCAAACACGGCGACCTGGCCCACATCCAGTCCAGCATCGGCAAGCTGTGCCATGTGGACGCACAGTTCGAGCGCGCCCTGCTCGCCCTGCAAGGCCCGCAAGCCGTGACCGCCCTGAAACGCCTGCTGCCTGGCGTGTCGCAGCTGGTGTTCATGACTGGCGCCGCCTTCACCTGGGCCGGTGCCGACCTGTACATCACCCGCAGCGGCTACACCGGCGAAGACGGCTTTGAAATCTCGCTGCCCGCACTGGTGGCTGCCGACTTTGCCCGCGCCCTGCTGGCTCAGCCCGACGTGAAACCGGTGGGACTGGGTGCCCGCAATTCGCTGCGCCTGGAAGCCGGCCTGTGCCTGTATGGGCAAGACATCGACACCACCACCACACCGGTGGAAGCCGCGCTGAACTGGGCGATCCAAAAAGTGCGCCGCACCGGTGGCGCGCGTGCTGGCGGCTTTCCCGGCGCGGCGCGTGTGCTGGCTCAGCTGGACGGCACCGAGGCCCTGCCCCGCAAGCGCGTGGGCCTGATCGCGCTGGCGCGTGTGCCGGTGCGTGAGCACACCGAACTGCAGGCCCCCAACGGCGAAACCATTGGCGAAGTCACCAGCGGCTTGCTGGGGCCCACGGCGGACAAGCCGGTGGCCATCGGCTACGTCACGCCCG
This sequence comes from Hydrogenophaga sp., assembly GCA_018333605.1. Lineage (GTDB taxonomy): Bacteria > Pseudomonadota > Gammaproteobacteria > Burkholderiales > Burkholderiaceae_C > Hydrogenophaga. The sequence continues at coordinate 4,355 of JAGXSV010000008.1, read as the reverse complement.
CATTCGCCGCCACGGGTACGCGGATCAATGCCATCGTGCGCGGCAAGGCCGTGCCCATGGAAGTGGCGCCCATGCCTTTTGTACCCAACCGCTACTTCCGCGGCTGACATGGGTCACCTCCTGCACCGCTTCGCGTATTTTCACTGACAGGGGAAGCCACCAGAAGCCGGGCAAAGCCGGTTCTGTGTTGACCCTAGAAGCCGACCTGCAGCCCTCGCTCTCAACCACCAACCTTTTCACCGGAGCCCATCATGACCACCAAATACACCGAAGACCACGAATGGATCAGCGTTGACGGCGACATCGCCACCGTCGGCATCACCCCCCATGCGCAAGACGCGCTGGGCGACGTGGTGTTTGTGGACCTGCCCGAAGTGGGCAAGACCTTTGCCCAGAAAGAAGTGGCGGGCGTGGTCGAGTCCGTCAAGGCTGCCGCCGACGTGTACATGCCCATCAGCGGCGAAGTGGTGGAAGTGAACGAAGCCCTGCGCGCTGACCCCTCACTGGCCAACAGCGACCCGCTGAACGCCGGCTGGTTCTTCAAGGTGAAGCTGTCCGAACCGTCCCAGGTGGATGCGCTGCTGGACGAAACCGCTTACGCCGCTTTCGCCGCTTGAGATTGCCCCCCCCGCCGCGCGGCACGAGACCCCCTCAAGGGGCTGCGCTGGCGGCCCGGCGAAGCCGCCTCCGCGGCGCCCCCGAATGGGGCCACAGCGCTCGCTGCGGATGCAACTCGCCCACTTGAACATCTGACTTTTCTATCGCAACAAGGTCGCCCCATGCTGATGCCGTCTGTCAAACCCCTCGATCAACTCGAAAACGCCAGCGAGTTCATTGCCCGCCACATCGGCATCAGCGAAGCTGACGAGACATTCATGCTCTCGGTCATTGGCGAGGCTTCGCGCCGTGCGCTGATCGACTCCATCGTGCCGCGCAGCATTGCGCGCAGCGCGGGCATGGACCTGCCGCCCGCCGTCACCGAAGCCGCCGCACTGGCCGAGTTGAAAGCGCTGGCCCAGCAAAACCAGTTGCTCAAGAGCTTCATCGGGCAAGGCTATTACGGCACGCACACGCCGGGTGTGATCCTGCGTAACATCCTGGAAAACCCCGCCTGGTACACCGCCTACACGCCCTACCAGGCCGAGATTTCGCAGGGCCGCATGGAGGCGCTGGTCAACTTCCAGACCATGGTGACCGACCTCACCGGCATGGCGATTGCCAACGCGTCCATGCTGGACGAAGCCACCGCCGCCGCCGAAGCCATGACGCTGGCCATGCGCACCGTCAAGAGCAAAAGCAAAGTCTTTGTGGTGTCGCGCGCTTGCCACCCACAGACCATTGAAGTGATCCAGACGCGCGCCAAGCCGCTGGGCATCGAGGTACTGGTGCCGCCCAGCGCGGACGCCTGGGCCGCCGCGTTGAACGGCGAGCATTTCGCCGCGCTGGCGCAGTACCCCAACAGCACCGGCCTGGTGGAAGACCTCACCACCTACGCTGCCCGGAGCCACGCACAATCTGCGGCTTTCATCGTGGCGGCCGATTTGCTGGCGCTGACCCTGCTGAAAGCGCCCGGTGAAATGGGCGCCGACATTGTGGTGGGCACCACCCAGCGCTTTGGCATGCCCATGGGCGCCGGCGGCCCGCACGCTGCCTACATGGCCTGCCGCGACGAGTACAAGCGCTCGCTGCCCGGCCGCCTGGTGGGCGTGAGCGTGGACGTGCACGGCAACCCGGCCTACCGGTTGGCGCTGCAGACTCGCGAGCAACACATCCGCCGCGAAAAAGCCACGTCCAACATCTGTACCGCGCAGGTGCTGCCGGCCGTGGTGGCCAGCATGTACGCCGTTTACCACGGCCCGCAGGGCTTGAAGCGCATCGCCCAGCGCGTGGCCGCCTACACCGCCGTGCTGGCCCGCGGCCTGCAGGGCATGGGCTACACGCTGCGCAAGGAAACCGCGTTTGACACCCTCTGGGTGCTGGCCAAAGACGCCACGGCCTCGCTGATGCAGCGCGCACGCGACGCCGGCATGAACCTGCGCCAGGCCTGCGACCAGAGCATCACGATCTCGCTGGACGAAACCACCACACGCGAGGACATTGCCGCGCTCTGGCGCGTGTTCGCCAGCGAAGGCCAGGCCCTGCCCAGCTTCGACGCGTTTGAAAAAGGCGTCGAGCCGATGATCCCGCCCGAGCTGCGCCGCACCAGCGACTTCATGGCCCACCCGGTGTTCAACAGCCACCACAGCGAGACCGGCATGCTGCGCTACATCCGGGCGCTTTCAGACAAAGACCTGGCGCTGGACCGCAGCATGATCCCGCTGGGCAGCTGCACCATGAAGCTCAACGCTACCAGCGAGATGATTCCCATCACCTGGCCCGAATTTGCCAACGTGCACCCGTTTGCCCCTGCCGACCAGCTGCAGGGCTACCAAGCGCTCGACGAACAGTTGCGCGCCTGGCTCTGCCAGGCCACGGGTTACGCCGGCATCAGCCTGCAGCCCAACGCGGGCAGCCAGGGCGAATACGCCGGTCTGTTGGCCATTCAGGGCTTCCACGCCTCGCGCGGCGAGAGCCATCGCAACATCTGCCTGATCCCGTCCAGCGCCCACGGAACCAACCCCGCGTCGGCCCAGATGGTGGGCATGACGGTGGTGGTGACCAAGTGTGACGAGAACGGCAACGTGGACATGGCCGACTTGCGCGCCAAGTGCGAGCAGCACAGTGGAAACCTGGCGGCGGTGATGATCACCTACCCCAGCACCCATGGCGTGTTCGAAACCACTGTGAAAGAACTGTGTGCCCTGGTGCATCAGCACGGTGGCCGCGTGTATGTGGACGGCGCCAACATGAACGCGCTGGTGGGCGTGGCCGCGCCGGGTGAATTTGGCGGAGATGTCAGCCACCTGAACCTGCACAAGACCTTCTGCATTCCCCACGGCGGTGGCGGCCCGGGCGTAGGCCCGGTGTGCGTGGTGGAAGACCTGGTGCCTTTCTTGCCGGGTCATGTCACCGGTGGCGTCAAGGGCGGCGTGGGTGCTGTCAGTGCTGCACCTTTGGGCAATGCAGCGGTATTGCCCATCAGCTGGATGTACATCCGCATGATGGGAGCTGACGGGCTGAAGCACGCCACCGAAGCAGCCATTCTGGCGGCCAACTACATCAGCAAGCGCCTGGCCGACCACTACCCGACGCTGTACGCCAGCGACAACGGGCACGTGGCGCACGAGTGCATCCTGGACCTGCGCCATTTCAAGGAAACCAGCGGTGTGATGGCCGAAGACGTGGCCAAGCGCCTCATGGACTACGGTTTCCACGCACCCACACTGAGCTTCCCGGTGGTCAACACGCTGATGGTGGAGCCCACTGAAAGCGAAACCCTGGAAGAGCTGGACCGCTTCATCGACGCGATGATCGCCATCCGTGAAGAAATTCGCCACATTGAAGCCGGTACCTGGCCGCAGGACGACAACCCGTTGAAAAACGCCCCGCACACCGCAGCCAGCCTGATGACCGCTGACTGGATACATCCCTATGCGCGCGATGTGGGTGCAGCCAGTGCATCCACCCGCGCCCACGCCAAGTACTGGCCATCGGTGGGCCGCATTGACAACGTCTACGGCGACCGCAACCTGTTCTGCAGTTGCGTGCCGATCAGCGATCTGGCCTGAAGGTAGAGCCGACCTGAAGCCACAAGGGCGCCATTGGCGCCCTTTTTTCATGCGACCGGGTACGCACTGCCCGCACCCACCCTTGCCGACCTTTCCCCTGATGAACATGGGCCACTTGACCCCCTGTTCTGAAAATGATCCTATAGATCAGGCCCGGTGAAGTATTCATTTCCGTTCGGGCTGGCCTGTCGAAGCCCTTCTACAGGCCCATAGCGAACGGTTTCTACTTCATGGGGCCGGAGCAATAGCCCGGATTGCTCACCGTGCGCCCCGAAGATGAGGACGGCATTGTCCTGGTGTGCCCGAAAATCGAGGCACCGAATCTTGATCCAACGCGCGGGCAATGCCGAAGCCAAACGGTAGCGAAAAAATGGACGTTGGAGTGCTGGACATGGGCCGATTGGGCCGACGTGGGGTGGGGTGTTGCCGCCGACCGAAAACTGACCCACTAGTGCAGTGTTCCCTTCTGTTTGGAACTTAAGTGACGATTGGCGCGAATGACCTTCTGCAGGATATCGCGAGCGCTCTTGGTCCAGATGAACGGCTTGGGGTTGGTGTTGTGATGAGCGACGTACTCATCGATGGCAGCGACGAGTTCGGGCACGCTGGTGAACACACCGCGGCGCAGACGGTTTTCGGAGATGTCGCGGAAGAAGCGCTCGACCATGTTCAGCCACGATGCCGAGG
>JAGXSV010000007.1 GCA_018333605.1 Hydrogenophaga sp. | reverse complement strand
CAACCAGGGCAAGACGCGTTGGATGATCATTGACGAGGCTTTTGATGCTGAGAAGCTGATCGAATTTCTGCAAGCCTTGATCAAAGACGCGGGCAAAAAAGTCTTTCTGATTCTGGACAAGCTGCGGGTTCACCACAGCAGGCGGGTCAAGGCGTGGGTGGCTGAGCGCCAGGACCAGATTGAGCTGTTCTACCTACCCAACTACAGCCCGCAACTCAACCCGGAGGAGCGGCTCAACGCGGACTTGAAACAAGAGATGGGCAAGCGCGTGCCGGTGCGAACCAAGGCCAAGCTACGCGATGCGGCCCATGATCACAGGGCGATGCTGGAGCACAACCCCGAGCGCGTCATGAGCTACTTCCAGGACCGCCACGTCCGCTATGCGGCTTAGGACTTCACAGGGCCGGATCAATAGGATGCCTGGGGCCCGCGAACCGGCCAACCGTCAATTTCCCGGTGGCGCACCCGTGCGGCCCATTCACTTGAAAACACCTGCGCGAGTTGCTCAACCAGGTAGACCGAACGGTGCTGCCCACCGGTGCAGCCGATCGCCACCGTGACATAACTGCGGTGGTCGCGCAGCATTTTCGGCAGCCAATGGCGGAGAAAATCCACGATCTGATCCTGCATTTCGCCCACTTCGGGTTGGGCCGCGAGGTAGTTGGCCACCGCCGCGTCTCGTCCGCTCATGGGCTTGAGTTCAGCCTCGTAATGGGGGTTGGGCAGCATGCGCACGTCAAACACAAAGTCGGCATCCATGGGAATGCCGCGCTTGAAGGCGAATGATTCAAAAACCAGTGTCAGCGGGGCTTGGGTGGAACCCAGCAAGTCTTTGATCTGGCTGCGCAGTTGTGCGGGTCGGATCAGGCTGGTGTCAAAAACCAGGGCCTTGTCTCGCAATTCGGCCAGCAACTCGCGTTCGTGCTCAATCGCATCGGTAAGCGCACGCTGTTGGTCGTCTGCGGTTTTGAGCGACAGCGGGTGGAGCCGGCGTGTCTCGGAAAAGCGACGTACCAAGGTTTCGGTGGTGGCGTCCAGAAAAACCGTGGTTAGGGCGACGCGACGGTCTGAATTGTTTATCAACAAGGCCAGCCTCTGGGGCAAACCCGGCAGCGATGCTGCGCTGCGCACGTCCATCGCAATGGCCACTTTGCTGGCCTGGTGGCTCTGCTCCAGGGCAATGAAGGCTTCCAGCAGTTCGGGCGGCAGGTTGTCCACGCAGTAAAAGCCCATGTCCTCAAGGGCGGTGAGCGCCACCGATTTGCCCGAACCGGACAGGCCCGTGATGAGCACCAGTTGAATCTTGGGTGGGGTGAGGTCGGTCATCGGCTGGGTACTCAGATGGTTAGCAGTTCACGTGCGTGAGCGAGCGACACCTCTGACGCTTCGCTGCCGCCCAGCATGCGGGCGAGTTCGCTCACACGGTCCTGCGTTGTGATGGCCTTGACGGTACTGACCGTCTGCAGACCAGCCTGCTGTTTGCTTACCAGCAGGTGGTGGTCGGCGCAGGCGGCCACTTGCGGCAGGTGGGTCACGGCGAGCACCTGGCGGTCGGCGCCGAGTTGTCGCAGCAACTTGCCCACGGTGTGGGCCACCGCGCCCCCAATGCCCGAGTCCACTTCGTCAAAAATCAGGGTGGGCGCTTGCCCCAGGCGGCTGGTGACGACGGAGATGGCCAGCGCAATGCGCGAAAGCTCGCCGCCAGAAGCCACTTTACCCACCGGACGCGGCGTAACGCCACTGTGGCCAGCCACCAGAAATTCCACCTGTTCCCAACCCTCGGCCTGGGGCTCGTCCAGCCGCTGCAGGCTCACCTCAAAGCGACCGCCCTGCATGCCCAGGCTCTGCATGGCATCTGTGACCGCCTGAGACAGTTTGGGCGCAGCTTGCTGACGCTTTTTCGTCAGCACCTGCAGTGCGGCTGCAAAGGCTTGCCAAGCCTGGCGTTCGGCGTGTTGCAGCGCTACCAAGTCCAGCGCCTGGTCAGTCCGGCTCAGTTCGTCTCGCCATTGAGCGTGCAGCGCCGCCAGTTCTTCGGGCGGGCGGCGGTAGCGCCGCGCCAGCGACATCCATTGCGACAGGCGCTGGTCCAGCGCTTCGAGGCTGGCCGGGTCTTGTTCGGTACGCCGTGCGTACTGGTGCAGGCTGTGCACGGTGTCCTGCACGCCCGCCAGCGCAGCTTCCAGCGCCTCAATGACGTCGGCAAACTGGGGTTCGATGTGGGCCTGTGCCTGCAGGGCGGTGAGGGCGCGGTGAAGCAGACTGCCCGCGCTGGGCTCGTCATCGTCCAGCGCCGACACCGCCACCTGCGCCGCGTCCAGCAGCGCTTGGGCATTTGCCAGGCGGCTGTGCTGGGTGTTCAGTTCGACCCACTCGTCGGGCTGGGGTGCAAGCTTGTCGAGCTCGGCAATTTGCCAGGCCAGGCGTTCGCTTTCCTGCTGCAGCGTGCTTTGGCGTTCGGTAGCCGTTTCCAGCGCCTTGCGCTTGCTGCGCCATTCGGTCCAGCAGCGCTGGGCGGTTGTGGTGTCTGCGCCGGCATAGGCGTCGAGCAGTTCGCGCACCGCATCAGAGCGGGTCAGACTTTGCCAAGCGTGCTGGCCGTGAATGTCCACCAGATCATTGGCCAAGGCCTTGAGTTGCGTCATGGTCGCTGCACTGCCATTGATCCAGGCGCGGCTTCGGCCTTCGGTGTCGACGGTGCGGCGCAGCAGCAAAGTGTCTTCTACCGGAAAACCCTGCTCTTCAAACCATGGCGTGAGCGCTGGCGACGCATCGAATTCAGCGGCTATTTCGCAGCGCGCAGCGCCCTCCCGCACCACGCTGCTGTCGGCGCGGGCGCCCAATGCCAGCTGCAAGGCGTCGATCAGGATGGACTTGCCGGCGCCGGTCTCCCCGGTCAAGACCGAGAAGCCACTGCCCAAGTCCAGCTCCAGGGACTGCACGATGACAAAGTCGCGCAAAACGATGCGTCTCAGGCTCATGAGCGTCGGAATCCAGGGTCGGGTTTTGAGGTGTCGATCGTATTGTGACCGGCCTTTCAGGCCCCTTCGTTCCAGTGCAGTTTTTTCCGCAGCGTATCGAAATAGCTCCAGCCCACGGGGTGCAGCAAGCGCAGGGCGTGCTCTGAGCGGCGCACCACGATGCGGTCGCCGTGCATCAGGCTGGTGAGCGACTGCATGTCGAAATTGGCGCTTGCGTCTTTGCCCGACACAATTTCCACCGCAATCTCGCTGCTGGAGGGCAATACGATCGGCCGGTTGGACAGCGTGTGCGGCGCAATCGGCACCATCACCCAGCCGCCAATGGCAGGGTGCAGCAGCGGCCCACCGGCCGACAAGGCGTAGGCCGTGGAGCCCGTGGGCGTGGAGATGATCAGACCGTCGGCCCGCTGGTTGGCCACGAAATGACCGTCCACTTCCACCCGCAGCTCAATCATGCTGGCCACGCCACCGCGGTTCACCACCACGTCGTTAAGTGCTGTGGCCTCGAACACGCAGCGGCCATCCCGCCACACGCTTGCCGCCATCAGGGCGCGCGGGTCTTCTTCGAATTCACCGCGCAGCATGGGCCGCAGTTTTTCGCGGTAGCTTTCAAAGGGAATGTCGGTGATGAAGCCCAGCCGGCCCTGGTTGATACCCACCAGCGGCACCCCGTAGCGCGCCAGCTGGCGACCAATGCCCAGCATGGTGCCGTCGCCGCCCACCACCAGCGCCAGGTCACAGGTGTTGCCCATGGCTGGCACATCCAGTGCCGGGTACTGCAGCAAACCGGTGTTGAGCGCCGTTTCCTGCTCAAGCGACACGTCGCAACCCTCAGCATGCAGAAAGTGGGCAATTTCGTCCACCGCGTTGCGCGAGCCCGGCGCATGGTATTTGCCGATGATGACCACATGCGCAAAGCGCAGCGGCCGACGCTCTCGGGGCGGTGCAGAACTGGTGTCGGATGGCAGACTCATCTTCAAATTACAACATAGCTTCTTTGTGGTGGTTTGCCCGAAAACCCTTGCTGTGGGACCGCCACTCCGGAGCAGACCCTCCTAAAATGAAGCCATGTTAGATGACCGCGCCAAGCTGCTGCTCAAAGCCCTCGTCGAGCGATACATCGCCGACGGACAGCCTGTCGGTTCTCGTACCCTCGCCAAAGCTGCGGGGCTGGAGCTGTCCCCCGCCACCATCCGCAACGTGATGAGCGATCTGGAAGAGTTGGGCCTGATTACCAGCCCCCACACCTCGGCCGGGCGCATTCCAACGGCCCGGGGCTACCGCCTCTTTGTCGACACCATGCTCACGGTAAGGCGCGATGGGTTCCCACCCATGAGCGACATGACGGGCCAAGGTTTCGACGCCGGGCAGCCGCAACGCGTCATCAGCCATGCGGCACAAATGTTGTCCAGCTTGTCCCACTTTGTCGGCGTTGTCATGGCGCCGAGGCGCGCGTCCGTGTTTCGCCACATTGAATTCCTCAGCCTCTCCGAGCGCCGTGTGCTGGTCATCATCGTTTCACCCGAAGGCGATGTGCAAAACCGCATCATCTACACCCAAGTCAACTTCACCCAGTCGCAACTGCTGGAGGCAGCCAACTTTCTCAATGCACACTACTCGGGCCTTGCCATGGAAGCGGTGCGTGAACGGCTGAAGACCGAAGTCGAAGCCTTGCGCGGTGAAATCGCCGACCTGATGAAAGCTGCCGTTGAAATTGGAGCCGAGGCCGACGCTGCGCAAGAGGAAGTGGTGGTGTCTGGCGAGCGCAATCTGTTGTCTGTGAGCGAGCTTTCAAGCGACATGGGCAACCTGCGCCGCATGTTCGATCTGTTCGAGCAAAAAACCCAACTCATCCGCCTGCTCGATGTATCGGCCCAGGCCGATGGTGTTCGCATCTACATCGGCGGCGAGAGTCAGGTGGTACCGTTTGAAGATCTGTCGGTGGTCACGGCCCCCTATGAGGTCGATGGTCAGGTGGTCGGCACGCTAGGTGTTATCGGACCGCAGCGCATGCCCTATGAGCGCATGATTCAGATTGTGGATGTCACGTCGAAGCTGGTGAGCAATGCCCTTAGCCACAGCAAATGAGCGGTGCAACATGCCTCTACAATTCAGGGCTCTTGGGGCCGTTAGCTCAGTTGGTTAGAGCAGAGGACTCATAATCCTTTGGTCGACAGTTCAAGTCTGTCACGGCCTACCAAAATGGTGAATGAAATCAAGCACTTACGACGAAAGTCGCAAGTGCTTTTTTCTTGGAAAAAGTCATGTATGCCAGGTGTATGCCGACTCCGTAAACTCAAAGCTGTTTGTTTGCGTTTGGTGTATCGTTCCAACAGCCAAAGGCTGCCCCCATGCGCGCACTTTTTGCACTGGCCTTGTTGTCCCTGCTGTTGGCCGCGGCGCAGTTGCCCCCGCAGGATCAGGCGCAGGTTGACGCGTTCATGGTCAAGTGGCGCGCTGAACAAGCCGCCGACGAAGCGGACGCAAAGCAAGTGTGTCGGGCGGGCGGGCGGGGTGGCGGCGCTGCCGACCGTCGGCATGTCAGAGCAGCGAATGCTCAAGTGCACGTTCATCGGCCGGGGTGACATGCTGAAACTGATTAACACGCTTGAGGTGGCCGGGGTCGTGACCCGCCAGTACGAGGGGAAAACTGGGGTCAAGTTCGCCTACACGCGCAACGGCGTGGTGACAGGGGTACAGGGCTGAGTCACAGCCGCGTGATCGTCCAAGCCGCCATTGCAGCTCCCGGCACGACGTCGATCGGTTCTTCGCGGGGCTTGCGCGGCGGCAGATGGGCTTTGGTCAACCCGATGATTTTGCCGATGGTGGAAAAAGTCCACAGAAAAATCATCACCCAAAGAAAATGCGTCATCGCTTGCCCCTGATCTTGGCCAGGCGCTCGGCGTTGGCATGGTCGTCTCGGCAGCCATCGTCGCAGTAGCGCAGGTCGGGCGCCACCAGATCGCGGCACCAGAAGCACCGACCATTGGCCGACGGTGTGTAGGGTTTGCGGCTGGCGGCCAATCGTGCGGGGGTTCGCGTTCGTCGCGGTCTGCGGGCATGTCAACTTCGTCGGCCATCACGACACCTCGACGTCAACATCGGACAGGATGGTTCAAGTCCTACACGGCCTACCAAGATGCAATTTTAGGTATGGTGAAAAAGTCGACCTGAAAACCCTGATAGAATAGCAGGCTAAGCGGCTGTAGCTCAGTTGGATAGAGTACTTGGCTACGAACCAAGGGGTCGTGGGTTCAATTCCTGCCAGCCGCACCA
>JAGXSV010000006.1 GCA_018333605.1 Hydrogenophaga sp. | reverse complement strand
ATGCTGGCCCGACTTGCCTTCATGTCTGCACCCATGCTCTGGGTGATCCAGCGGCGCAGCAAGTTGGCGTTGATGCCGCATTGCAGCGCCATGCGCGCCACCGACACACCCGGCTTCAGGCACGCCCGCACCACCTCTGCCTTGGCCTGCGGGTCGTACACGGCCCGTCCATCGTTCTTGCGACCCGTGACCAGGCGCCGTACCACCTCTGCGTCGATCTCTGACATACGTGTCCACCTTGTTCTACATGGACACGTAGCTTCCCCTCTCAAGCGCTCTGTGGGAAGACGTAGTTGGATGACCGCTTACGGTAAAACGCGGCCGAGAGAACGAAGTCGCTGCACTGCTGCCTCTGGATGTTGATTTGTACGGCATTTTGCCGTATCATTTGGGTAAAGGAGCCGCCATGCCTACCACCATTACGACCGCTCGCCTAGAGGCCAGGATCAGCACCGATTTGCACTTGATGCTCAAACGTGCTGCGGAGATTCAAGGTCGCACCATGACTGATTTTGTTGTCGCAGCAGTTCAAGATGCCGCGCAGCATGCCATTGAACGAGCAGAAGTGGTTCGCCTTTCCCTGTCTGACCAGCAAAGCTTCGCTCAGGCGTTGTTGGCGCCGCCAGAACCGGCGCCAGCGCTCAAGCGCGCGTTCGCGCGCCGCAAGAAGCTCTTGCGCGCTGAATGAGCCGCGCGCCATTGCGGCTCGCGCCGCTCGATGCTGCATTTGATCGCACTCACTTCTGCAGCGACTCGGAGCCGCTGAACCGGTACTTGCGAGAACAGGTTTCGCAGGATGCGAAACGTCGCATTGCAGCCTGCTTCGTGGCCGTCACGGACGAAGGCCGTATCGCAGGCTATTACACGTTGGCCTCGACAAGCGTTCTGCTGTCCGAACTGCCTGCCGCGACGGGAAAGAAGTTGCCACGTTACCCCAGCGTGCCAGCCGTTCGCATGGGGCGCCTGGCCGTTGACCAGGCGTTCATGGGACAAGGTTTGGGGGGAGCGCTGCTCGCCGATGCACTTCTGCGCGCGGCGCGCGCTGAGATTGCCGCCTTTGCCATGATGGTGGATGCAAAGGATGAGAAAGCGGTGTCGTTCTACCAGCATCACGGCTTCATTTCGTTGCCCGAATCACCTCGCACCCTGTTCTTGCCGCTGGCCACAGTGCAGTCATCTCAGAAGCCCTGATGCGCTGGCCCGGTGGCGGTCAATCGCTGGTGCGCAATGGCTGGTCCTGGTGGGGTAGCGTCCACCAACCAGGCATTCGCAGAACCATCCCGCCGAGTTTGACGCCTGCGAAAACCATGTGGTAATCTCGTTTTGTGATCAGCCCTCGGGCACCACGCAGCGCCTCAACTCTTGAAAGGCGCACGGTCTGACCCCCAAGGTCAGGCTCAGAGTTTCAGTCCTTTGTAAACCCCCGGTCGGGAAGAAAATGCTTCCCGACTCGGCCTTACGGCTGGGGGTGGGTCTGCGTTTTCTCTCGATCTTCTTTGGAGATCTTTGAAATGAACGCAGCTACCCTAACCAATCACTTCAACCTGCACGTGTCCGGCATCGGTTACCTCAACCGTGTTCGCTGGGTCCAACCGAAGCAGGCAGGTCGCAAAGCTCAGCCGTTTCTCGCATGCAGCGTGTCTGCACTGCGGGGCAATGCCGAGTCGCCCGACTACACCTACCTCGATCTGCGTGTTTCCGGTCAGGAAGCCGCAGAGCTGGTCGAGAAGTGCATCGAAGACGTGGATCAGAACCGCAAGGTGGTGATCTCGTTCAAGGTCGGGGACATCTACCCGCACCTGTACGAACGCGATGTGAAGGTGGACGGTCGCAAGACCGGTGAGAAGGAAATGGCCTGCCTCATCAAAGGTCGCCTGCTCCTGATCAACACCATCACCATCGACGGCGAACGCGTGTACTCACGCCAAGCCGACGATGAGACGGACTCGACCCAGCCTGGCGAAGATCCAGCGACCTCTGAAGAGGACGCAGGCCTCTCCGGCGAAGAAAGTCAACAGGAACCCGAAGCGCAACAGGCTCCTTCGCGTGCTGCCCAGGCTCCCCTGGCGCAGCGTCGACGCGAAGTGCCCACGACGCAGACGGCACGGCCCACGTTTTCACGGACCCGTCAGGGTGCACGTGAAGCGCTTGCCGCCTAAGCTGTAGACAACTGAAGCCCTTGCACCGCCTTGGCGGTCAAGGGTTTTCTGATTCAACCCGCGTGGAACGCACACCACGCAGGGGCGTGCAGCGTGTCCACGCATTGCACGGAGTAACGATAAATGAAACTTCGACTCAAGATAGACAGAGCAGGCTTCGCAACGGTGTTCCGCACGGTTGCGGCCCTGCTCATCGGCAACAGCATCGTTGTTCCCATCCTGACCGAAGGGCGTTCTCACTACTGGTGGGTCTTGCTGGTCCTGGGAGTGATGTTTATTATTGGTACCAACGTCAAGTTCGAAAGGAACCCGTAATGACTGGCTTTTTTATTGCAGTCGGCCTCTTGGCGTTGGTGGCAGTCGGCATCGGCTACACCAACATCAAGTACGGCAACCCTCTGGTGGAGTCGGATCGCAAGCTGATGGCTGAAGGCAAATTGCCCGAGCTGCTTTAAGTCCTGCCCACAACAAACCGCACCCAGGTCGTCTGACCTGAGGTGCTCCGTCAAAAACCCTCGCACAGCTTCGGCGGCCGAGGGTTTTTTCTTGCCTCTTCGTTTTTGTTCAACCCGCGCGGTACCGAGATTCCGCGCCGGGTGCGGGGTGTCTCCGATCGCGCTTTTTTTCATTGGAGATTTCCCCATGTCAATCCCGTCAAACGATAGCGAACCGCTGGATTTCCGTCGCTATGGGCGCCTGGCCTACATCTACTGTGGGCATCGCGAGGAAGTTCAGGTACTGCACTCTCAAGCGGGCTTCTACATCGGCACCGTGAGCGATGGTCTGCCTTGCTCTCGGGAGTCGAACGAGTACTACCTCACGGAGGCGGACGCCATCGAGGCGTTGGCGCACGACACCTGGACCCAGAAGGTTGCGCCATGACTTCCGCTCTTACAGGACAGGGCCTCGTCTGAACGATGAATCTTCAACCAACCCCTCGTGCCACCAGGCCGGGGGGTTTTCTTTTGGAAAAATCAAATGAAAACTCTCACACCAACGCTGGGCTACTGGCTCAAGAAGATCGGCTTTCATCGCGGCGCGCCGCGCCTGTGGTTTGAAACATCTCGCGTCGGGTCTGCCGGTCTTGTGCCAGGAAGCCGATTCGATGTGGTCGCCCTGAAGCAGGGAATCAAGCTGGTGCCCAATGTCGAGGGGCGGTATTCGGTCTGCAGCAAAGTGCGCAGCGGCCGATACCTGCCTGTCATCGACATCAACAGTCGCGAGGTCCTGGCTCCCTTGTGTGGTCAGCAGGTGGTGCGCGTGGTCGTCAGGCTCGACGGCATCTTCATTCTGCGTGCCGCGTCAGAGCAAGCCAAAGCAGAGCGAATTGAGCGCTTGTGTTCAAAACTCGCGGCCGGTGAGCAACTGGCCAGTGCCAGCATCGCCCACGGTGCCGGCGTCTTGTCCAGCGCTGCTCACACTGGTTTTTCGGATGCGGGCCTGGAGCTGAGTCTGAAGGTGCTCTGCGAAATTGACGACACCTATGTTGAACAATCGCTGAACTGCAATCCGGCGAGTGCGCAATCCGTTCCCCTGTGCGCACCCATCCAGGAGTTGGTGCAGGACGAATGGTTGATGAGGCAGGTGCCTCGGGTTGAAGTGCTGGAAATGGGCTTGCCCTGTTCCGGCGCGTCGCGTGCAGGCAAGTCAAAGCGAGGCCTCTCCATGATGGAAGACCACCCAGAGGTGGGGCACTTGATTTACGCTGCCCTTGCGTTGGTCCAGAAACTGCAGCCTGCAGCCATCGTTCTGGAGAACGTGGAGGACTACCGAGGTTCTGCGTCCGCGCAGATCCTGCGCTCGCAACTGAGGGACATGGGGTACCAGGTTCGTGAGCACGTTCTTCGTGCGCATGACTTTGGATCACTGGAAAACCGGGTGCGTTGGGCCATGGTGGCCACCACTGATGGAATGCCATCGGTCGAGACTGTTTCCCCTCGGGGGCAGGTGCGCGGCACCACCTTGGGTGAACTGCTCGATGTGGTTGATCCCGAAGCGGCTTGCTGGTCGAGCATGAAGTACCTGAAGGACAAAGCCATTCGAGACAAGGCTGCAGGCAAAGGCTTTGCCATGCAACTTGTTGATGGTGAGTCCACCAGCGTGCCGACCATCCGCAAGTCATACAACAAGGGCGGTTCCACCGACCCCTATGTCCGGCATCCCTCAGACCCGGATCTGATGCGAAAGCTGACCCCGACCGAACATGCCAGGATCAAAGGCGTGCCGGCGGAGCTGATTTCTGGACTGTCGGCAACAGCCGCTCACGAGGTGCTCGGGCAGGGTGTCGCATACGAACCCTTTCGGGCGCTGTTTCGTGAGCTTGCAGAGGCCTTCAAACGCCTACGCGAGCGGGGTCCGATCATGCTCGGTGAGTGCGCAACCGCGAACCGCTTGAATGGCACGATTGGATAGCATCAGAGCGATCTACACACCCCTGAGCCAAATCTGGCCAGGGGTGTTTTTTTGGCCGCAAGGCTCCGGAAGTGCTGCTCCATAGGCATTTTGATTTGCCTGTGATACAGTATTTTTGCGCGCATGACCTGCGCCAGCTGCTCACCTTGGCAAACCCTTCATTGGGATGGTCTTCATCAAAAACCCATGTCTGAATCCACCTGTGGTGGGTCAGGGCTGTGAGCACCTCTGATCTTCCCGCAGAACAGGAATCAGTCATGCGACACATCCCAACGACATCTACGCGCGTCGAGCAACTCAAGAAGCAGGCCAAGCGGTTGAAAGCCACCAAAGGTGGCAAACATGTCGATCACTTGAATGCGGTAGCCAAGAGTGCAGGCTACGACCACTGGCACCACGTTGTCCAATGCCAGGAACGAACCGAACGTCCAGTATCAACGCGGACCCTGGGCCAAGAGGTTGATCGAATCCTCGATGCTGAAGCGAAGGGCGAAATCGTCATCGTCATGACCGGGCCAGAGATCACCTCTGAAGGACCTTTGATCCTTTTCTCCACCGGCATCGGAGACGCCTGGCTGATCGATCCTGACGACAACAGTGCCGCTTGCCTGAGGTGGCATGCTGAAAGCAGACCAAGGCCGTTTCGAGAGTTCGACGATGGGATCGAAATCGATTGGGATGGTCACATGGAACTCAACGGGCAGTTCGTCAATTTCAGCTGCCCTGCCGTTCCAGAAATTGGTACACGTGCAGTGGGTGGGTACCCTGTCGAAGGCATCAGGAAGCTGATGCTGCGCGCCCAGAGCGTCGGAAGAAAGATGCTGGACATCTTCGGAAGGCTCGATGGTGTTGAGCTGACGGATCAGGTCATCGACGACTTGGTTCGCCAGGGGTGGGACTCAGAGGCCTTGAACCAGGGGAGGGCCGGAGGAGCCAGGTATTCGCCTGGTCGAAATTCGCTTATCTACCCAGCTATGAGCAACTTAGATGAGTAGCGCACCATCGAGACCCTGAAACGGAGGGTGGCGATCCCGCCATCCTCTACCCGCTGAAAAGAAAATCCTTATAAATCAAAGTTATTTTTTGATTTCAAGACAAATTCAGCGTCGGTTTGAGAAAGGTGGAAAGGTCGATTTCCCCATTGACGAAGCGAGCGGCGAGGTCTTCGACGTCAGGGCCGGGCTTGAAACCTTCAAGACCCACATTCGCACGGGCAAAGTCGACCGCCACCTGCCGCTTGTGGCGCTCTGCTTCCGTGATGGCAGCTGCCGTCTTGGTGCCTTGGCCCATATCTGTATCCCCACATACATCCGATGTCGGACATGCCTTTGGATGTCTTGACTGATGGCTAGTGCAGTGTTCCATTCTGTTTGGAACTTAAGTGACGATTGGCGCGAATGACCTTCTGCAGGATATCGCGAGCGCTCTTGGTCCAGATGAACGGCTTGGGGTTGGTGTTGTGATGAGCAACGTACTCATCGATGGCAGCGACGAGTTCGGGTACGCTGGTGAACACACCGCGGCGCAGACGGTTTTCGGAGATGTCGCGGAAGAAGCGCTCGACCATGTTCAGCCACGATGCCGAGG
>JAGXSV010000005.1 GCA_018333605.1 Hydrogenophaga sp. | reverse complement strand
GGAAGCGCCCGCCGCCAGCGTGCCCGGCAAGGCCGCGCCCCACACCGCGAGCGATGCACCCGGCAGCAGCCAGCACACCGAAGACGCCGGCAGCCTCCGCGCCATGGGCGGCGCCAGCCGCCACGAGGTGGAGGTGGAAGCCCTGCACCAGCGCGACGGCCAGATGTGGCTTCCGCAAGATCTGGGCACGCTGCAGCAACTGGCTAAACACATCGCAGCGCGCCTACGCCCCCGGCCCACCCGGCGCTGGCACAGCGCGCAACCCGGGCGCCGGCTCGACCTGCGCCAGACCCTGCGCCGCAGCGTGGCCTGGGGCGGCGAGCCGCTGCGCCCGGCCTGGATGGTGCAGCGCCGCGAGCCGCCGCGCCTGTTTATCCTGGCCGACGTGAGCCGCTCCATGGAATCGCACGCACCGCTGTTTTTGCGGGTGGCCCGCGCGTTTGCGGTGGCCGCCCAGGCGCGGGTGTTTGTGTTTCACACCCGGCTCGCCGAAATCACCCCGCTGATGCAGCGCGACTCGGCGGCCATTCAGGAAAAGATCAACGCCGTGACCGCCGGCTTTGGTGCCGGCACCCGCATTGCCAGCAGCCTGCGCGACTTCGTGCGGGTGCACGCCAAAGCCCAGCTCAACCGGGGCGCCCGGGTCTGGATTTTTTCAGACGGCTTTGACACCGATGCGCCCGACGCCCTGCCCGCCGCGCTGCAAGCGGTGCGCGCGCGCGGGGCCCGCATCACCTGGTTCCACCCCACGCGGGCGGTGCCCGCCGCCGCCGCGCTGCAGCGCTCACGCGCGTGTATCGACCGCTTTTACCCCCTCGCCAGCCTGAACGACCTGGCTGCTGCCAGCCGCTCGCTGAACTGAACCCCAGGAGAACGCCATGAACACCGAATGGATCACCGCTGCCGCCCGGCTGCAAGCGCAGCAACAGCCCTTTGCCCTGGTGTCGGTGCTGCGGGTGCAGCCGCCCGCATCGGCCAAAGCGGGCGACAAAGCCCTGGTCACCGCCGACGGCGCCATCCACGGCTGGATTGGCGGCGGCTGCGCCCAGCCCGCCGTCATCAAGACCGTGCGCGCTGCGCTGGCCGACGGACAACCGCGCAGCATCCGCATCACGCCCACCGAAGAAACCGCTGAGCGCACGCTGGGGGATGTGCTGGAATTTGGCATGGCCTGCCACTCGGGCGGCACGCTGGAACTGTTCATTGACCCGGTGCTGCCCGCCGCCCACCTGACCGTGCTGGGCGACTCGCCGGTGGCCCGCGCGCTGAGCGTGCTGGCGCCGCGCGTGGGCTTCACCGTGGCGGTGGTGGCCGAAGGCGCCACCGCGCCCGACTTTCCCGACGCGCAGACCGTGCTGCCCAGCGACGACGCCGCCAGCGTGTGCGCTGCGCTGCCAGCGGCCGGATTTGTGGTGGTGGCCACCCAGGGCCGGCGCGACCTGCCCGCGCTGAAAGCCGCGCTGGCGCTGCAACCGCGCACCCTGTGGTTTGTGGCCAGCGCCCGCAAGGCCGGCGTACTGAAAGAGAGCCTGATCGCCAGCGGCGAAGATGCGGCCCGCGTGGCCGCCATCGTGGCACCAGCGGGCGAGCCCATTGGTGCGCAAACCGCCGAAGAAATTGCGCTCACCGTGCTGGTGGCGGTGGTGGCCGCGCGGCGTGCGCCGCTGGCGGCGAACACTGCGGTGGCGCGCACGGCGGAAGCGGCGTTGGCACCCACACCGGAACCCACAGCGGCCAAGTCGTGTTGTGGTGGTGCGGCGAAAAAAGCTGCAGCACCCGCTGAAGCGGAGGCGCCCGTTGAACCGGCCGTCACCGCCGTACCTAAAAAATCCTGCTGCGGAGGCTAAAACACCATGGGCTGCATTCTCAAAGGTGGCGGTGGCCTCTACAGCCGCATTGCGGTGGGCAGCATTTTGCTGGCTGCCGGCTCGGGTTCGCGCATGGGCAACCGACCCAAAAGCCTGCTGGAGCTGGGCGGCATTGCGCTGATCCGGCGCCAGATCATTGCACTCTCGGGCGCGGGGGTGGACGAGCTGGTGGTGGTGCTTGGCCACCACGCCGAGCGCATTGCGCTGGCGGTGCAAGAGTTTCCCGTGACGGTGGTGCACAACCCGGACCCCGACGCGGGCCAGGTGTCTTCGCTGCGGATCGGGCTGCAAGCGCTGTCGCCCAAGATCGACACCGTGCTGGTGGCGCTGGCCGACCAGCCGCTCATCAACTCGCAAGACATCAACGACCTGATCGGCGCCTACAAAAAGCGGCCGGCGGGAACGCTGGTGGTGCAACCCGAGGTGGACGGCCAGCCCGGCAACCCGGTGATGTTCAGCGGCGAGGTGCGCGAGCAGATTTTGGCCGGCGAAGCCCGGCTGGGCTGCAAGCAGTGGCAAGCCGCGCACCCCGAGCAGGTGCACCGCTGGGCCACCACCAACCAGCGCTACCGCACCGACGTGGACACGCCCGAAGACATCGAGGCGCTGGCCACCAGGACAGGCCATCGCCTGCGCTGGCCCACGGACTTGCTGAGCGAAGCCTGAGCCACCGCTGACCATGGCACCCGATCCGCTGATGTCGCTCTGGTCCACGCCGCTGGGCGTGCACCGCTGTGCACAGGCTGACGACGTCAACCCGCTGCTGGTGCGGGTGTTCCGTGCCATGCGTGCGGGCGATACAAGCGCCGATCCGGCGGCGGCCTTTTACGCCAGCCGCGACGACCTGCTGCAACGCATCCGACTGCCCGAGTGGGAGACTCTGGTGCGCTTCATCGTGGACAGCGTGCGCCAGACCGTGGTGCTGGCCAACCAGGGCGCCTGGCCCGAAACCACGCCGGGCCTGCAGATTGCGCTGCGCGGTCTGTGGTTTCAAATCAGCAACCAGGGCAGCCACCACGACGTGCACACCCACGGCAACTGCTCGTGGTCGGGCGTGTACTGCGTGCAGGTGGACGCCGACGCCCAGCGCAGCGCCCACCCGGTGCTGGGCGAGCGCAACGGCATCACCCGCTTTTACGGCCCCCACTTCAACCACCTGGGCGGCGCCCACATGGACTTTGGCAACGCCTACCTGCAGTCGGCCCACCTGGACGTTGCACCCCTGCCAGGTCAGCTGGTGGTGTTTCCGTCGTGGCTGCCCCACCAGGCCATGCCCTACACAGGCGAGGCGGACCGCATCATCGTGTCGTTCAACGCCAGCGTGCACGCCGCCAGCGGCAACGACCAGCTGCACGGCTATGTGGGAACGTGATATGCCCCCCGCAGCGCTTCGCGCTACCCCCCGAGGGGCGGCACTGGCCGTCTGGCAAAGCCAGCCCGGCGGTGCCCTGGGTGGCGCTGCCTCATGCGTTGCGTGGTGCGCTCCGGCGTGTTGGAACACAGGAGATGACATACCTCAGCTGCACTTCGCCTCAACCCCGAGGGGGCGGCACTGGCCGTCTGGCAAAGCCAGCCCGGCGGTGCCCTGGGTGGCGCTGCCTCATGCGTTGCGTGGTGCGCTCCGGCGCCATGGAAAGCTGACGTGAAAAAGTGGAGCGCACCACATCCTTCAGCCCACGCGCTGGTGCACTGGGCCACGCTGCTCACGGGCTGGGTGTGGCTGGGCCAGCAGGGGCAGCGGCTGGGCTGGTCTGTGGCCAGTGGCGTGCTGGCGGTGGCGCTGTGGTGGGCTTTGCGGGTGCTGTTCGGTCACAGCGGCTTCGTGAAGCAGTTGCCGCGACAGGCTTCGGTGTGGCTGGGTGCGGTCACGGTGAGCGGCGCCCTGGGCGTGGCCAGTCTGGCCGCCAGCCCTTTGGCGCACGCGCTGCTGCTGGTGCTGGCTGGGGTGTGGGCTTTGTGGTCTGCCTTGCTGGAAGCGGGTTCGCCCAGTCCCATCGCCAAGCCAAACGGTGCTGTGGCCTCCCTGCCGCAAACCGCCATGGGGCTCATGATGGGCTCGCTCTGGCTGACCAGCAGCTGGTGCGCCACGGCGGGCTTGCCCCCAGCCACGGTGGTGGGCTTTCATGTGTTGCTCATGGCGGTGCTGCCGGCGCTTGCTTCCTTGTTTCGCCTGCCGCCGCAACGGCCGCCTTGGGCCGCGCAAGCATGGCCGCTGGCGCTGGTGCTGGGCGGGTCGCTTGTGTTGCAGCTGGGCAATGGCTGGGCCCACGGCGCAACCGGCATGGCGCTGCTGGCCCTGGCCTGGGCACTGCAAGGCCCACGACAAAATGCATGCAACGCCGCGCGCCGCTGGTGCGCTCTGGCTGGCCCGGCGCTGCTGCTGGCCGTGGGCTGGTACAGCCCCACGCTTGGCCCGCAGGTGCTGCAAGCTGCATATGGCTTGCTGGGCGCCGGCGCCCTTCTGGCCTTGCTGGGCCTGGGGCTGCAAGCCGCCACCCGTTTTGTGCACCACCGAACACCCGGAGAAACCTTTCATGAACAGCATTGACATCGACGTGATTCGCACCGCCCTGGACTGGCAAGGCCGTGGCCACCGCGTGGTGCTGGGCACGGTGGTGCGCACCTGGGGCTCGGCACCGCGTCCGCCGGGCTCGCTCATGGTCATCCGCGACGACGGCCAGGTGGCCGGCTCCGTGTCGGGCGGCTGCATTGAAGACGACCTGATTGGCCGCGTGGGCCGGGGTGAGCTGGCGCTGCGCAAACCCGAAGTCACCACCTACGGCGAAACCGCCGAAGAGGTGCGCCGCTTTGGCCTGCCCTGCGGCGGCACGGTGCAGATCGTGCTGGAGCCGCTGGGCCCGCAGTCGCAACTGCGCGAACTGCTGGTGGCCATCGAGGCACACCAGCGCGTGCAGCGCCGGCTCGACATGCAAACCGGCCTGGTGCGGCTGGTGCCCGCCACCGAAGGCGACCGCGTGACCTTTGACGGCGCCACCCTGGGCACCGTGCACGGCCCGCGCCTGCGCCTGCTCATCATTGGCGGTGGCCAGCTTTCGCGCTACCTGGCCAGCATGGCCGTGATGCTGGACTACCTGGTGACCGTGTGCGAGCCGCGCACCGAATACCACGAAGGCTGGGACGCCATGGCCGGCGTGACGCTGTCCACCGTGATGCCCGACGACCTGGTGCTGGCCATGAACCTGGACCACAACAGCGCCGTGGTGGCCGTCACCCACGACCCCAAACTGGACGACCTGGCGCTGATGGAAGCGCTGCGCACCCCCGCGTTTTACGTGGGCGCGCTGGGTTCCCAGCACAACAACGCCAAGCGCCGCGAGCGCCTGCTGGAATTTGACGTGAGCCCCGAAGAAGCCGCCCGCCTGCACGGCCCGGTGGGCCTGAACCTGGGCGCCCTCACCCCACCCGAAATCGCCCTGAGCATCGTGGCCGAAATGACCGCCCTGCGCCGCGGCACAGACCTGAGCGGACCGCTGAGCAACTGGGAAGGCTCGAAGACGGTTTGCAAGACCTGCTGACCAATTTGGAAATGGCGCGATCCAAATCGAAAACTCAGTTACGCTGAAAAGACGAAGGGCCGCATGTAGCGGCCCTTCCATTTGGTGCATCTTTCAGCTTGTTAGCGTCCAGAGCTCATATCCCAATCGTTGATGAGAAGTGATGGTAGCACGACGTGTTACAAAACGGTATCTTGATTCATGGGAGGCAAAAAATGCCACAAAAGATGCGCTATCGGCTTGCGCTGGACCTGGGAAGTACTTCTCTCGGATGGGCCATTCTCCGGCTCAATAACGACACACCGCCAGCCCCCATAGCGGTCATCAAAGCCGGGAGTCGCATTTTCAGCGATGGACGTAATCCCAAGGACGGCTCTTCACTTGCCGTGACCCGGCGCGAGGCCCGTGCCATGCGCCGCCGCCGCGACCGACTGCTCAAACGCAAGGCGCGCATGATGCGCACGCTGATTGACCACGGGTTCTTTCCCAAGGACGATGCAGCTCGCAAAGCACTGGAAACCATCAGCCCCTACGGCCTGCGTGCCAAGGGGCTGAACGAAGCGCTGAAGCCCGAAGAGTTCGCTCGCGCCGTCTTCCACATCAACCAGCGGAGAGGTTTCAAAAGCAACCGCAAGACAGACAAGAAAGACAACGACAGCGGCGCGTTGAAAACTGCCATCAAGCAGCTTCACGCCGCACTCGACTCGTCTGGCGCGGAAGGGAAACCCCGCACCGTGGGTGAATACCTCCACCGTCGTGAACAGGCCGGTCAAACCGTTCGCGCACGGTACCGACAGCAGCGCGTCGAAAAGGAGGACGGCAAGACACGCATCGACAAGAGCTACGACCTCTACATCGACCGCGCCATGATCGAGGCTGAGTTTGATGCGCTGTGGGCCAAGCAATCGGAACTGAACCCCCAACTTTTCAACGAGACGGCGCGTGCAGAACTCAAGGACTGCCTGTTGCACCAGCGCCCCCTCAAACCCGTCAAGCCCGGTCGCTGCACGCTGATGCCCGAGGAAGTGCGCGCACCACTTGCCTTGCCCAGTCAGCAGCGCTTTCGCATCTACCAGGAAGTCAATCACCTGTACGTGCTGCGCGAAGGGCTGAAAGAAGAGGCACTGACGCTGGAGCAGCGGGACCGGCTGGTGGCGGCACTGGAGGAGGGCGGAAAATCTTTCAAGACAGCCATTCCGAAGTTGCTGGGTTTGCCAGGAACGGTGAAGTTCAACCTGGCCGACGCAAAGCGGACCGAATTGAAAGGCAACGCCACAAGCATGGAACTGAGCAAGAAGCAGTTCTTCGGCTCTGCATGGCACGAATGGTCACTACGACAACAAGACGCAATCGTCAGACAACTGATCAACCAAGAATCTCTGGGTAAGCTCGTGAAGCGCCTGCAGAAATACTGCGGCATTGACGAAGCGTCAGCGGAGCACATTGCGGAGAAATCCAATCTCGTTCTCGGCTATGGCTCTCTGAGCAGAAGGGCTTTGATCAAGATTTTGTCGGCATTGCGCGCCGAGGTCATCACTTACGACAAAGCAGTTTTGGCTGCGGGTTTCGAGCACCACAGCCGACTCACCAACTTCGGCGAAATACCCAATCGAACGTTCGACACCGGCATCGAGCGCATCGACCCCAAAACTGGTGAGGTCCAAAACCTCCATGCGTTCAATGAGTTGCCTTACTACGGTGAATTCCTGCAGCGTCATGTCGCGTTCGCCAAAGACAAGCCACGGAACGACGAAGAGCGCTTCGGCAAGATCGCCAACCCCACCGTCCACATCGGCCTGAACCAGGTCCGGGTTGTAGTCAACGCGCTCATCAAACGCTACGGGCATCCGTCTGAAGTGATCGTGGAAGTGGCGCGGGACCTAAAGCAAAGCCAGGATCAACGCAAGGAAGACAACGAGCGCCAGGCCAAAAACCAGCGACGCAATGAACGCTTGCGGGCCGACGCGGCAACCATCTTGCAAACCGTGCCGGAGCGGGTGCGCCATGCCGACATTCAAAAGCTGATCCTGTGGGAAGAGCTGAGCTTTGACCCGGCCGATCGGCGCTGCCCTTACAGCGGCGCGCAGATCAGCGCGCAGATGGTGTTGAGCGATCAAGTGGAGATTGAGCACATCCTGCCCTTCTCACAAACCCTGGACGACAGCCTGAACAACAAGACTGTCGCCATGCGGCAGGCCAACCGCATCAAGGGCAACCGCACGCCATGGGACGCTCGTGCAGACTTTGAAGCGCTGAGCTGGCCGACGGCTGCCATGCTGGACCGTGCCGAGCAGATGCCGAAGAACAAGCGCTACAGGTTCGGTGAAGAGGGCTACCAACGCTGGCTACGGGAAGACAAAGATTTCTTGGCTCGTGCGCTGAACGACACCCGATACCTCAGCCGTGTCGCACGCGAGTATCTGAGCCTGATTTGTCCGCACGCCACGCGCGTGATCCCCGGTCAAATGACAGCGATGCTGCGCGCCAAGTTCGGGCTGAACGACATCCTGGGGCTAAACGGCGAGAAGAACCGCAACGACCACCGACACCACGCGGTGGACGCTTGCGTGATCGCCGTGACCGACCAAGGCATGCTGCAACGCTTCGCGCAAGCCAGCGCCAGCGCACGCGAGCGGCAACTGAACCGGCTGGTCGAAGGAATGCCGCTCCCTTGGGGCACAGAAGAGGACAAGAGGTTTCAGCGCTCCGTCAAGCGAGCGATTGATGCGATTTGGGTCAGCCACAAGCCAGACCATGACTATCAGAGCGAAATTTTCGATCAGACGATCTACAACGCTCAGGGTTTCAGTCGCAGCGCAGCAAAAGTCCGCTCGGTGATTCCTTTTCAAGCACGTAAAAACAGCCCTGGGGAGCGGCGACACGGTGAAAGCAACGGCGTACCAATCGCATATAAAGGCTTACTCTCGAACAGTAACTACTGTGTCGAGATCGTTCGCTCGAACACAGGCTCTTGGAATGGCGACGTGCTCGCCACTCATCAGGCTTACGAGCTTGCAAGGGCACTCCGGAAAAATGCGCCAACTTGCTCGGCAGCAGACGTCCTTGCCTCGTTGCGCAACGAGGCAACCGGTCGATCTGGCGAATCGCTTGTCATGCGGTTGACCAAAGGGGACCCGATTCGCGCGGAGGTGAGTGGCGTGTTGGAGACCTTGCAAGTCCTGAAGATCAACAGCAGCGGCTCAATCACATTTGTCCGCACGAACGAAACCAATATCTCAGGCCGCTACATTGCCAAGCTGAATGCACGCAAGCTTGCGGCAGAAGGGAAAGTGCATGACGCTATTGCGTTGAACGACACTTTCTTCCAGATGGCGTTTTCTGCCGATAGCCTCCGCAACATGAAGGCTCGTCCCATCACAATCTCGCCCATTGGAGAGATTCGCGACCCTGGCTTCAAGGAGTAACCGAGATGATCGGCCGCATCGTCGAGGTGGCCGATGACCGGCGCCACCTGTTCATGCACCGCGGGTTCATGGTGGTGCAAGACACAGAGGGAGAACGCAAGGAACTGGGGCAGGTGCCGCTGGACGACATAGCCGCCGTCATCGCCAATGCACACGGTCTGAGCTACACCAACAACCTGCTGGTGGCGCTCGCCG
Organism: Hydrogenophaga sp.; assembly: GCA_018333605.1. Taxonomy (GTDB): domain Bacteria; phylum Pseudomonadota; class Gammaproteobacteria; order Burkholderiales; family Burkholderiaceae_C; genus Hydrogenophaga. The sequence continues at coordinate 3,340 of JAGXSV010000005.1, read as the reverse complement.
AGCGCGGCGCGCCGTTTGTTCTTTGCGCCGCGAACCACAACGCGGTGGGCATGTTGCTGCCCATCGAAGGCAACTTCGAGCAATCGCACCGGATCGAGGCGCAGATCGCCGCCAGCCAGCCGACCCACAAACGTTTGTGGGCCGCTGTGGTCAGGTCCAAGCTCGAACAACAAGCCGCAGCACTTGAAGCCGCAGGAGCTCCTACTGCGCCGCTCACCGCCCTCGCGGCCAAGGTCAAAAGTGGCGACCCGGAAAACCTGGAAGCCCAAGGCGCAAGGCGCTACTGGACGCTGTTGTTCGGCCCCGAATTCCGCCGCGACCAGAATGCCCCCGGCACCAATGCCATGCTGAACTACGGCTACACCGTGTTGCGCGCGGCCACCGCCCGCGCTGTGATTGCGGCGGGCCTGCATCCCAGCATCGGCCTGCACCACAGCCACGACAACAACGCCATGCGACTGGTGGACGATGTGATGGAGCCGTTCCGGCCCGTCATCGACCTCAAGGTCTGGCAACTGAAACGCAACAACGAAGATCACGTCACCCCAGACACCAAACGGGCGTTGGTGCGCACCCTGTACGACGACATGCAAAGCGACGCAGGTGCGACGCCTGTCATGGTCTGTTTGCAAAAGCTCGCCACGTCGCTGGCTCTGGTCTATGTCGGGCAACGGGACAAGCTGGACCTGCCGCTGCCCGGACTGCCGTTGGCGCTGGCCTCGGCGCTGCGCGACGAATGACGACATGGAACAGCCATCATGCTCACGGGATACCGACTGATGTGGATGGTGGTGATGTTCGACCTGCCCGTGGTGGAAAAAGCCGAGCGCAAAGCCGCGACGGACTTCCGAAACACCCTGCTGGACATGGGTTTCGAGATGAGCCAGTTCAGCGTCTACATGCGCTTTTGCACCAGCCCCGTCCAGGTGGACACCTACTGCAAAAAGGTCGAGTCGGCACTACCGGAAGGCGGTAAAGTGAACATCCTGCAGTTCACCGACAAACAGTACGAACGCATCGTCAGCTTCCACGGGCAAGCAAAACAGCCCGCAAAAAAAACGCCCGATCAGTTCGACCTTTTCTGACCTTTGCGATGCTTTTCGAGCCCCAGAAATCGAAAAACCCCTTGATAAATCAAGGGGTTATCGAAGCTCTAGTCTAGACGATTGGGATATGAGCTCTGGCCGGAACAAAGACTCCCAACGATGATTTGCGGAACGGAGTCTAGACGATTGGGATATGAGCTCTGGCCGGAACCTGTGCGCGTCGCCACTGGCGTTATGCGACAGTCTAGACGATTGGGATATGAGCTCTGGCCGGAACAGCGCCACGGCCTGCGCCTTGCTGCAGGGGAGTCTAGACGATTGGGATATGAGCTCTGGCCGGAACACAACGGAAGCGCGGGCGGGGCCGATGCAAGTCTAGACGATTGGGATATGAGCTCTGGCCGGAACCAAATCCACCAACCGGCGCGCGTTTTGTCGAGTCTAGACGATTGGGATATGAGCTCTGGCCGGAACTGGATCGGCTGGCAGAAGCTGTTGGCCAGCAGTCTAGACGATTGGGATATGAGCTCTGGCCGGAACCCCGCTGCCGCCACCATTGCCGCAGCCTCTAGTCTAGACGATTGGGATATGAGCTCTGGCCGGAACTTGGTTGCCGGGATGCCGACCACCTGGCCCAGTCTAGACGATTGGGATATGAGCTCTGGCCGGAACTCCAGCGTGGTGGGCATGCCCAGCAACCACAGTCTAGACGATTGGGATATGAGCTCTGGCCGGAACTACAGCAGCCACGGCCTCTGCAGCGTCCAAGTCTAGACGATTGGGATATGAGCTCTGGCCGGAACATCAGGACCATTTGGGTGAGGATGCTCATGAGTCTAGACGATTGGGATATGAGCTCTGGCCGGAACTCCAGGCGCTCCCACACGCTGCCGGGGGTGAGTCTAGACGATTGGGATATGAGCTCTGGCCGGAACGCGGTGCACCAGTGCGCGAACATTGCGCGAAGTCTAGACGATTGGGATATGAGCTCTGGCCGGAACTAGGGCTGCTGTCTCACGGCTGGCGGGCGTAGTCTAGACGATTGGGATATGAGCTCTGGCCGGAACCGAATTGCCACAAATACGCCCTCACGCAAAAGTCTAGACGATTGGGATATGAGCTCTGGCCGGAACATGGCGCTGATGATGGCGTCGGCGGTGCTGAGTCTAGACGATTGGGATATGAGCTCTGGCCGGAACTTTCCGGAGTCCGTCAGACCGCCAACGCCAAGTCTAGACGATTGGGATATGAGCTCTGGCCGGAACGCCGCCCTTATGGGCTGTTGGGCGCTCGGTAGTCTAGACGATTGGGATATGAGCTCTGGCCGGAACATTGAACACCACGGCCTGCGCGTTGATCTGAGTCTAGACGATTGGGATATGAGCTCTGGCCGGAACCGCACCGGTGCACACGTGTGGACTCATGCGAGTCTAGACGATTGGGATATGAGCTCTGGCCGGAACCGCACCGGTGCACACGTGTGGACTCATGCGAGTCTAGACGATTGGGATATGAGCTCTGGCCGGAACCGCACCGGTGCACACGTGTGGACTCATGCGAGTCTAGACGATTGGGATATGAGCTCTGGCCGGAACTACAGCAAAGTACGACTCACGCCGTCCCACAGTCTAGACGATTGGGATATGAGCTCTGGCCGGAACTAGTTGCCGACGGCGCCCATGCCGGATTCGAGTCTAGACGATTGGGATATGAGCTCTGGCCGGAACCCAAACAACTCCAGCGTTTCAGGAGAAATGAGTCTAGACGATTGGGATATGAGCTCTGGCCGGAACTGGATCGGCTGGCAGAAGCTGTTGGCCAGCAGTCTAGACGATTGGGATATGAGCTCTGGCCGGAACCACCTTGCGCTCGGCCATCAGTTGCTCAAAAGTCTAGACGATTGGGATATGAGCTCTGGCCGGAACGCCGCGCTGGCGTGTAGTGCGAACGACACGAGTCTATGAGCTCTGGCCGGAACTCAGCGATCAGGCGGTGCTCCTTCTGAGTGAGTCTAGACGATTGGGATATGAGCTCTGGCCGGAACGCTCGCGCTCCTCACTGCCAGCCGCGTACTAGTCTAGACGATTGGGATATGAGCTCTGGCCGGAACTGTACGTCGCTCACAGTGTCACCCCACCTTAGTCTAGACGATTGGGATATGAGCTCTGGCCGGAACCAGACACGTCCACCGACGACCGCGCCGCTGGAGTCTAGACGATTGGGATATGAGCTCTGGCCGGAACGGGGCTGACCGCCAGGGCGGGCGCAATGCCAGCGAAGCGATGCATTGCGCC
>JAGXSV010000004.1 GCA_018333605.1 Hydrogenophaga sp. | reverse complement strand
CCTCTTCTGGCGTCCTCAGCCAGCTTCGTACCGTGTTGCGCGACAGACCTGTGCGCTTGGCGATCTCATGCAACGACATCTTGTCGCGCAGGTACATCCGACGAATTCTTCCCAACATTTCCATGGTGATCACCCTCTTTGCCCCTCTGCCCAATATTTGAGCAAGGCAAGTTAAACACCTGGGTCAGTTTTCAGTCGGCACAGTGGCCTGGGGTGGGTCAGTTTTCGCTCGGCGGCAACACATGAGATCGTGCGGCAATCAAAGAATGCAATTATCCGGGATAGGCCGGCTGCACGAATACAAACGGGACGTCAGGATTTGAAGTGCGAGCAGGCGATCTGAGCGAAAGCTTCGCTGTGTTCGGACACAAAGTGCCCGGCTTGTGGCAACAGCACGGGCTCAGGACAATGGCGAATGAGTTGGTGCAGCTTGCGCATCACTGGCTCGCCCAGCACCGGGTCTTGTTGGCCAATGACCATGAGGCTTTGGCCCTGCCATTGGTGTTGCCAAAACGCACGGGCGAGTTGGGAAATGACAGCACCATCGTCCTGGGGATGCTCAGGCACCAGGGCCGGAAAGGTGCGCACCGCGGCACGGTGTCCGGGGTCGGGAAACGGAGCACTGTACGCAGCACATTCTTTTTCGCTCAGGTGCGGGTTGCCGCGTGCAAGCAGGCGGGCAATGTCAAAGACCGGTTTTTCCGCGCACATCTTGCGCCAGGCCAGAAAGCCGGGCGACAAGGGTGCGTCGCCCGTGGCCAGCGTGGTGTTCATCACCAGCAGACCCCGGTAGCGTTGCGGTGCGGCCATGGGCAACGTCAGTCCCAGCAAACCGCCCCAGTCCTGTACCACCAGCACCACGTTGCGCAGATCCAGCCGCTCAATCAGTTCCAGCAACACCTGGCGGTGCCAACTGAAGGTGTGAGCGGATTCCTTTTTGGGTTTGTCGCTCTTGCCAAAGCCGATCAAATCAGGGGCCACCACCCGACCGCCTGCTGCAGTGAAAACCGGAATCATCTTGCGGTACAGGTAACTCCAGGCGGGGTTGCCGTGCAGGCAAAGCCAGGTCAGGGTGTCGTCACCAAGCGGTGCCGAGGGCCTTTCGTCCAGGTAATGCAGGCGCAGGCCATTCAGCGATGGCAGGTCGCTGATGTAATGGGGTGCCCACGGGTAGCCTGGCAGGAGATCAAACCGTGCCTGGGGCGTGCGCAAGGCGTCTTCGCGCAGCGGGTGTGCGTTGCGGCGGTGTTCCTCGCGCCGTTGCCGAAAAAAATCGGCCAGTAGACCGGCACAATCAGCCGCCAGCACGCCGCCCTGCACCGCCGTGTGGTGGTTCAGGCGGGTTTCTCCGAACAGGTTCAACACCGAGCCAGCGGCGCCCGTTTTCGGGTCAGTCGCACCGAACACCACGCGCTTCATGCGCGCATGCAACAGCGCGCCGCTGCACATGGCACACGGCTCCAGTGTCACAAACAGTTCGCAGTCGTCCAGCCGGTAGTTACCCAGAACCTTGGCGGCAGCGCGCAAGGCCTCGATTTCGGCGTGTGCCGTGGGGTCGTGCCCGGCAATGGGCGCATTGCGCCCCCATGCAATCACGCGGCCCTGATGCACCACGACGGCGCCCACCGGCACCTCCCCTTGCGCCGCCGCCGCGTGCGCCTGGGCCAAAGCCAGGCGCATGAAGTGTGCATCCCTGGTTGCGTCGTCGCAAGGTTCTTGGTCGGGGTCGGCGTTGCAGGGCATGCTGGTCGGTGTCACAGTCGCACGCTTCAAGGCTCATCGGCTGGGAGGCGGGCTGGCTGCATGACACTTTCAAGTGCGTCTTTGTAATGCTGCTGTACTTGCTGCGGCGATTTCACGATGGGTGCGCCCTCCGTCGCCGAAGGGCTTAGCCGCATGTGGCTGGCGTCGCGAGCCAGCCACATCACCACCCCCAGCGCCAACAACAACCCCACCAGATTCAACAGCATCCGCATGTCAAGCATCCTTGCCCGTCAGACCCAGGCGATCCATCCAATCGGACAGCGCCTCTGGCCGGGCATGCGGAAAATGGCCATGCGGATTGACCCTGGCGCTGTGGCCCAGCAGGCACCATGACTCAGCTGGGCCCACCAGATACAGAGACAGATGAGACAAAAACGGAAAACCCTCATCGTCGTTCGAACCCAGGCTCCGAAAAGGATGCCTGCGCATGATGCTGCAGGCATGAAACAAATCTTTGTCGGCAAAAGCGGGGGGCATGTAAATGTGGCTTCTCTGTTGGCGCCCGACTGTAAAGGGAGATCAGCCGCCGCAACGACGCGCACGCGCCGACGAGGCCGTATCCGATGGCACAAGTCAGTTTTCCAAAAGCCACCGTCCAAGATGCTGATGTTGGGTCTGACCCAACAAGCTGCGCACCAGCACGAAGGCCGTTATGTCCCAGACCAATGGCTCGACTGGCTGGGCTATAACCCGCTGCCGATCATAAAGCAGCGTCACATGCGGGGTGAAGCCGTGGACCCGGCGCGTTGGCCAGGTATGCGCATCCAGATGCTGGCCCAGCGCGCACCATAAATCTGAAAGCGCCGAAGGCACCACGCCAGGCAACAGTACCACCGGTCGCTTGCGTTGCGCCCGATGGCCCAGGCTGGCGATCCGGTCAAAGGTGAGCGCGAAACGGGCACCTTTGGTGCGGCTTGCGGCTTCACAAGCTGCGTCGATGCTGACCTGAGGTAGCCCGACGAAATCTCCAAGGTGATGCCAGGTGAGGTGCAGGCGATCAGCCGCCACCACGTGCCCGGTGAGACTCAGTGCCTGGCGCAAATACTGGGCGTGGCTGGCCGTGCGCTCGGCGGTGGCCGCATCCGGGAATACGCCGAAAAACAGCCTGTCGGTTGGCCGAAAGACGGCTGCTGGCGGCTCGACTGGATCTACCTTTGAGGGCATGGCGGCAAGGCGAAAGATGCCGATTATCTGAATCGACCCTGATAGCGAAAACCCGCTTGCAGGTGCATTCGGTTGACGTTCAGCTCATCACTCCCACTCTATTGTCGCTGGCGGTTTGCTCGACACATCGTAGGTGACGCGGTTGATGCCACGCACCTCATTAATGATGCGACCGCTGACCTTTTTGAGCAGTGCGTAGGGCAGCTCGGCCCAGTCGGCGGTCATGAAGTCGCTGGTTTGCACAGCGCGCAATGCCACTACATAGTCGTAGGTACGGCCATCGCCCATGACGCCCACGCTTTTCACCGGCAAGAAAACGGTGAAAGCCTGGCTGGTCAGCTCGTACCAGCTCTTGCCACTATTGTGGTCAATGGTGGAGCGCAGTTCCTCGATGAAAATAGCGTCTGCACGTCGAAGCAGATCGGCAAATTCTTGCTTCACTTCACCCAAAATGCGCACGCCCAGACCAGGGCCGGGGAACGGATGGCGGTAGACCATGTCATGTGGTAGGCCCAGGGCCACGCCCAGTTCGCGCACCTCATCCTTGAACAAATCGCGCAGCGGCTCGAGCAGTTTCAGACCCAGCTGCTCGGGCAGGCCACCTACGTTGTGGTGGCTTTTAATGGTGACGGCCTTCTTGCTCTTGGCGCCGCCGGATTCGATCACATCGGGATAAATGGTGCCTTGCGCCAACCACTTGGCACCTTTTGTTGATGCACCACTTGAAATAAGTTTGGCGGCTTCAGCCTTGAAAACTTCGACGAATTCTCGGCCAATGATCTTGCGCTTGGCTTCTGGTTCGCTCACGCCGGCCAGGTGGCCGAGGAACTGATCGGCCGCGTCCACGCGGATCACCTTGGCGTGCAGCTTGCCGACAAACATGTCCATCACCATGTCGCCTTCGTGGAGGCGCAGCAGACCGTGGTCAACAAACACGCAGGTGAGTTGGTCGCCAATGGCTCGATGGATCAATGCGGCAGCCACCGAGGAGTCGACCCCGCCGGAAAGGCCGAGAATCACCTCCTCGTCGCCCACCTGCTGGCGAATTTTCTGCACGGCTTCTTCGATGTGGTCGCGCATGACCCAGTCGGGACGCGTTTGGCAGATGTCGAGCACGAATCGCTCCAGCAGCGCCCTGCCCTGCACCGTGTGCGTGACTTCGGGATGGAACTGCACTGCGTAGTACCCGCGTGCTTCGTCGGCCATGCCCGCGATGGGGCAGCTGTCGGTGCTGGCCATGAGCTTGAAGCCCGGCGGCATTTCGGTGACCTTGTCGCCGTGACTCATCCAGACCTTGAGCATGCCGTGGCCCTCTGGCGTGTGGAAGTCGGCAATGTCCTTGAGCAGCGGTGTGTGGCCGCGCGCTCGCACTTCGGCATAGCCGAATTCGCGCGTGTGACCGGCCTCCACCTTGCCGCCCAGTTGCTGCGCCATGGTTTGCATGCCGTAGCAGATACCCAGCACCGGTAGCCCCAGCTCGAATACTGCGTCGGGGGCCTTGTCGTCCACTTCGTACACGCTGGCGTGGCTGCCCGAAAGAATCACGCCTTTGAGCTGACCATCGGCGGCAAACTCGCGCACCCAGGTGTCGCTCACGTCGCAGGGATGTACCTCACAGTACACATGTGCTTCTCGCACGCGACGGGCAATGAGCTGGGTGACTTGTGAGCCGAAATCGAGGATGAGGATTTTCTGGTGCTGCATGGCGTTGTCTGGCTGGGCTGTTCAGAAAGCAAAAAGGCCGTCCATCAGGACGGCCACTGGCACATAGGCGCTCATTCTGCGCGGTAGTTGGGTGCTTCTTTGGTGATCTGCACGTCGTGCACATGGCTTTCGCGAATGCCAGCCGATGTAATTTCGACAAACTCCGCCTTGTGGCGCATGTGCTCGATGCTCGGGCAACCGCAGTAGCCCATGGCCGCGCGCAGACCTCCGGCCATCTGGAAAATGATGGATACGACCGACCCTTTGTACGGTACGCGGCCTTCAATGCCTTCGGGCACCAACTTGTCGGCATTGGGGTTGCCGGTGCTGCTTTCCTGGAAGTAGCGGTCTGCGCTGCCCTGCTGCATGGCGCCAATGGAGCCCATGCCGCGGTAACTCTTGTAGCTGCGGCCTTGGTACAACACGATCTCGCCCGGAGCTTCTTCGGTGCCGGCAAACATGCCGCCCATCATCACCGTATTGGCGCCAGCGGCGATCGCTTTGGCAATGTCACCGCTGTAGCGGATGCCGCCGTCAGCAATCATGGGTACGCCCGTGCCTTGCAAGGCGGTGGCTACGCTGTCGATCGCCATGATCTGGGGCACGCCCACGCCCGCGACGATACGGGTGGTGCAAATGGATCCTGGGCCGATACCCACCTTGACCGCATCGGCGCCCGCCTCGACCAGTGCCAACGCAGCTCCACCGGTGGCGATGTTGCCACCAATGACCTCCACCTGCGGGTAGTTGTGCTTGACCCAGCGCACGCGGTCCAACACACCCTTGCTGTGGCCATGGGCTGTATCCACCACGATCGCGTCCACACCGGCCTTGACCAGCGCCTCCACCCGCTCTTCGGTGCCCTCGCCCACACCGACCGCAGCGCCCACGCGCAAACGGCCAGCCGCATCGCGTGCGGCGTTGGGGAAATTCAGCTGTTTGGTGATGTCCTTCACCGTGATCAGGCCCTTGAGTTCAAAGGCGTCGTTCACCAGCAGCAGGCGCTCCAGCTTGTGCTTGTTCAACAAGGTCTTGGCCTCGGCTGGCGTGGTGCCGTCGGGCATGGTGATCAGGCGCTCCCGCGGCGTCATGATCTCGCTCACCGGCAGGTCGTAACGCGTTTCAAAGCGCAGATCGCGCCCGGTGACAATGCCGACCACGCGACCAGCGTCCACCACTGGGAAGCCAGACACGCCTAAGTCATCAGACAACTTCATGACCTGGCGGATCGTGGTCTGGGGGCTGATCACAACGGGATCGCGCAGCACACCCGACTCGTAGCGCTTGACCTTGGCGACGTGCGCGGCCTGGTCTTGGGGCGTGAGGTTTTTGTGAACGATGCCGATACCACCTTCCTGGGCGATGGCGATCGCCAGGCGCGCTTCGGTCACGGTGTCCATCGCGGCTGACACCAAGGGCAGGTTCAGCTTGATGTTGCGTGAAAACTGGGTGGCGAGGGAGGTGTCCTTGGGAAGGACTTGGGAGTACGCGGGCACCAACAAGACATCGTCGAAGGTGAGCGCTTTGCCGAGTAGGCGCATGGGTAAAGCTCCAAAAGCAGTATTGTAGCCGGGGCATTTACGCGTCAAAGTCGCTCCCTGGTGAGCCGGGTGTGCGAGTGCGGAAACAGATCAGCGGAGCGTAAATGCAACTTGTTCATTGAGGCGCAACAAAGTGGAGCTCGCTTGTCACCCCAGCGCTAAACTCCCCGCATGGCTGACAAAACCTCATCTTCCGTGCAGTGGCGACGTTGGGCGCTTGCTGTTTTGACTGCATTTGCCTGCGGTGCCGCCTTGGCCCAATGGCAGTGGGTTGACGCCACCGGGCGCAAGGTGTTCAGCGACACACCACCACCGGCCAGCGTGCCGGACAAAAACATCCTCAAACGTCCTGGCTCGCGCACTCCGGCGCTCAGCACGGCGGCACCGCCCTCAGGCACTGAGGCTGCAGCAACAAGCACGGGCGCCGCGCCCAAGCTGACCGGGCGCGACGAGCAGTTGGAGGCGCTCAAGAAGCAGGCAGAGCTAATCGATCAGGGCAAAAAGAAGGCCGTGGAAGAACACCAGACCAAGACACGCGCCGAAAACTGCGATCGGGCCAAGCGTGCGAAAACCACACTGGACTCTGGGATTCGCATCGCCACCACCAATGCCAGGGGTGAGCGCGAGATCATGGACGACACCGGTCGAGCGGCTGAGGCCAAACGCCTCGATGAGGTGATTCGATCAGAATGCGGCTCCAGCGTGAACTGAAAGCGGTGGTGTTGGGAAGTCTTGCCCGCTGGCTGTGGCCCCGGTCTGGCCCAACCGTGCATCGGTCAGATCAATAACCCGCTTTTGAGCCGGGCCGGCGGTGGGTGAACAAGCCGGCTCCTCTGGCGCCCTGTCCCACGAAACGTTCGCGGCGTGCCGCCTTGGGGTCAACGCGCAAATCACGGTAAATTTCGATCCGGTCACCCGCTCTGAGCACGGTGCTCCCACTGGCCTTGCGGCCCCACACGCCCATGGTGACGGACTGGTCTTTGATTTCAGGGAATAGGAGCGGCCAGCCCGCCTGCTCCAGCGCTTGCCACAGGGTGGTGCCGAAGTCCACGTCAAGCGCCGTCTCGTGCACGGTTCGCGGTGCGCTGGCATAGACCAGCACGACATGCAGGAGCTGACTCATCGGAGGGGGCATCAAACGCCACCGTAAACCTGATCGGCGCGTTTTACAAAAGCTTCCACCAAACTGCCTGCGATCTTCTCAAACACGGGCCCCACCAGTTTGGCTAGCGTGGCGCTGTTGAAGCCGTAGCTCAGCGTGAACTCCACCTTGCAGGCGCGCTGGCTGCCATCGCCCAAAGGGGTGAACACCCAGCACCCATCCAGATGCGAAAACGGCCCATCAACCAATTCCATGCTCACCATTCGGTCAGCCTCGTGGACATTGCGAGTGGTGAAACTGTGGCGCAAGCCGCTGATCGCCATTCCCACCTTGGCTACCATGGTGTGGTCAGCCTGCTCGAGCACCTCACCGTGCTCGCACCAAGGCAAAAACTGGGGGTAATGTTCGATGTCGGTCACCAGCGCAAACATTTCGTGTGCGCTGTGCCAAAGCAAAACAGATTTGTGAATGGTTTTCATACAATGGGACTGCGTGCTCGCGGGCTGGCAACCAGCCGGTCAGCCGGCTGGCCTCAGAGCTGTCGAGGCCATGTCGATACGACAGGCACCTACGCCAGAGCACCCAACCCCATTGTATGGGCCTTGCATGTTTCACCTTGCGGCCCCACCTGAATCCCCATGGCCACCAATTCCAGCAAATCCGCTCCCGTCAAAGGCGTAGACAGCCGCATCGCTGACAACAAAAAAGCTTTCTTTAACTACGCGATTGAGGAGCGCTTTGAGGCCGGCATGGTGCTTGAAGGCTGGGAGGTCAAGGCCTTGCGCGAAGGCAAGGTGCAGCTCACCGACGGTTATGTTGTCATCCGAGAGGGCGAGTTGTTCCTGATCGGGTGCCAGATCAACCCGCTCAACACCGCGTCCAGCCACATCTCGCCAGACGCCGTTCGCACCAAGAAGTTGCTCCTGCACAAGGACCAGATCCGGCGCCTGATCGGCAAAATCGAGCAAAAGGGCTTTACGCTCGTGCCGCTGAACCTGCACTGGAAAAATGGCAAGGTAAAGTGCGAAATGGCCCTGGCCAAAGGCAAGGCCGAACATGACAAACGCGACACCATCAAAGACCGGGAAGGCAAGCGTGAAGTGGAGCGCGCCATGAAAAGCCGGCAGCGCTAGGCGGCAAGAAGCTCAGCCCCCCAGGGTCCTTAGCGGGTGAGCGTGTGCCGGCCAGGGGCTTTCAAAGAATGCGTTCACCTGCTCGGGCGTCACATGCTCCACCCGGGCCGGATTCCAGCGGGGCTGGTGGTCTTTGTCTACCGCCAGTGCGCGAATGCCTTCCACCGTTTCGCTGGCCGGTCCCGGCCGCAAGTGAAAGCACTGACGCACAAGACCGCGTTCCATGCGCAAATCGTCGGCCAGTCCCATGCCACGCGCCCGGCGAATCTGCTCCAGCACCACGTGCAACATCAGCGGCGAGCGTTTACCCAGGGTAGCCAGGGTGGCCCGGGCCCAGTCAGATTCCGCTGCAGCCAGTGCGGCCACGATCGCAGGAACCGTGGGCAATCCAAAAATGCGGTTCACTTCAGCCACGGGCCAGACGCTTGGCACGGGGGTGGTGGTTAGGTGACTGGCACACCACCGCTCCACCGATGCTCCATTTTCAAACGGTGTTTGCGCCAGCGAGTTCCACAATCCAGGCAGGCGCCCCGAGTCCATGAATCCATCAGCCAAGCCGGCCGCCATGGCGTCTCGCCCGCCGAGCACCAGCCCCGTGAGGGCCAGATATTCGCCCAGGCGCCCGGCACATCGGCTGAGAAAATAGCCACCACCCACATCAGGGAACAAACCAATACCGGTTTCGGGCATGGCCAGTTGGCTGCGCTCGGTGACGATGCGCAGGCTGGCACCCTGGCTGATCCCCATACCACCGCCCATGACGACGCCGTCCATCAGCGCAATATAAGGTTTTGCGTAGGTGTGAATCAAGTGGTTGAGCGCATATTCCTCGGTGAAGAAATCTTCAAGTTCTGGGTTGCCGTTCAGGGCGGCCCGGTGAAAAAATCGGATGTCACCGCCTGCGGAAAATACCCCGAATGGCCCTTCTTTGTTGACACCGCGCACCACCACGGCCAGCACCTGGTCGTTGTCGCGCCACTCCAGCAGTGCCATGGTAATGGCCCGGATCATGCCCAGTGACAAGGCATTGAGTGCCTGGGGACGGTTCAGGGTGATGGTGCCAACACGGCCGCGTAACTCGGTGATCACGTGGTTTTCTTCTCGGGAGGTGGTCATGGTCATGGTCCTTTGGCTAGGTTGCGCAATGGCAGGTCAGGTTCGCGTTGGCGACTGATTCAAGGATTGGGTACGGGATGCACCGGTGCGGGAACGCCAGCCCAGCAACTCGTTCACGAGCAAGGCACCGAGGACAAGACAACCGCCCAACAGCACCTCGGTCACCGGTTTTTCATCCGCCCACACCCAGGCCAGGAGAATGCCGAAAATGACCTCCAGCAAGGCGAGGAGTGAAATTTCAGGTGCTTTGAGGACACGGGCACACACCACCGACAAGGCGCATGGAATAGCCAACTGGAAAAGACCCAGAAGCGCCAGCCAACCCACATCGGAGGCGGTTGCCGCAAATGGAAGTGCAAGCGGCAACGTCAGCAGCGACGATATCACCGCACCCAGGAGCACCGAGGGCACAAGATCGATTTTTTCGCCCTGAGACTGACTGCGCTGCACGACGGTCCAGTTGATGGCACCTGCCACCGGCACACAAAGCGCGACCAGAGACCCCACTACAAGGGCCGTGGCATCGGCCGATGCGTCGTTAAAAGCAGCCACCATCTGGCTACCGTACATGTACACAATGCCAGCTCCAGCGGCCATGATGGCCAGCCAGGTCCGCACAGGGAGGCGCTGGCCAATCGTGAACCGGGCCACCAGCGCGGTGAACAGTGGCCCTGCAGCAAGAATGATCAGCACATTGGCCACGCTGGTGAAGGTCAGCGCCAGCATGAAGGCCGTGAACATCACGGACCAACAGGCGCCGGACAGCCAAAATGCACGGGATTCCGGCAACACGCCCCAGTGGCGGTGCATCACCTTGCCCACCATGGATCGCCCGGACACCGGCTGGCGCTGATATGCGCCGCTGGTGTGGCGCCAAACCGGAAGGATGAACAAGAGGGATAGCGCCGTGAACGCACTGCGCCAAAACGTCACTTCAAACCGGGCCGCGGAATCCAGTTGCCGCGACACCACCCCGGCGGTGGACCACAGGAGCGTCACCACAACCATCAAGACCACAGCCTGTGCGTGGCTCAGCTGGCGGGAAGGAGGCATGGGTTTGCTCTCAAGAAAAGCCAGGCGCCAGCGAACAAGCGCCACGAAACGCGACGCCCAAGACGGACGGCGCGGTCCCCATCGACGCTTATTTGTTGCGCTTGCGGTCGCTTTCCTTCAGGAAGCGCTTGCGAAGACGAACCGACTTGGGTGTGATTTCCACCAACTCATCGTCTTCAATGAACTCAACACCATACTCCAGGTTGAGATCGATCGGTGGTGTGATCTTGATCGCGTCTTCTTTACCCGACACGCGGAAGTTGGTCAGCTGCTTGGTGCGCGTGGCATTCACCACCAGGTCGTTGTCGCGGTTGTGGATGCCAACGATCATGCCTTCGTACACCGGGTCGCCAGCCTTCACGAACATACGGCCGCGATCGTCCAGTTTGCCCAGCGCGTAGGTGAAGATTTCACCGTCGTCCATGGAGATCAGAACGCCGTTCTTGCGGCTGGCAATGTCACCTTTGTGCGGCTCGTAGCTGTCGAAGATGTTGGAGATCAGGCCGGAACCACGGGTCAGGTTCAGAAATTCGTTGGTGAAACCAATCAGACCACGGGCCGGAATGCGATATTCCAGACGCACACGACCACGGCCGTCCGGCTCCATGTTCACCAGCTCGCCCTTGCGCTCGCCCAGGGCTTGCATCACCCCCCCCTGGTGTTGCTCTTCGATGTCGGCGGTCACCAGTTCGATGGGTTCGTGGCGCTCGCCGTTGACATCACGGAACACCACGCGGGGCTTGGACACAGCCAGCTCGTAGCCTTCTCGACGCATGTTTTCCAGCAAGATGGTCAGGTGCAGTTCGCCGCGGCCCATCACTTCGAAGATGCCCTCTTCGTCGGTTTCCTTCACGCGCAACGCCACGTTGGACTGCAATTCCTTCTGCAGACGGTCCCAGATCTGGCGACTGGTGACGAACTTGCCTTCGCGACCAGCCAGCGGGCTGGTGTTGACGCAGAAGTTCATGGTCAGGGTCGGCTCGTCAACCTTCAACATGGGCAGCGGGGCCGGGTTGAGCGGGTCGGTGATGGTTACGCCAATGCCGATGTCGGCAATGCCGTTGATCAGCACGATTTCTCCAGGACCAGCTTCGGTGGCCTGGACACGGTCCAGGCCCTGGAAGGTCAGCACCTGGTTGATACGCCCTTTGATGGACCTGCCATCAGGACCCTCCATCACCAGCACGTCCGTGTTGGGTTTGATCGTGCCCTGGCTGATACGGCCCACACCGATGCGGCCCACGAAGGACGAAAAGTCGAGAGCGGAAATCTGCAGCTGAAGGGGCGCCTCTGCGTCACCACTCTGTGCAGGAACGTGTTTCAGCACAGTCTCGAACAGGGCCGACATGTCAGGTCCCCACTGTTCTCCTGGAGCACCCTCTTCCAGCGACGACCAGCCGTTGATGCCGGAAGCGTAGACCACCGGGAAGTCCAACTGCTCATCGGTTGCACCGAGCTTGTCGAACAGGTCGAACGCCGCGTTGACCACCTTGTCGGGGTTGGCGCCGGGTTTGTCCACCTTGTTGACCACCACGATCGGCTTCAGGCCCAGGGCCAGCGCCTTTTTGGTCACAAAGCGGGTTTGTGGCATCGGACCTTCCTGCGCGTCGATCAGCAGCACCACGCCGTCCACCATGGACAGGGCGCGCTCGACCTCGCCACCGAAGTCCGCGTGACCGGGGGTGTCCACGATGTTGATGTGGGTGCCCTGCCAGCTCACCGCACAGTTCTTGGCCAGAATCGTGATGCCGCGCTCTTTTTCAATGGCGTTGTTGTCCATCACCGTGTCCACGACTTTTTCGTGTTCGGCGAAGGTGCCCGACTGGCGAAGCAGCTGGTCCACCATGGTGGTTTTGCCATGGTCAACGTGGGCAATGATGGCGATGTTGCGGATTTGTTTGCTCATGATGTGAGTTCCGGTGAGGTTTCCAGGATTTGCTGTATTTCGATGGGGCTCAGCAGCCGCCCCGGGATCAGTTCGCCGCCCTCGGTGTGGGCACTGCCCAGCAACACGCGGTCGGTTGTGGTTTCGTCGGAAGGGCCTGGAGCAGGTCCGAAAACCGCTACCCTCGCTTCGTTGGGCCAGGCACCCCGTCGGCGCACCCCGCTCAGAAAACGCCCCGCGCATTCTGCCCCGAGCAACACCGGCGTGTAGCCTTCGAGCAAGCTCTGCACCGGCAGCAACCGGCCCAGACGCTGTTCTTCGGTGGCGGCTTCCAGCGCTTCGAGCGTGGTGCACTGGCTGGCGTCAAATGGCCCTGTCGCTACCCGGCGCAACATGGTCAGGTGACCACCGCAGCCCAGGGCCTCGCCAATGTCTTCGCCCAGCGTGCGGATGTAGGTGCCTTTGCTGCACCGCACCCGCAAATGCAGGGTGGGATTTTCGCCCGTGAGTTGCATGTTCAGCAACTCCAGATCGTGAATCACCACGTGCCGTGCTGCGCGCTCCACCGTTTCACCATCGCGCGCATATTCATAAAGGGCTTTGCCGTCTTTTTTGAGCGCGCTGTACATCGGGGGCACCTGGGCGATGGGTCCCATGAAGCTGTCGAGCACCTCGACCACTTGCCCTGGTGTGCAGGTCACCGAACGGGTTCCAATCACCTCGCCCTCGGCGTCGCCCGTGGCCGTTTTCTGGCCCAGACGCACCGTGGTTTCGTAGGTTTTGTCGGCGTCCAGGTGGATCTGGCTGAACTTGGTGGCCGCACCAAAGCACAGGGGCAGCACGCCCGTGGCCAAAGGATCCAGCGTACCGGTATGCCCAGCTTTTTCAGCGCGCAGCAACCACTTGGCCTTTTGCAAAGCCTGGTTACTGGAAAGACCCAGCGGTTTATCGAGCAGCAACACCCCATGCACAGGGCGCCGCTGCACCCGAGTGCGTGGCGCGTGCATGGTCAGTCCTCCTGGGCGCGAGAAGAAACGGCCTTGGCAATCAGGGCATTCATGTCGGCCGCACGCTCGGTGGTGCGGTCAAACACGAAGTGCAAGGTCGGCACCGTGTGGATGTGCAGGCGCTTGAACAGACCGCTGCGCAGAAAGCCGGCTGCGGTGTTCAGTCCCTGCAAGGTCTCCTGTGGGTCGCCTGTGAGCAGACTGAAAAACACCTTGGCATGCGCGTAATCGGGCGTAACCTCGACCGCATTGATCGTGACCATGCCTACCCGCGGATCTTTGAGTTCGCGCGCGATCAGTTCGGTCAGATCACGCTGGATCTGATCGGCCACGCGAAAACCGCGGTTGGGGGTGGATGACTTTTTGCGCGTTGCCATGGTGCTTGTGTCGCCTGTGCGCGCTTACAGCGTGCGGGCCACTTCCTTGACTTCAAAGAACTCCAGTTGATCACCTTCTTTGATGTCGTTGTAGTTCTTGAGCTTGATACCGCACTCGAAGCCTTCTTTGACTTCGCGCACATCGTCCTTCAAGCGCTTGAGTGTGTCGATTTCGCCGGTGTAGATCACCACGTTGTCGCGCAGCAAGCGGAAGTGTGCGTTGCGGTTGACCTGGCCCGACGTGACCATACAGCCCGCCACAGTACCAATCTTGGTGGCCACAAACACCGTGCGAATTTCGGCAGAACCGATGACTTCCTCGCGTTTCTCAGGTGCCAGCATGCCGGACATGGCCGCCTTCAACTCATCCACCGCGTCGTAAATGATGTTGTAGTAGCGCAGATCCACGTCGTTGCCCTCGGCCAGCTTGCGTGCGCCCACATCGGCGCGCACGTTGAAACCGATCACAACCGCCTTCGAGGCGATGGCCAGGTTGACGTCGCTCTCGCTGATACCGCCGACACCGGCAAACACCACCTGAATCTTGACCTCGTCGGTCGACAGCTTGAGCAGCGAAGATGCCAGCGCTTCTTGCGAGCCCTGCACATCGGCCTTGACGATGATGGGCAACACTTTGACTTCACCAGCCGAAATGTCGGTGAACATGTTCTCCAGCTTGGCGGCCTGTTGGCGAGCCAGCTTGGTGTTGCGGAACTTGCCTGCACGGTAGGTGGCGATTTCGCGAGCGCGGCGCTCGTCGGTCATCACCATGAAGTCGTCACCGGCCTGTGGCACTTCCGACAGACCCTGGATCTCCACCGGGATCGAAGGACCTGCAGATTTGATGGGCTTGCCGTTTTCGTCCAACATGGCGCGCACCCGGCCCGAGGTCTGACCCACCAGCACCACGTCACCGGTCTTGAGCGTACCGCTCTGCACCAGCACGGTGGCCACCGAGCCACGTCCTTTGTCCAGACGCGCTTCAATCACCAGGCCCTTGGCCATGGCCTCCACAGGCGCCTTGAGTTCCAGTACCTCCGCCTGCAGCAACACCTGCTCCAGCAGAGCGTCGATGCCCGCACCCGTCTTGGCCGACACGCCCACGAAGGGCACGTCGCCACCGAACTCTTCGGGCACAACTTCTTCGGCCACGAGCTCGGAGCGAACTTTCTCCAGGTTGATTCCCGGCTTGTCGATCTTGGTCAGCGCGACCACGATCGGGACGCCCGCCGCCTTGGCGTGTTTGATGGCTTCCCTGGTCTGCGGCATCACACCGTCGTCGGCTGCGCAGACGAGGATAACGATGTCGGTAGCCTGTGCACCGCGGGCACGCATGGCCGTAAACGCCTCGTGACCGGGTGTGTCCAGGAACGAGACCATGCCGCGCGGCGTTTCGACGTGGTAAGCGCCAATGTGCTGCGTGATACCGCCAGCTTCCCCGGCAGCGACCTTGGCTCGACGAATATAGTCCAGCAAGGAAGTCTTGCCGTGGTCAACGTGACCCATGACGGTCACAACAGGCGCACGCGGCAGCAGTTCAGCTTGCTGCTGGGTCGAGTCATCATCGGTGAAGGCTTCCGGATCGTCCAGCGCGGCGACCACCGCCTTGTGGCCCAGTTCCTCCACCACGATCATGGCGGTGTCTTGGTCCAGCGGCTGGTTGATGGTGACCATCTGACCCAGCTTCATCAGTTGCTTGATGACCTCGGACGACTTCAAGCTCATCTTGTGCGCCAGTTCCGCGACCGTGATGGTCTCGGGCACATGCACTTCGATGACCTTAACTTCGGTCGGTGCCACAAAATTGCCCTGGCCGTGATCGCCGCGCGAATCACGGTCCCCGCGGCGACCGCCTCCACCACCACGGGGGCCTCCGCGCCAGTTGGAACGACCGGCGCTGGTGTCGCCACGGGTCTTGATTTCCTTCTTCTTGGCAGCGTCGTCTTTCCAGGTGGAAGACAGGTTTTCAGACTTGACTTCCTTCTTGCCTGCCGCACCCGGCGCTGCTGTGGTGCCAGCAACGGCGACTGGCTTGACGGGCGTTCCAGCCGGCTTGTGCAGCGTCCCTTTGATGCCGGCTTTGGGATCTGGTGTTGGCTCTGGCTTCTTGGCCACCATGGTCTTGGCGGGAGCCGCCATCATGGCGCGGATGTTCGCAGCTTCAGCCTCGGCTTTGCGGCGGCGCTCGACGAGATCTTGCGCACGCAGTTCTTCGGCGCGCTTCACTTCGGCGTTCTTGTCGGCCAGCACACGTGCGGCGGACTCGCGCTCAAGCGTGTCCGTTTTGACCTGAGCGCGCTTGGCAGCGTCGGCGGCCAGCGTTTCCTCGGTAGGGGCGCTCGGCGCTTCGGTAACGGCTGCAGCCCTGGCCACCGCAGCAGCCTCGGCAGCGGCAGCCGCCTGTGCAGCTTCAGCTGCTGCACGGGCTGCTTCAGCTTCAGCTCGACGGCTTTCTTCCGCTTCGCGATCGCGCCGTTTTTGCGCCAATTCTTCTTCCTGGCGACGCAGCAACTCAGCCTGTCGGCGGGCATCTTCCTCGCGCCGGGCCAGCTCAGCCGTGTCCACCACGAAAACGGGTTCCACCGCTTCGACCTGGTCTGCGGCAACCTCAGGCACCACAACTTCGTCGTCGCGCTTGATGAAGGTGCGCTTTTTGCGAACTTCCACCTGAATGGTGCGCGCGCGCCCGGTGGCGTCAGCCTGCTTGATCTCCGAGGTGGACTTCTTCACCAAGGTGATCTTTTTGCGCTCGGCACTGGCCGTGCCATGGCTGGCCTTGAGGTGGCCCAGCAGCATTTGTTTGTCGGCTTCTGATAGCGGATCGGCTCCAGATGTCTTGGGCACCCCGGATGCGGAGAGTTGCTCCAGCAAAAGGGAGGTGGGTTTGTTGAGCTCGGCAGCCAATTCGGCGACGGTGGTACTGGTCATAGGTTCTTTTCTCCGCTGGGGCCTCCGCTGGTCAGGTCGTGGGTTGCGCTTCGTCACTGGCGAACCAGTGAGCGCGGGCCAGCATGATCAGCGCGGTAGCCTCTTCAGGCGTTTGTCCGGTGATGTCGGTCAACTCGTCGGTGGCCAGGTCGGCCAACTCGTCGCGGGTGTGAATCCCGCCGTCGGCCAGTTTGGCTACCAGCTCCAAGGTCACGCCGTCGAGATCACGCAGGTCTTGTGAAACCTCTTCAACGCTTTCTTCCCGGGCGAGTTCCATGGTGAGCAAGACATCCTTGGCACGGGTGCGGAGCTCATTGACGGTGTCCTCATCGAACGATTCAATTTCAAGCATTTCCTGGATGGGGACGTACGCCACTTCTTCGAGGCTGGTGAAACCTTCCTCGATCAGGATGTCTGCAATTTCTTGATCCACGTCCAGCTTGGCCATGAAAATCTTGCGAATGCCGTCGGCCTCTTCGGCCTGCTTTTGTGCCGACTCGTCGGCGGTCATGATATTGATGCGCCAGCCGGTCAACTCCGATGCCAGCCGCACGTTCTGACCGCCACGGCCAATGGCAATCGCCAGGTTTTCCTCGTCCACCACCACGTCCATGGCGTGGCGCTCTTCGTCCACCACGATGGACTGGACATTGGCAGGGGCCAAAGCACCGATGACGAACTGGGCCGGATCTTCGCTCCACAGCACAATGTCAACGCGCTCGCCAGCGAGCTCGTTGGTGACACCGTTCACGCGTGAACCGCGGACACCCACACAGGTGCCAATCGGGTCAATGCGCTTGTCCAGGGTGTGAACGGCAATCTTGGCACGTGAACCAGGGTCGCGGGCGCAGGTCTTGATCTCCAGCAGACCCTGCTCAATTTCGGGCACTTCCAGGCGGAACAACTCAATCATGAATTCAGGCGCGGAACGCGACAACAAAATGGGGGCGCCGCGCAGCGTCAGGTCCACCTCCATGATCATGGCGCGCACGCGGTCGCCGGTGCGGAAGTTTTCCTTCGGGATCATTTCGCTGCGACGCAGGCGACCCTCCACACGGCCACTCTCGACAATGAGATCGCCCTTGTCCATGCGCTTGACGGTGCCGACAAAAATCCTGTCGCCACGCGACATGAAGTCGTTCAACAGCATCTCGCGCTCAGCATCCCGGATTTTTTGCAAGATCACCTGCTTGGCAGCCATTGCACCAATGCGACCGATTGGCACGCTTTCCACCGGCTTTTCAATGAAGTCGCCCTCTTCAATATCAGCAATCTCGTCGCGCGCATCGGAGAGCAACTCCTCAGCCTCGGGATTTTGCAGGCCTGCTTCATCGGGCACCACAAGCCAGCGGCGAAAGGTCTCATATGAGCCATCGTCGGGGTTCATGGCAACCCGGATGTCCACATCGCCCTTATAAAGTTTCTTGGTGGCCGAGGCCAGCGCCAACTCCACCGCACCAAGCACCACGTCGCGTTCGACGTTCTTCTCGCGGGAGATGGCATCAATCAGCATCAACATTTCGCGGTTCATTACTCGCCCACCTTTCCGGATATCTTTTTCAGAATCAACACAATTATTCGCATTCGCATTCGTTTGCGCGCAGCGCACAAGTCAATCGGCATCAGCAACGCCCGGAGCCCGCCGCCCCTTGAAACTCACAATAGGGGCCAGTCGCGCCTGCTGGACATCTTCCAGCGTGAAAACCAGTGCCTGCAACGGCGGCGGTACGCGCCTCTTGCTCACGCGCACCCCAGGCTTTACCTCCGGCGCATCACTCCAGACCACCTGCCACTGCACACCGTCTTCAGCACGCTCAAGCGTGCCGCGAAATTTTTTCCGATTGGCCGAGACATCGGAAGCCGTAACACCAATCGGCGCCTTCAAGACGAGGTCCACCACATGACCCTCGAACCGCACATAGTCGATTTCATGCCTCAGCGGACGATCAATACCCGGCGAGCCCACCTCAAGGCGGCGGTACTCAAGCCCCTCCACCTCCAGCAAATACTGCAACTGGCGTGTGATTTTTTCACAATCCTCAACGGTCACAAAGCGCTCGGGCAGAGGCTCTTCGCCAGCTTGAGGCGGCTGCCATGGCCAGTCGATGGTCACACGCAATAAACCACCGCTAGAGCGATCAAGCTCCACCAGGTCAAAACCCAGTCCGGTGACGGTTTGTTCTACGATTTCTTGCCAGGCCATTGTGTATGGTGTCTGCCCTAAGGGTTTGCGCGGGGGTAAAAGCGTTCGGCCAAAAAAAATGGGCCGGTAGTAACCCGCCCATTTGGTCGTGAAGCTCGCATTATAACCCCGTAAAGGGGCTGCTTGCAAGATTCAAGGCGTTCAAACACAGCGCCTTGCCCGGCACCCTCCGGGACGCAGCAGCGCAACATGAACCGCTGCATACCTCGGATCGCGTGATGCGAACCGAAGGGGCAATCGAACGCAAGGCCGCGTTAACCGATCAGATTCCCAAAAACCACTGAATGATGTTCTTGGCCATGAATCCCAACATGCCAAACGAGAGCACCAAAAACAAAATGAAGGTGCCGAACTTGCCAGCTTTGGATTCCAGCGCCAGATTCAAGACGATGAACAACATGTACAAAATAAAGGCACCCACACCAAAGGTGAGGCCGAATTGGGCAATCTGTCCTTCCGTGTAGCCAAACAGGGTTGCTTCCATGATTCAGCCTCCACCTGTCGACTCAATGCCGCCAGGCAGAGAAACGGGCCTCTGCGTGAGGTCGCAGTAGGCGTGCCAACTGGCATGGGCAATGAGGGGAATGACCACAACCAGGCCGAGCAGCGCGGTGAACATGCCCAGACCCACCAGCAGCCCGATCAACACGGCCCAAAATGCCATGGGTGCAGGGTGGTTGGCCACGGCGCGCCAACTCTCGGTAACCGCCATGCTGATGGGTACGGAGGTATCAACCAGCATGGGGATGGCTACGACGCTGGATGCAAACACCGGGGCCGCCAGCAAGGCGCCCAGCAGCAACCAGACCTCAAAGAGGCCGATTTCGCGCACCAGCACCACATGGCGCAGGAAATCGATGGGTTTGTGGATGGGCTCGGGCGACCACAGGGTGATCAAACCCGCCGAGGTGAGCACCCAGCCGGTGCCGGCAAGCCCCAGCAACAAACCGAAGCGAACGAGGCGACCGTCGCCCGAGCGCCAGAGGGCGATCACTTCGGGCATGCCCACGCAACGCCCGCTGTTGCACGCCCGGCTCACGTGGTAGAGGCCGGTGGCCAGGATGGGCGCTACGATCAAAAAGCCAGAGAAGGCGCCAGCCAACAGCCAGAACTGGTCGCGCGCGCCCCACAACAGCAACCAGCCTCCGCCAGCCAGCAACATGCCGTGCCACAGCCCCGGCGCAGGGTTGCGGCGCAGATCGGCCCAACCCAGCGCCAGCCAGCGCAAGGGCGAGCGCAGGGAAACGGGGACGGGCATGTTGGGCGCAGAAGTGGGGTGGTCGTTCATTCGAATTTCCATGGGGCACGGCGGCCAGGCGGAACCCGCTTTTATAGTGGTTCGGCGCAGGCTGGGGGTTGATAAAAGTCAAGTATGCCGCGACGCCGGCACAGCCCTTGCTGATGCGAGGCAACGCGTGAATGCGTGCAACAGCAACGTGGACCGAAACGGGTGGACGCCAGCGCGTGCACCCGGCAGTTCAAGCAGCCGCCTGCACCAGCGTGCGTGTGTAGGGATGGGCAGGCCGCTCAAGCACCTGCTGCACCGCGCCGTACTCCACCACATGCCCATCTTTCATGACAAGCACATCGTGCGCCATGGCGCGGATCACGTCCACGTCATGCGTGATCAGCAAATAACTCAGCCCGCGCTCGCGCTGCAGTCGCTGCAGCAGGGCGAGCACCTGTTTTTGCACCGTCACGTCCAACGCGCTGGTGGGCTCGTCCAGCACCAGCACCTGCGGACCCACGATGAGCGCGCGGGCAATGGCCAGGCGTTGCCGCTGCCCGCCTGAAAACTCGTGTGGATAGCGCTGCAACCAGTCGCCGGCCTGGCTGGGGTCTTGTACCAGACCCACTTCGGCCAGTGCGGCCACCACGCGCTGGCGCCGCTGCTCTTGCCGCAGATTCGGCTCGTGAACCAGAAGGCCTTCGCCCACGATCTGTTCGATGGTCATGCGGGGCGAGAGGGAAGAGAACGGGTCCTGAAACACGACCTGAATGCGCTGGCGCAGCGCCCGGCTCTGCCCATTTCGCTGGGCCTCGGTCCAGTCGGTACCGGTGACTTGCAGGCTGCCCTGGTGCGGCAGCAGACCCAGTGCTGCCAGCGCCAGCGTCGATTTGCCTGAGCCAGACTCACCCATGACGCCCAGCGTTTGACCGGGCGCCAGGTCCAGGTCAGCGCCTTGCACGGCCACATAGGCGCCCTTTTTGAACCAGCCTTTCAGCCCGGACAACGGCACGGCATAGCTCACCCGCATCTGCCTGGCCTGCAGCACCGGCGGCGCGACGGAGGCGGCAGCGGCTTCCACCACATCCCGCTCAGGCTTGCTGGCCAGCAACATCTGGGTATAGGGGTGTTGCGGCGCCGCAAACACGGCGGCCACCGCGCCCTGCTCCACCAGCATGCCGCGCTCCATCACCGCCACGCGATCGGCAAAGCGCCGGACCAGGTTCAAGTCGTGCGTGATCAGCAGCACGGCCATGCCGTGCTGGCGTTGCAAGTCGGCCAGCAGATCCAGCATCTGGCCGCGCAGACTCACGTCGAGCGCCGTGGTGGGCTCGTCGGCCAGCAGCAGTTTGGGTTGGCTCGCCAGCGCCATGGCGATCATGGCGCGTTGGCGCTGGCCGCCGCTGAGTTGGTGCGGGTAAGCGCCCGCGCGGCGTGCTGGCTCTGCAATGCCGGTGGAGGCCAGCAGTTCCACCGTGCCGGCCAGTGCCTGGCGCGGTGTGAAGCCCTTTTTGAGTTGCAGCACCTCACCGATCTGGTCGCCCACGGTGTAGAGCGGGTTGAGCGCCGTCATGGGTTCCTGGAAGATGATGGCCACCTCGTCACCGCGCACGCCGCGCAACTGGTGTTCGCTCATCTGCAGCAGGTCGCGCCCCTGCAACAGGGCCGAGCCGCCGACTTGCGCGTTGTGCACCAGTCGCAGCAGAGAAAGCGCAGACACCGTTTTGCCTGACCCGGACTCGCCGACCAAGGCCAGCTTTTCACCCGCAGCAATGGAAAAGTCGATGTTGCGAACCACGGTTTGCCCGCCGAAGGACACGTTCAAGCCGCGGACCTGCAATAGCGGTGCCTGGGCTGTCGTGCTTGTGGGAGCGCTCATTTGTCGGCCTTTCGAGGGTCCAGTGCATCGCGCAGCGCGTCGCCCATGAAGGTGAGCAACAGCAGCGTGACCACCAGGACGGCAAAGGTGGACATCGAAATCCACCAGGCGTCGATGTTGTTTTTGCCCTGGCTCAGGAGCTCACCCAGCGACGGCGTGCCCGGCGGCACGCCCAAACCCAGAAAGTCCAGCGATGTGAGCGCCAAAATGGCAGCGCTCATGCGAAACGGCAGAAAGGTGACCACCGGCGTGAGGCTGTTGGGCAGCACATGGCGCCAGATGATCTGCCAGTTGGACAGGCCCATGGCCCGCGCTGCGCGCACGTAGTCGAGTTGTCGGTTGCGCAAAAATTCGGCACGCACGTAATCGCTCAGGCCCATCCAACCAAACAGACTGAGCAAAATCAGCAGCAAGCTGATGCTGGGCGCAAACACAGCAGAAAAAATGATGAGCAGGTACAGCTCGGGCATGGAGCCCCAGATTTCAATGAACCGCTGGAAGGCCAGGTCTGTCTTGCCGCCAAAAAACCCCTGGATGGCGCCGGTGACCACACCCAGCAGCACCCCAATGAAGGTGAGCGCCAGGGCAAACAGCACGCTGACGCGAAAACCATAGATCAGCTGCGCCAGCAGGTCGCGGCCCCGGTCGTCGGTGCCCAGCCAGTTGTCACTTGTGGGCGCTGATGGGTTGGGCTCTTTGGCGAAGTAATTGAGCGTCTTGGGGCCATAGGGGTTGGGTGCGTACAAGGCCCAGTTGTCGCCTCGGGTGATTTGTTCCCGGATGTAAGGGTCCAGGTAGTCGGTGGCGGTTTCAAAATCACCACCAAACGTGGTTTCCGGGTAGTCCTGAACGATGGGAAAGTAGGCCTTTCCCTCGTAGTGCACCACGAGCGGTCGGTCGTTGGACAGCAACTCGGCAAACAGGCTGGCGGCCACCAGCACGCAGAAAATCAACAGGCTCCAATAGCCCAGGCGGTTGCGCTTGAAGCGCTGCCAGGCGCGGCGAGAAGGCGATGCAGAACGTGTCGGGGCCATCAGTCGAACTTCACCCGGGGGTCGACCCAAACATAGCAGAGGTCGGAGATCAGTTTCGTCACCAGCCCGATCATGGTGAACAGAAATAGCGTGCCCAGCACCACGGGGTAGTCGCGCCGTATGACGCTTTCAAAGCTCAGCAGGCCCAGCCCGTCGAGCGAAAACAGGGTTTCGATCAGCAGCGAACCCGCAAAAAAAGCACCGATAAACGCACTGGGAAAGCCAGTGACGATGGGAATGAGTGCATTGCGAAAAATGTGTTTCCACAGCACCTGGCGCTCGCTCAAGCCTTTGGCCCGCGCCGTCATCACGTACTGCTTGCGAATCTCTTCCAGAAAGGCGTTTTTGGTCAGCATGGTGGTGACGGCAAAACTGCCCAGCACCATGGCGGTGATGGGCAGGGTGATGTGCCACAGGTAGTCCACGATGCGAGCCGCCCAGCTGAGCTCTTCCCAGTTGGAGGATGTCAGCCCGCGCAGCGGAAACCACTGCAACTGGCCACCAAAAATCACCAGCAAGGCCACGCCCAGCACAAAACCGGGAATGGCGTAGCCGATCAGCACCAGCAGGGTGGTAACCAGGTCAAACCGCGAACCCGCTCGCACCGCCTTGGCCACGCCCAGCGGCACGGCCACCAGGTAACTGATGAAAAAGGTCCACAAGCCCAGGCTGATGGACACGGGCAGCTTCTCCACAATCAGCTCGGACACCGCCTTGTTTTGAAAAAAACTGGTGCCCAGGTCCAACCTCGCAAACTGGCCGACCATCTGGAAAAAACGCTCGTGCGCTGGTTTGTCAAAGCCATACAGAGCCTTGATCTGCTCCAGCCGCTGCGGGTCAACGCCTTGGGCGCCCCGATAGACCGACCCGCCTTCGGCCGAACCGCCCTGCCCGGTTCGCGCTTCGGCCAGGTACTGTTCGACCGGGCCACCGGGCACAAACTGGATCACCACAAACGTGAGCAGCAAAACCCCGAACAGCGTTGGGATCATCAACAAGAGGCGTTTGAGAATGTAGAGCCACATGATCAGGTTGTAACCGATACAGGGCTTGAACCCAGATGCGCGCGCAGCGCGTCATGTCCACCGGTTAAGCCGAGGAACCAACAAGGCTGGGCTGCTGGCGCGGCCCCCTTGTGTGGGTGGCGCGCGAAGCGCGGCGCAAGGTTGATCATCACCGTGCCCACCAGGTGTCGATGGCCCAGGTTTCTCCGGCGGCGTAGGGCGGCATCTCGGCCGGCCGGGCGAGCCGCCAAGCGTTGTAAACCATGCGATGGGTGGTGGACGACCATTGCGGCACCAGGTAATGGCTGTGGCTGATCACGCGATCCAGCGCCCGGCAGGCGGCCAAAAAATCGGGCTTCGATGGCGCATTCGACATGCGGGCAATCAAGGCGTCCACCGCTGGGCTGGCCACACCGGCAAAGTTGCCTGAGTCTTCCGTTTTGGCCGCCTGGCTGCCAAACAGATCGGCGTATTCTGCGCCTGGGTTGTGGGTGCCGCCGTAGGCAATCGAGATGATGTCGAAATCAAACGTGCGCAAGCGCTGCTGGTACAGCGCAAAGTCGACCGGACGGAACTTGAGTTCGATGCCCAGCTTCTCCAGGTTGCGCGCCCAGGGCGTCACCACGCGCGCGCCGGTTTCGTTGCTGTCCAGGTACTCCAGCACCATCACCTCTCCCCGGGCATTGCGCAGCTGACCGCCCTGCACCGTCCAGCCGGCCTCGCGCAACAAGGCTTGCGCCCGACGCAGGTTGGCGCGCAGCGAGCTGTCGCCGTCGGTACGGGGCGGCACCAGCATGGGGCCAAAAGCGGCTGGTGGCAGTTGACCACGCCAGGGTTCCAGCAGCGCCAATTCGTCGGCGCCGGGCGTGCCTGTGGGTGAGCAGTCGGTGTTGCCAAACAGGCCCTGCACACGCTGGTAGGCGTTGTAAAACATCTGGCGGTTCATCCACTCGTAGTCCATGGCCAGACCCAGCGCCTCGCGCACGCGAACATCGGTCAGCGGCGCACGGCGCGTGTTCAGCACATAACTTTGAAAACCCGTGGGCAGGCGGTGCTTGAGCTCGGCCTTCACGAGTTCACCGGTGTCAAACCGTTTGCCGTTGACGCGGCGCGCCCAGTCACCGGCCGAAAAGAAACGCATCAAGTCAAACTCGCCCGCCTTCAGCGCCTCCAGCTTGGCGGTGTTGTCTTTGTAGATCTTGACCAGGATCCGGTCGAAATTGGCACTGCCTCGGCGCACGGGCAGGTCGCGCGCCCAGTAGGCCGGATCGCGCACATAGGTGATGTCTTTGCCAAACCGCACCGGGCCGATTTTGTATGGTCCGCTGCCAATGGGTGGCTCCATCACGACCTGGTCAAAGGATTTGCGCTGGCCCGTTTTGGGGTCAATGGCATTGCCCCAGGCCCGGCTGAACACCGGCAGACCGCCCACCGTCAGGGGCAGTTCGCGGTTGGGCTTTTTGAAACGGTAACGCACCGTGCGCTCGTCGAGCACATCCACTCCGGCCACGTCTTCCAGAATGGTTTTGAAAGCGGGCGAGGTGTGGGGCCCCATGAGCGTGTCGAAACTGTGTTTCACGTCTGCGGCCAATACCGGTTCGCCGTTGTGAAAGCGCGCAGCGCTGCGCAGTCGGAACGTGACCGACAAGCCGTCTGGTGCCGCCGACACGTCTTCGGCCAGCAAACCGTACCCGGCACCGGTTTCGTCCAGCGCGCCCACCAGCAAGGTATCAAACATCAGGTTGGACAGGTAGGCCGGCGCGCTGCCCCGCAGGGTAAACGGGTTGTACTTGTCGAAGGTGGATACCCGCAGGTTGCTCACCAGCTTCAGGGCGCCGCCTTTGGGCGCGGCAGGGTTCACATATTCAAAGTGGGGGAACCCGGCCGGGTACTTCAGGTCGCCCCACAGCGCGTAGCCGTGTGCGGCCCATGCCGCGGGGCATACCATGGTCAGCCACGCAACGACCGCCAAGGTGGTCCGGGAGCGGAGGAAGTGGCGGGTGATGCGCATGCGACAATTCTGCTGGAATTTTCTTTGGAGATTGAACAATGGGTTTTCTCGCAGGCAAAAAATTGCTGATCACGGGCGTACTGTCCAACCGCTCGATCGCCTATGGCATCGCCAAGGCCTGCCACCAGCAGGGCGCCGAACTGGCGTTCAGCTATGTGGGTGAGCGTTTCAAAGACCGCATCACCGAATTCGCTGCCGACTTCGATTCGAAACTGATCTTTGACTGCGACGTGGGTTCTGACGAACAGATCGAAACAATGTTCGCTGACCTGTCGCTGGTCTGGCCCCAATTTGACGGCTTTGTACACAGCATCGGCTTTGCGCCGCGGGAAGCCATTGCCGGGGATTTTCTGGATGGCCTCTCGCGCGAGAGCTTTCGCATTGCGCACGACATCAGCGCTTACAGTTTTCCGGCCATGGCCAAGGCTGCGCTGCCGATGCTGAACAACAAGTCGGCCCTGCTGACCCTGACGTACCTGGGCGCTTTGCGCACGGTGCCCAACTACAACACCATGGGCCTGGCCAAAGCCAGTCTGGAAGCGTCGGTGCGTTACCTGGCTGAGTCACTCGGCCCGAAGGGTATGCGCGTCAACGGCATCAGCGCCGGCCCCATCAAGACCCTGGCCGCCAGTGGTATCAAAGACTTTGGCAAGCTGCTGGGCATGGTGGCCAGTGCGTCACCGCTGCGACGCAACGTGACCATTGAAGACGTGGGCAACGTGGCCGCTTTTCTGATGTCCGATCTGGCGGGCGGCGTCACGGCAGAAATCACCTATGTGGACGGTGGTTTCAGCCACACCGCGGGCGTAAGCCGCGACAGCGACGCGGTGGCCTGATTCCCACATTGAACGCAGCCCTGAAACTCATCTTGGCTGCACACCATGTTGCGGCAAAGGCCGCTTCAACGAGGCCACAACGAAGCTGCAAGGGCTTGCGCCTGTTGTGCGTCGCCGGGCTTGCCCTGGCGCTGGTTTGGCCTGCAGCCTTGAGCTGGGCCAACCCCACTCCGCCGCCTGCGCTCATGTTGTCGGGTGTGTACCGGCTGGGCATACCGCTCGAAGCCTACTGGGTGAGCGAAAAATACGACGGATTGCGCGGCTACTGGGACGGCCAGCGCTTGCTGACCCGCGGTGGTCAGCCCGTGCAGGCACCCAGCTGGTTCACCGCCGGGTGGCCAACGGTGGCCATGGACGGCGAGCTGTGGGCGGGTCGGGGCCGGTTTGAACAAGCGCTGTCCACCGTGCGCCAGCAGACACCCGACAACGAGAGCTGGCGTGCCATCCGCTTTATGGTGTTTGACCTGCCTGCGCACACCGGCACTTTCACCCAACGCATCAGTGGCTACCAGCAACTGGTGGGCCAGGTGGCCCAGCCTTGGGTGCAAGCGGTGCAACAGGAACAAGTCAGCACCCACGCCGAGCTGATGAAACGCCTGGACCGCATGGTGCGCGACGGCGGAGAGGGACTGATGCTGCACCGTGGCGACGCGCTTTACCGCGCGGTACGCAGCGACGACTTGCTCAAAGTCAAGACCCACGAGGACGCGGAAGCGCGTGTGACCGGCCACCTGCCCGGGCAAGGGAAATACGCCAACAGCCTGGGTTCGCTGCAGGTACAAACACCCGATGGCCGTCAGTTTCGGCTGGGTTCTGGCTTGACCGATGCGCAGCGCCACAACCCACCGGCAGTGGGGTCCTGGGTGACCTACCGTTTTCGAGGTCTGTACGCCAGCGGCCTACCCCGTTTTGCCAGCTTCGTTCGCGTGCGGGATGACATGAACGCGCTCACACCCGACATCACCTCAACACCCCGCCAGCCTTGACGCTTGACCGCCATGACCCACCGGGTTTGAGGACGCAAAAAAACCCCTGAAGCCACTGGCGGGGCACTTCAGGGGCCTTGGCCGCACGTCAACCGGGGTCAGGCGCTCGCTTTACGCAAGATCTCATACAGCTCGTCTTTGAGCAGCAGCTTTTCCTTCTTCAACTGCTCAATCTGAAACCGTGAACCAGCTTCAATGCCAGCCTCCATGTTCTTGATGGTCTGATCCATTGCGTTGTGCTTGTCAAACAGACGGGTGAAGTGGTGGTCGTGGCCCTTGAGTTGGGTGATCAGTTCGCGGTATTCTGGAAACATCCATGCTCCTTTCAGTACAGGTAAGAATCTGACAGGTTACCCCGCTTTGACGCAATCGGCAAAGTAACGCTTGCGGCCATCTTCGTCCTTCACCTCGACCAGGCCGTGGATGTCGGTCTCGAAGCCGGGACACTGGGCGTTGAATTCGCGAGCGAACCTGAGGTAGTCCACGATTTTCTTGTTGAACACCTCGCCGGGGATCAACAACGGAATACCCGGCGGGTAAGGCGTGACCAGGCTGGTGGTGATGCGACCTTCCAGCTCGTCAATCGGCACCCGCTCGGTAGTGCGCTGTGCAATATGCGCAAACGCATCGGTTGGCTTCATGGCGGGCGTCAGGTCGCTCAGGTACATCTCGGTCGTGAGCCGCGCAATATCGTACTTCGCGTACAGCGTGTGCACGTGCTGACACAAATCGCGCAGACCCATTTGCTCGTAACGCGGGTATTTTTGGCAGAACTCCGGCAGGATGCGCCACATGGGCTGGTTCTTGGCGTAGTCGTCCTTGAATTGCTGCAAGGCGGTCAGCAACGTGTTCCAGCGGCCCTTGGTGATGCCGATGGTGAACAGGATGAAGAAACTGTAGAGGCCTGTTTTTTCAACGACCACACCATGCTCGGCGAGAAATTTGGTCACGATGGAAGCCGGAATGCCGGTCTGTGCAAACTGCCCGTCCAGATTCAGGCCTGGGGTGACGATGGTGGCCTTGATCGGGTCCAGCATGTTGAAGCCTGGCGCCATATCGCCAAAGCCATGCCAGTCGTTGTCGGTGGGTTGCCAGTCGGGCTTGCGGTTGAGCACCCAGTCGCTGGCCTCGCCCATCCCCTCTTCTTCCTGGGTCTCCGGGCCCCACACCTGAAACCACCAGTCGTCCTGGCCGAACTCGGCTTCAACCTTGCGCATGGCGCGGCGGAAGTTCAGCGCTTCCATGATGCTTTCCTCCACCAAGGCGCGACCGCCGGGAGGCTCCATCATGGCGGCAGCCACATCGCAGCTGGCGATGATGGCGTACTGCGGGCTGGTGCTGGTGTGCATCAGGTACGCCTCGTTGAAAAGGTGGCGGTCGAGCTTCACGTTTTGTGAGTCTTGCACCAGCACATGGCTGGCCTGGCTGATGCCGGCGAGCAGTTTGTGGATGGACTGCGTGGCGTACACCACCGACTCCTTCGGACGCACCCGCTTTTTGCCCATGGCGTGGAAGTTGCCGTAGAACGGGTGAAAGGCCGCGTGGGGCAGCCAGGCTTCGTCAAAGTGCAGGTTGGCCACGTAGCCGTCGAGCATCTGCTTGATGGCTTCGGTGTTGTAGAGCACGCCGTCGTAGGTGGACTGCGTGAGCGTGAGCACGCGGGGCTTGACCGTGTCGGGGTCCACACCGGCCAGCAGCGGGTTGGCGCGGATCTTGGCCTTGATGGAGTCGATCTCGAACTCGCTCTGCGGGATCGGGCCGATGATGCCGTAGTGGTTGCGCGTGGGCTTCAAGAAGACGGGGATCGCGCCCGTCATGATGATGCTGTGCAGGATGGACTTGTGGCAGTTGCGGTCCACCACCACCACATCGCCCGGCGCCACCGTATGGTGCCAGACCATCTTGTTGCTGGTGCTGGTGCCGTTGGTGACAAAGAAGCAGTGGTCAGCGTTGAAGATGCGCGCGGCGTTGCGCTCGCTCGCGCCAATGGCGCCGTTGTGGTCCAGCAGCTGGCCCAGCTCTTCCACCGCGTTGCAAACGTCGGCGCGCAGCATGTTCTCGCCGAAGAACTGGTGGAACATCTGACCCACCGGGCTCTTCAGAAACGCCACACCACCCGAGTGGCCCGGGCAGTGCCAGGAATACGAGCCATCTTCGGCGTAGTCCAGCAGCGCCTTGAAGAATGGCGGCTGAATGCCTTCCAGGTAACTCTTGGCTTCACGGATGATGTGGCGCGCCACAAACTCGGGCGTGTCCTCAAACATGTGGATGAAGCCGTGCAGCTCGCGCAAAATGTCGTTGGGTAAATGCCGGCTGGTCTTGGTCTCGCCGTAGATGTAGATCGGTACATCAGCGTTTTTCCAGCGCACCTCTTGAATGAACTTGCGCAAGTTCAGCACCACCGGATCCAGATCGGGGCCGTGGCTGAACTCTTCGTCATCGATCGACAAAATGAACGCGCTGGCGCGGGACTGCTGTTGGGCAAACTGGGAAAGGTCACCGTAACTGGTCACGCCCACCACCTCAAAACCCTCTGTTTCAATGGCCTGGGCCAATGCCCGAATGCCCAGACCCGACGTGTTTTCTGAGCGGAAATCCTCGTCAATGATCACGATAGGGAAGCGAAATTTCATGGCAATCTCCAGCCTTGCTAGGGGCACTCGGGTAAGAAAAAAGGTCAATCAGAAACACAAAGCAGCCAAAAGCGGCAAAGCAGCCGCGAAGTGTACGGAAATCGAGACCGTGCACCCGATCCCACATGGGTTTTGTCGCAGAATGTGGCGCAAGCCTGACATTCCACCCGGGGTATGTTCGGGTAGCGGCCACTTATTCTCTTTCCGTAAGCAGGAGTATTTATGTCAGATTCAACGCTTTGGTGGCTGCTGGCCGGCTCGGCCATTGCCCTGGAGCTTTTCACGGGCACGTTTTATCTGTTGATGCTGGCTGTGGGCATGGCAGCCGCCGCTCTGGCTGCCCACGCCGGTGCCGGCACTGCATTGCAGCTGGTCTGCGCGGCCTTGGTGGGCTCAGCCGCTGTCGTCGGCTGGTACATCCGTAAAAAGCGAACCCCGGCAGACCCATCGGTGCGCGCCCTGCGCAGCGTCAACCTGGATGTGGGTGAAATCATTCTGGTGGACGAATGGTTGCCCGATGGCACGGCCAGCGTGAAATACCGTGGTGCTCAGTGGAGCGTGGTCCAGCGCCCTGGCCACGCAAGGGAGCCCGGCGCTCACCGCGTCGTCGAACTGCAGGGGAACCGTCTGGTGGTCGAAAAAGTCTGATTCCCAGCGCTGCAACCGCCACCAGACACGAAACTCGGCTACCCTGCCCTTCTTTCAACCTCCAAAAAGAAACCGCACGCCATGGAAATTGCCATCCTCCTGTTTGTTATTGCCGCGATCTTCATCACCCGATCCATCAAGGTCGTGCCCCAGCAAAACTCGTGGGTGATTGAGCGCCTGGGCAAGTACCATGGCTCGCTGGCACCAGGGCTCAATTTCCTCGTGCCCTTTATCGATCGGGTGGCATACAAGCACAGCCTGAAGGAAATCCCGCTGGACGTTCCCAGCCAGGTTTGCATCACGCGCGACAACACCCAACTGCAGGTGGAC
This sequence comes from Hydrogenophaga sp., assembly GCA_018333605.1. Lineage (GTDB taxonomy): Bacteria > Pseudomonadota > Gammaproteobacteria > Burkholderiales > Burkholderiaceae_C > Hydrogenophaga. The sequence goes on along the minus strand of JAGXSV010000004.1, from coordinate 46,950 downwards.
GGTATTCTGTACTTCCAGGTGACCGACCCCATGCGGGCCAGCTACGGTTCGTCCAACTACATCATGGCGGTTACGCAACTGGCACAAACCTCGTTGCGTTCGGTCATTGGCAAGCTTGAACTCGACAAGACTTTTGAAGAGCGTGCCATCATCAACTCTCAAGTGGTTAACGCGATCGACGAAGCTGCTTTGAACTGGGGCGTGAAGGTGCTTCGCTACGAAATCAAAGATCTCACCCCTCCCAAAGAAATCCTGCTCGCCATGCAGGCCCAAATCACCGCCGAGCGAGAGAAACGTGCGCTGATTGCAGCCTCCGAAGGCCGACGCCAGGAACAGATCAACATCGCCACCGGCGAACGCGAAGCCTTCATTGCCCGCTCTGAAGGAGAGAAGCAGGCCGCCATCAACAACGCCCAGGGCGAAGCCGCCGCCATCACCGAGGTGGCCAACGCCACCGCCCTGGCCATTGAGCGGGTAGCGGCCGCCATTCGCCAACCCGGCGGCGAGATGGCCGTACAACTCAAAGTGGCTGAACGCGCCGTGGACGCATACGGCAAAGTGGCTGCGGACTCCAACACCACGCTCATCGTGCCCAGCAACATGACCGAAGTTTCTGCACTGATCACCTCAGCCATGAAGATGATCGGCACCGGCAAGGCCACCTGAAGCGATCACGTCCAAGCACCATGAGCCGCAATGTTTTGGGTGAAGAGCTGCAGCCCTGCTCGTACGACCCCCTGACCGGGTATTTTCGCGACGGCTGCTGCCGCACCGACGAAAGCGACTTGGGCACGCATGTGGTGTGCGCCCGTGTAACCCAGGCCTTTCTGGATCACTCGCTCAGCCGAGGCAACGACCTGATGACGCCCAGACCAGAATGGCGGTTTGCCGGACTAAAGCCCGGCGACCGCTGGTGTCTGTGTGTGCTGCGCTGGCTCGAAGCCCTTCAGGCAGGCGTGGCACCGCCTGTGGTTCTGAACAGCACCCATGAAAAGGCACTGAAGCATGTTCCGCTGGACGTGCTCCGGCAGCACGCGTGGCAGAAGACAGTCGACGGGCCCCCCGTGCACTGAAAATTCCCATTTTCGGGTATCTCGCAGGTTGAGACCCCAAAAAAACCGCCGCTTCGACTGATATAATATAAGGCTGTCTGGAGAGGTGGATGAGCGGTTTAAGTCGCACGCCTGGAAAGCGTGTGTGGGTTTATCCCCACCGCGGGTTCGAATCCCGCCCTCTCCGCCAAAAATGAGTCCCAGAGCGTCCCAGGACGTCTCGCAAGACACCCTGAAAGCCCCGGTTTACCTCGTGTCCGGGGCTTTTTTGTTTCCAGGCGTCCCGTAACGGTTCTTGCCATCCCCGGATTTTTGGGGGTATCTTTGGGGGCCCGTACCCCACCAGCTGGGGGTATTTCTCCTTCGGGTACGGTTGGGAGCACGAAATGGCGCTGACCAACACCGAAGTCCTGAAGGCAAAACCCGGCCCATCACCCATCAAGATGGCTGACGGCAGGGGCCTGTACCTGCTGATCACCCCGACAGGTTCCAAGCTCTGGCGCTGGAAGTACCGTTTTCTGGGGAAAGAGAAACTGATGGCTGTCGGCGCCTACCCAGACGTGTCACTCGCCCAGGCCAGGGACAAGGTGGACGAGGCCCGCAAGCAGCTCGCAGCGGGCTCCGACCCGATGGCGGCCCGCAAGTCCGAGAAGATCGCCCGCCGTCTGGCTGTCGAAGACACATTCGCGGCCGTAGCAAAAAAATGGTGGGAAAGCTGGAAAGCCGCACGCAGCGACAGCCACACGGTCTATGTGTGGCGCCGCCTGGAGGCGGATGTCTTTCCGGCCATTGGATTGCGCCCTGTGGCAGAAATCGAGGCTCCCGAGTTGGTCGCGATGATGAAGGCCATCGAAAAACGTGGCGCCCTCGACATCGCCAAACGCTCGTTGCAGACCTGCTCCCAGATCTTTCGCTACGCCATCGCCCATGGACTGGCGAAACGCAACCCGGCCGTGGAGATACGCCCCAGCGACGTACTCGCCTCGCGCAAAAAGGAAAATTACGCGCGGCTGGACAGCAAGGAACTGCCCGAGCTGCTGCGCAAGATCGAGGTCTACAACGGCAGCACTGTCACCCGCGTGGCTATCAAGCTGATGGCCATGACCTTTGTGCGAACCAGCGAGCTGATCGGCGCGAGATGGGAAGAATTTGACCTCGACGGTGGACGCTGGGACATACCGGCGTCACGCATGAAGATGAAGACGCCGCACGTGGTGCCCCTATCCACACAGGCGGTGACCCTGCTTCGAAGCCTACACACCCTGACCGGTCACAGCCCCCTACTCTTCCCCGGCGAGCGTGACCATCAGAGGTCGATGAGCAACAACACCATCCTGGGCGCGCTAGGTCGCATGGGCTATGCGGGCCGCATGACAGGTCACGGCTTCCGGGGCATCGCCTCTACGCTGCTGCACGAACAGGGCTGGCCACATGAGCACATCGAACTACAACTGGCGCACCAGGAACGCAACCAGGTCAGCGCTTCGTACAACCACGCGATGTACCTGCAGCCGCGAGCCCAGATGATGCAGGCCTGGAGCAACTACCTGGATGCCTGCGTGGCTGGCAATGTGGTGCCATTCAGGGGTAAACGGGCTTAGCAGCGTGCTCGTCGGGAAGGTATCGGGCCAACGCCTCGACAAAATTTGTTACAACGTTCTTCGCGCGCCACAATAGGGCCGAAAAGGAGAACGTGCATGACAAGGGAGTCAGGTCAATCGACAGAGGCAGGTACGCCTGAAAATTCTGTTGTTGCAGAAGTGCCACCGCCCACAGTTCGATTGCAGGTCAGTGCTGCGAAGAAGCTGAATCTCGCAGCGTTCCAGAACGCGGTGCCCGCGTTGCACGAACTGGTGATCGTCAATGAGACCTCGTCTCCGATCAACGAGCTGACCGTTGAACTGATTTCCGAACCACCGTTCGTAAAGCCTCGCGTCTGGAACGTCGAGTCGGTGGGAGCAGGCGAGAGCTATCACCTGCGTGATCTCGACGTGCAGTTGGATGGTGCCCTTCTTTCGCGCTTGACGGAAGCTGAATCAGCTTCGCTGCATTTCGAATTGCGCAGTCGCAAGCAATCGGACGAAGTCCTCGCAAAGAACGATTCCACCGTAGAACTGCTGGCTCGCAATCAATGGGGCGGCATCGGTCATCTGCCAGAAATGGTTGCGGCATTCGTTCAGCCGAACGACCAGGCTATCGACCGTCTGCTCAAGGGTGCCGCTTTGGCGTTGCAGACGGGTGGAAAGTCCGGTTCGATCGACGGCTATGCCCATGGCTCAAAACGGGCATGGGAGTTGGCGTCTGGTATTTGGGCTGCTGTGCTCCAGCGCAAGCTCAACTACGCACTGCCACCCGCCAGTTTCGAACACACAGGGCAGAAGGTTCGCAGTCCTTCACAGGTACTCGACGGCGGCTTGGCCACATGCCTTGATCTTGCGCTGCTGTTCGCTGCGTGCCTGGAGCAGGCACACCTCAACCCCTTGCTGGTATTCACCCGTGGTCACGCATTTGTCGGTGTGTGGCTTCGGGAAGAGGAGTTCTCTACCTCTGTGGTCGATGACATCACCGCGGTGAGAAAGCGCTTGAAGCTGCAGGAGATGCTGGTCTTCGAAACAACCCTCGCGGCACAGGGCCAAGCTGTGAGTTTCAGCCAGGCCATCGCCAACGCAAACCGTCAGTTGTCGGAGGAGGAAGAAGACAAGTTTGAACTGGTCATCGACGTGAAGCGCGCGCGCATGTCGCGGATCAAGCCGCTGGCTCAGGCGCACGCTGTCGCAGAGACTGTACCAGTCGAGGTGGAACCGGAGGGAACGATCGGCATTGAGGATGCCCCGGACCTCCCCGACGAGGCCATCACCGATACGCCGACATCTGAACTCGATCCCAAAGACAGACTGGCCCGGTGGCAACGCAAACTGCTCGATCTGTCGCTAAGAAACACACTGCTGAACTTCAAGCAGGGGAAGAAGGCGTTGCTGCTGGACGTGGCGGCGCCAGCGCTGGAAGACACCCTGGCAGAAGGGCAAACGATCAAGCTCCTGCCCAGCCCTGCATTGATGCAGGGCCAAGACCCTCGAAGCCAGCAACTGCATGAAGCCAGAAGCCTGGAGGACCTTCGCAAAGCGCATGCAAAAGACGCCCTGAAGCGCCGTGAGGTCTTCATCCGGCTGGAAGATCAAGAACTGGAAGGACGCCTGGTTGATCTATATCGAGGTGCCCGCAACGCGATGCAAGAAGGCGGCTCCAACACACTCTTCATCGCGCTCGGTTTCCTGATCTGGACCCGTCCTGACAAGCCTGACTCTCGGGTCAAAGCGCCTTTGATCCTGCTGCCGATCACGCTGAACCGCAAAAGCGCACGGTCGGGGTTCACGCTACAAGAGCATGAAGATGAGGCGCGGTTCAATCCGACGCTGGTCGAGATGCTTCGGCAGGACTTCCAACTGGAGTTGGGCATTGCCGCTGGCGACCTGCCGCGTGATGAGTCCGGTCTGGACATCGCGGGCATCTGGAAGCGCGTTCGCAGCGCCATCAAAGACATCCGGGGCTGGGAGGTCAGCGAAGACGTCGTGTTGTCGATGTTCTCCTTTGCCAAGTACCTGATGTGGAAGGACTTGTCAGATCGCACAGACGACTTGCGCAAGTCCCCGGTGGTGGCGCACCTGATCGACACGCCGCGCGAACCCTACCCATCCACAACGCCCTTCCCCGAGACCCGTAGGTTGGACGCCGATTACCCGCCACAGCAGGTATTCAGCCCACTCCCCGCAGACTCGTCCCAGCTGTCAGCCGTCATGGCCGCAGCCAGAGGCAAAGACTTCGTGTTGATCGGTCCGCCTGGCACCGGCAAGAGCCAGACCATTGCCAACCTGATCGCACAGTGCCTGGCTGAAAACAAGCGCGTGCTTTTCGTGGCCGAAAAGATCGCTGCGCTGGATGTCGTCTTCCGCCGCCTGCGCGAGGTGGGGCTGGGGGAGTTCTGCCTCGAATTGCATTCAAACAAGAGTCGCAAGCTCGACGTGTTGAGCCAGCTCCAAAAATCCTGGGAGTCCAAAGGTGAAGTGGACGCAGCCACCTGGGAAGCCAAGGCCCGGCAACTGGGTCAAGTGCGCGAGCAACTGTCTACCTATGTTGAACGCCTACACCACCGCCATATCAACGGGTGGACGATCTTTAAGGCCATCGGGTGCGTCGTCGGCGGCCATGCGCTGCCGGACCTGCGATTCAGCTGGACCTCTCCCCGGGCGCACGACGAAGCTGCCCTGACCGCGCTGCGCGATCTTGCGGGCCGCTTGCAGGCCAACGCGGCAGCGGTCGGTCGTGACCAGCTGTTGACTGGCGCGCTGGTGCCCGTGCACGTCACCGATTGGTCCGCGAAGTGGCAGCAGGAAATGGTCAGGTCTGCTCAAACGCTGCGAACCACCAGCCACGGCTTCCTGGCTGCTGCGCAGGGCCTGGAGCGATTGCTCGGCATGGAATGGCCGGCGCTGCACCGGCAGACCCGGTCCGCCATCGGTGTGCTCGCCAAGGTCTTACCGCAGGCATCGACCCATGGCTGGAGCTTCTGCGCGCTGCCGGACAGCGATACCGTGTGTGCGGCGCTGAAGGCCGGCAACGACCTGCTCGGTCAATACGCTGTGCTCTCTTCGAAGATGTCCGCCCCGTGGCCGACCGAGCTGCAGACCCGCCTGGCCCAGGCGCTCGACCTGCTCGACAAGCGCCGCCGCCTGCACACGGAACTCAGAACGCCATGGCCCCCTGCCGCCAGCGACGAGATCGAGCGCGGGGTGCAGTGGATCGAAGAGATGGGCCAACTGCGCGCAAGCCTCTCCGTCAAATACGGTGCTGGCGTGGGTCAGCTCAATGTGGCGCAACTTCAGCGCGATTGGGCCAAGGCCAACAAGTCGTTCTGGCCCATGTCGTGGTTGGGCAAGCGCAAGGTGCGTGGTGCGCTGGAGGCCGTCATCGAAGGCACCGGGGAACCACGCGTCGCCGACGATCTGTCCGCGCTCGTACGCATCAAGAGCCTGCGCGAAGAGGTCCAGCAACTGAACCCCGGCGCCGCCGCCGAAGGCTTGTGGTCGGGGGTCAAGACCCGAACCGATCACGCCCGCAGCGCCTTGAAGGCCAACGCCGCACTGCACGCCGCGCGGATGCACAAACCCTTTTCCCTGGACGGTCTGGAGGCCGCCACCGAAGGCTATTGTGGTGAACGCTGGACCCGCGAGGCCCAAGGCCTGAAAGCCCTGTGCGACCTGGATCACCACCTGGCCGAGTGCGCATCGCTTGCTGAAGCCAGCCAAGGACTTTGGCGAGGTCACGACACCGACAGCGCGATGCTGCGGGCCGCGCTCGCGTTTGAACGCGAAAGCCTGGTCCTGCAGCAGAGGGGCATGCTACAAACACAGCACCCGGATGTGGCCGAAGGGCGATGCGGACCCGCCTTGCAGCAACAGCATGCGCTCTTGCAGACGCGCGGCTCGGTCGAAACCCGGCTGCTGTCCATGAGCGGCCTGGCTGCCGAATGCCCAGGTGTCTGGAATGCACTGGATACCGACCGCGATGGCGTTGAGCGCGCGCTGAAGTTCCACGCTTCTCTGAAGGCTGGCCTGTCGGGCCTCGGGCTGGAGTCCTCTTCGATTGCGCAAGCACGGCGAAGCCTGCATAAGGTGCTGGGCACCCGCCGCGCGGAACTGAGCGACACGGCCTCGATCGGCCAGGCCTGTCACCAGGTGCTGGCGCAGTTGGTAGAGATCAACGCGGCAATGGACCAGTTTTGCCACACCGCCGCTCAACCAGAAAACGTGCGCCGCGCATTCGCCGACCTTGCGCCATCCGACTTGGCGGAAGCGGCAGCGCGGTTGGAGGGCGGTCACCAAGGACTGCACGCGTGGTGCGCCTGGCGCCACGCACAGGCCGACGCACGCAATGCGAATCTGACCACACTGGTGAACGCCATCGAGGCGGGTGGCCTGACCCCTGCGCAAGTGCCCACCGCATTCGAGGTGAACTACGCCCGCTGGTGGCTGGCCGAAGCGGTGGACGAGGACGAGGTGCTCAAGCGGTTTGTCTCAGCAGAGCACGAACTTCGCATCAAAGAGTTCCGCGCCCTGGATGACGAGTTCACCAAGGTCTCCCGCGAGTGGATCCGGGCCAAGCTGTGCGCCAGCCTGCCGGCGACCGACAGCATCCAGCGCAACAGCGAGTGGGGCATCCTGCGCCACGAGATCACCAAGAAGAAGCAGCACAAACCGCTGCGTCAACTGCTGCAAGAGATTCCGTCGGTGGTGTTGCGACTGACCCCGTGCCTGTTGATGAGCCCGCTGTCGATCGCGCAGTACCTTTCGGCCGAGGCCAGCAACTTCGACCTGGTGGTGTTCGACGAGGCCTCGCAAATCCCGGTGTGGGACGCCATCGGTGCCATGGCCCGTGGCAAACAGGTGGTGATGGTGGGCGACCCGAAACAACTGCCCCCCACCAACTTCTTCGGCCGCAGCGACAGCACCGACGGTGACGACGACGTCGTGGAAGGCGACCTGGAGAGCATCCTCGACGAATGCCTGGGTGCCAGCCTGCCCACGCGCAACCTGTCGTGGCACTACCGCTCGCGCCACGAAAGCCTGATCGCCTTCAGCAACCACCGCTACTACGGGGGTGGCCTCGTCACCTTCCCGTCGCCCGTCACCGACGACCGGGCCGTCAGCTTCCACCCGGTGAAGGGGCGCTACGAAAAGGGCGGCCCCCGCATCAACCAACCCGAGGCCCAGGCTCTGGTAGCCGATCTGGTGAGCCGGCTCAAGCGCCCGGGCTTTCGGGAATCGGGCCTGACCATCGGCGTGGTGACCTTCAACTCGGAGCAGCAAGGACTGATCGAAGACTTGCTTGACGATGAGCGCCGCAAAGACCCCGGCTTGGAACCTTATTTCTCTGAAATGGAGCTGGAACCGGTGTTCGTGAAGAACCTGGAGAGCGTGCAGGGTGACGAGCGCGACATCATGTATTTCTCGATCACCTACGGGCCGGACATGGCCGGTGCCGTGTCGATGAACTTCGGCCCGTTGAACCGCGACGGCGGCGAGCGGCGCCTGAACGTGGCCGTGACGCGCGCCCGGCACGAACTGCGTGTGTTCTCGAGCCTGCGTGGCGAACAGATGGACCTGTCGCGCACCAAGGCCACCGGCGTGCGCGACCTGAAACACTTCCTGGAGTTTGCAGAATTCGGGCCACGCGCTCTGGCCGAAGCACACCATGGCAGCCAGGGCGACTTCGAGAGCCCTTTCGAAGCCGGGGTGGCCGCAGCGCTGGGTCGCAAAGGCTGGCAGGTGCACACCCAGATCGGCGCATCGTCATTCCGCCTGGACCTGGGCGTGGTGCACCCTGACTTCGCGGGCAGGTATCTCGCGGGGGTGGAATGCGACGGTGCCACCTACCACCGATCGGCCACCGCGCGCGACCGGGACAAACTTCGTGAGCAGGTGCTGCGAGGCCTGGGCTGGGAGATCGTGCGCATCTGGTCCACCGACTGGTGGGTGAACCCGGGCGGTACGCTGGAACGCGTGCATGGCGCGCTAACAGCGTTGCTCGAAAAGGACCGGGAACGCCAAGCCGCCGAAGCCGAGGCTCCGCCCGAAGAAGCGGACTCCGCACCGAACGACGACGAAGCAACTCCCAGTCTTCAGGCGATCAACGAGGCCGATGCAGCCATCGCGCGTGCGACAGCAGGTCTGCCACCATTGGCCGGCGATGCCCATGAAGAAGCGGACGAGCCTGCCGAAGCGGTCTACGCCCGGGCGGCACCCACGCCGTCAATACCCGTCACTGGGAGAGCCGACACCCAAAGGGATCGCCGCTTCCAAGCATCGCAGCCCACCGACGCGGTGCCACCCGGCGCCATCTCTGCCGACCTGTTCTACGAGACCAGCTATGACACGGTGTTGCAGCCGATGGTGGAGTGGGTCGTGCAACACGAAGGGCCGGTGCTGGATGCGGTGCTGGCGCGGCGCATCGCACGGGCACATGGCTTCCAGCGCACGGGAAGTCGGATTCAGGAACGGGTGGAGCAGATCGCGCGGCGCTTGTTTGATGCGACAGAGGAAGCTGGCGGCACGTTCTATTGGCCGCGAGGAGTCGACACTCTGGCCGAGTTCGCTTTCCGCTGGCCCTCAGATGAGGACAACGTGCGCGGCGTCGAAGAAATCTGCGAGCCGGAGTTGGTGTCGCTGGCGCAGTGGGTTCTCGGCAAGGGAATGACAGGAGAAGAGGCCCTCGTCGGCATGGCGCGCGAGATTGGGCTGCTGAAGCTCAGGGCGGCGAGCAGGGGTCGGTTGGAATCAGCACTGTTGGCGGCAAGTGCATAGATAAGGAACCCTAGTCAATCCCATTACAATAGATCGCTCAAACACAATACAGGGACAGATATGAATAAAATAGAAATTAGCTTCACCAATTGTTATGGCATTCGATCTCTATCGCATGAGTTCGAATTTGGAAATGCGATGCCAGGCAACAAGACGTTCGCAATATACGCGCCAAATGGGCTTATGAAAACCTCCTTCACAAGGACATTTGAGAAGCTGGCCCAAGGAAGAACCCCAGAAGAAGAGCGATACAACAGGCCATCCACCTGTCAAGTATTGATTGATGGGAATCCAATTTCAAGCGATAGAATCTACGTCCTCAAATCGGATATTGACATACAAGAGGATAGTCCTGCGATCACGAATATTCTTGTCAATCCAGAACACAAAGCTCGCTACGACTCTTTATTGATTGATCTTGATAAACAAAAAACAAAATTAATTAATTCTCTGCAAAAGAAATCCGGTGTAGCAAAAAAAGACATAGAAAAGAAGCTGATTGAAGATGCTGGAATCAATGATTTCTCAAGCTGCATTGCAATGTTGAAAGAGGGTGCAATCGAGGAGGATTTCATCGAATTAAATTACAGTACGCTATTCGACCCAAAAGCGCAGGAGGTACTAAAAAGCGCCGAGTTCATTGCCAGCGCCAAGGAGTTTAATGCACGCTATCAAGAGCTATTCAACCAAGAAGGGACAATATACTCAAAAGGTGTATTTAATCCCGCCAAGGCAGAAGCATCGTTTTCAACGCTGGATAGACAGGGGTTCTTCGCTGGAGGACATCTGGTGCAAATGCGTGGGAGTAAGTCAGCCATTGGGAAAACCGAACTTGAAGTGCTGCTCAACAAAATCCATGCAACCATAGACAGCGATGAACATCTAAAGAAAATAAGAACTGGACTAGCAAAAAACGCTCAGACACAAGAACTGACAGAGCTACTCGAAAAATTGACATCAGACCAGATTGACAGACTCCTTGAGAAACTGAGACCTGAAAATCAGGATGGCTTTCGAAGATGTCTTTGGTCTCAGTACATTCAAGGCAACTCAGACGCGACCTATTACCTGGAGTTGCACGAACAAACCAAAGACGAGATCAATGCGATAGAAGCTCAAGCAGCCCAAGCTGCTCCCAGATGGACCGAAGCCGTCGATCTGTTTAATGATCGTTTCGTGGATATGCCTTTTACCTTGTCCATATTCAATCAGACCCAAGCCGCACTTGGAAAGGAAAAAGCAAGACTGAAGTTTACCTTCAGAGACGGCGAAGATACTGTCGAATGGTCTCGGTCTGAGATGAAAACCTTGAGTCAAGGCGAGAAACGCGCGCTATATCTATTGAACTTTATTTTTGAAACCAAATCCAGATCACAATCAACAGATGAAACCCTGTTTATCATCGATGATGTGGCTGATTCGTTTGACTACAAAAACAAGCACGCCATTGTTCAATATCTAGAAGATTTGGATAACAGCCCAAGGTTCTATCAAATTATCCTGACGCACAATTTCGATTTCTTTAGAACTCTTGCCAATAATTTCGTTCACCGTAAAAGATGCTTAATGGCAAATCGCCAGATCGACGGCATTTCACTGTCGATCGCAGACGGAATAAGCAACTACTTTATCGGCATTCTAAAGAAAAAAATCCATATAGATCCGCGCGCAATGTGCGCAACCATTCCATTCACCAGGAATCTTATTGAGTACACAAAAGGCGAAGAAAACCAGCACTACCTTCGCTTGACCAGCCTGCTTCATTTGAAGCAGGACACGAGCGAGATCACTGTAAAAGACTACCTAGATATCTACAACGAAATTTTTGAAACGAACCATCCGGGTGATGACAGGTCAATAAAACAAGTGCTGGAAGAGCAGGCTCTCGAAATATCAATCGAGGAAGATCGCTCAGGCTTGAACTTGGAAGACAAAGTTCTGCTTTCTATGGCTATTCGCATGAAATCAGAAGAATTTTTAATTCAAAGAATTAGAATTCTAAAGAATGACCCAGGCTACTGGTGTAACTCCAAGAGTCAGTTTGGCGCACTAATGAAAGAGTTCTCGAAATTGGATCCAACTTCCTCTGCATTGCGTACACTGGAAAAAGTCAGCATCACAGTAAGCTCAAATATTCACCTAAACTCATTCATGTACGAGCCGATTCTTGATTTAACGGTTGATCACCTGATAAGTTTATACACAGAGGTGAGTGGCCTTTAAAGCACCAAGTAGATATGACTTGCCCCTCGAATTTGGGTAAATCTATTCACCACTAAAGAGGCCGGCATATTCATCATCTATGCTGAGGAATACACAAGGCCCCGCCTTTTTCGAGCACATGCGCTCAAGTTTCCAGGGGTCGAGCCACCACCCCCAAATCCCGCCAAGCCGCCGGATGGCAGGTGAAGATCAGCACCTGATGCCGCTGCGCCGCGTCGTACAGCACCCGCTTCATCTGTCCCAGCCGGTCGTCGTCGGTGTTGACCAGCGCGTCGTCCAGGATCAGCAGCGTCGGCCGGCCGGCTTCCTGCAGCAGGTCGGCATACGCCAGCCGCGCCACGATGCCCATCTGCTCGCGTGTGCCCACGCTCAGTTCCTCAAACCCACCACTCTCCTGCCCGCGCGGGCCGATGCGGGTGATGGCGCCGGGCGAGAGGTCGTCGGCCACCTCGATGCGCGCGCCCGGGAACAGGATGCCCAGATAATGGTCCAGGTGCTTTTGCAGCGGCGCGCGCAGGCGGCGTGCCAGGGCTGAGCGCTTCTCACGCAACAGGCCCAGCAGGTGGACCAACGCGGCGGCGCGGCGGGCCAGTTCACCGGCGCGGCGGGTGGCGGCTTCCAGCTCGCGCTGGCGCTCGGCGCCCTGTTCTTCCAGGCCCAGCGCGCCCTTGGTTTCGAGATCCACTTCCAGCCGCATGATGTCTTGCCGACGGCGTTCGTGGCCTTCTTCCAGTTGCTGTGCGCTGCGCGCGAAGCGATCAACGTCCTGTCGCAGCAGGGCCAGATTCACACTCTTGAGCTCAGCGGTGGTGGTCTCCACACGCTGCTGGGCCGTGGCCTCTTGGGCCAGTGCATCGCTCAACGACTGCCGCGCGGCGGCGACACGCTGTGCGCGTTGGGCATCATTGACCGTGGCCTGGGCTGCGGCCAGTTCCTGGCTCGCGGTGGCGTGGTCGCTCTGGGCTTTGCCGACGGCCACACGGGCCTGGTTGAGCGAGGTGGCTGCGGCTTGCAGTGCTGCGGCGGTGTGTTCGGCCTGTGCCCGCGCCGTGGCCAGGACCGGCAGATCGTCGTCACCCGGCGCCGGTTGCGGCAAGGCGGCGAGGGCCGCGCGCAGCTCTTCCTCGCGCACGGTGCGGGATGCCAGCTCGGCTTCCAGCGTGTCCACGCCCTTGGGAGCCAAGGCTTCCAACACCTTCTGGCTGGCTTTGGCTTCATGCTGACGCTGTGTGGCCTGGCGTGCGCGCTCTTCGGCTTCGGCCAGATTGGAAACGGCCAGCCTCTGCAGCAAAGTGCTCAGCTCGCCCGAGATGTCATCGCGCTGCGCTGTGAGCGCCGGGATGTCGGCGCCGCCGGGCTGCACGGCGATGCGACCGACGCCGTCGATCTGAATCTCCGTGCGGCTCACCACCGTGCGACGTGATTGGCCCTTCAGGTCTTCGGCGCCCAGGCGCAGCGATTGGCCTTCGAGCAGTTCGAATTCCAGCGTGGTGGCTGCGGCGTCCAGGCGCACACCCACGTCGCGCAGCGACTCTGACAGCTGCTTGAGCTTCTTCAAGTCCGCAGCGGGGATGGCCAGGGCTTCGGCCTCGGCTTGCAGGCGGGCCAAGCGGGTGCGTTCGTCGCGCGCACGGGTGAGCGCGTCAGTCACGGCCGCGAGCGTGGTTTCCAGTTCGGCTGCGGCGCGGGTCGTATCGGCGCGCGTGGCGGCTACACGCACTCGCTCCAGCATCTGGCGGGCCTGCGCGTCGGCGGCCAGGGCCTCGCTGTGCCGTCGCTCCCAGGATTGCACCTCGGTTAGTGCGGTGGCTTCCGCCGCAGCCCACTTTTCCTGCGCTTGCTGGCGCGTGGTCACGGCCGCATCGTCGCGGGCAAAGGCCTCCAGTTCCGAACGGTGGGAGGCAGTCTGCGCGCGCCACTGCTGCAGGGCGGCCTGCTCAGCCTGTTGTTGTGCTTCGAGCCCCTGCGCCGCCTCCAGCCGGGCCTGCGCCAGCCGGTGCTGCTCGCGGATGCCAACCCAGGGCCGTTCCTGCTCGTCGCGCTGATGCTCTAGGCGCAGGGTGGCGAGTCGGTCAACGCTGCCCTGGTAGGCCACGATGTCGCGGTCGAGCGCGGCCAGCGCGTCCGTCAGCTCAGCTTTGCGCTGCAAGGCGGCGGCGTAGTCGCCTTTGGGGTTGCCAGCGGCGGGCGTCAGCAGCTCGTTGCGCTCGGTTTCCACGGCCCGCAACACGACGTCTCCACTGGAGGAGGTTAGGTCACCCAGCGACTCGCCCAGCACCTGCCGCAGGTGGTCTGCCGCGAAGGTCACGGCGTCGGCCAGTTCGTGCGAGGTACCTTGTCGAATCCAGAGCAGGCCGGGGATGCCCATGTGCTCGGGCGCGCTGGCGCCTTTGCCCGGGAACTTGAAGCCCAGCAACTGGGCCAGATGGTCTTCAGCAGCGACACCGTCCAGCGAGGGTTGCCCTTCGATGGTCAGGTCACAGCGCTTCTTGCCCAAGAACACCTTGGTGAGGTGGTACCGCTTCTCGCCCATGTCGAACTCCACATCGACCATAGGCGTGGCAGAAGAATCGCCCCAGGGGCGCAGGTGCTCCACGCTGCCCGAGCGGTGCCGCTCAAAGAAGGCCGCACGAATGGCTTCGGCCACGGTGGACTTGCCGGACTCGTTGGGCGCGGCGAACAGGTTGAGCCCGTCGGCGAAGCCATCAATCACCAAGGGTTCGCGGAAGCGTTTGAAATGCTCGATGCGCAGTTTTCGCAGCTTCATGGAGCGGCTCCCTGGTTCTTGGCCTGCGATGGTTTGGCCTGATCATCCAGCAGCCAGGCCAGTATCAAGAGCGCATCGCGTGCGATGGTGCCCTGCGCCTCCGATTGCTCGGCGCGCAGTTGTTGCAACACCTCACCGACGTAGCCATCGGCATGAATGGCCTCCATGTCTGCCTGTGTGGGCTCCAGACTGAGGTCTTGTGAATCCAGCAGCATGGCCCTGGACCGGGCTCGGGCGGCCTCCACACCGCTGTCCAACTGCCGCTGCCCGACCAAGTCGCACACGCCGGACAAGCGCAGTTGCACCACATCGTCGGCGCCGATCTGTTCCAGCTTGCGCAGTGTTTCCTCCACATCGCTGGAGACGGCCAGGTTCGATTCCAGTTGCTGCCAACGGTACCGGCCAACCCCGACCACCTCAACAGATGGTGTAGCGCTGGGCCCTTCCATCGACACCAGCACCGCTTGCCCTGAGTCGTTGGCTTTGAAACGGTCGGTTTCTGGCGTGCCGGCGTACCACGTCCGCTCGTCCATGCGTCGGCAACCGTGCCAGTCGCCAAGGGCCAGATAGTCCAGCCGCGCTTTAGCGGCGCGGTCTGCCGCAATCGGGTTCGCAGAGTCCACCCCCTCGGGCAGCACGCCCTGCACGCACCCGTGAGCCAGTCCGATGCGGAAAAGGCCTTCAGTCGTTGGCGCTGCGTCGAACCACTCGGTCAGATCGCCATAGGTGTGACGTTGAACCAGCGGCGCCGGCAGCAGCGCAAAGCGGTCTTGCACAACATGGACGCGCGGCTCCAGACAGGTGGTGACGTTGGAGGGGATGACACCCAGGCGGTGCGCGCGGGTCCAGACCGACTCGGCCAATGCGGCATCGTGGTTGCCCGGCATGAGAACCCAAGGCCCCGTGTAACCCTGCATGGCGTTGAACAGGCGGCGAATGGTCTTGTCTGAGACCGTCTGCGCGTCGAACACGTCGCCGGCGACGAGAACGGCATCGACGCTGTGCTCGATGGCCAATGTGGCCAATCGCTCGACGGCGAGAAAGCGGGCCTCGAACAAGGCCGCAGCATCGTCGGGCTCGAACTGCGAGTAGATCCGACCGATCTGCCAGTCGGCTGAATGCAGCAATCTAAGTGCCATAACTCCCTCGGTGGTTTTTTTCGCCAAGCAGCCTTGATTCTGCATGACCAAGCGAGCACCGGACGTCGGCCTTGCCAGACGCTTTCAGCAGGCGTTGTCAATCTGATTGACAGCCTGGCCCTCAACTTGTGAAATCGTCGGCAATCAGCCTATCCTGTACTCATCCATAGAGGCAGTCTGGGTCCGTTTCGAGCACTTTGACATGCTGGATTTGCCTCTGAATCCAGCAGCCGACAAGGCCTCTGAACAGCAACTGATCAAGGACACTGGTGCCTACCGGTCACCGGGCACAAGCTCACGCAAGGCCAGGCCCTTTGCTCAGGACAGCCGTGCGCTGTGTGCCCAGGGCTGCTACGAACGTGGCAATGAAACCCAGAACCGGGGGTCTGGTGGTATTTTTGGTGGTACCTCAAACCTCAGATCACAGAAAACTGAGGTTTTATAAGGCCTGTAGCCCATGATGGGAACGACGCCCTCGCCAAAATGAGTCCCAGAGCGTCTCAAGACGTCTCGCAAGACAGCCTGAAAGCCCCGGTTTACCTCGTGTTCCGGGGTTTTTTTGTTTCCGGATGTCCCGTAACGGTTCTTGCCAGCCCAGGTTTTTTGGGGGTATCGTTTGCGGTATCTGCCTTGCTATCTGGGGGCATTTCACTTTCCGGAGGCGGTCAGGAGCACAAAGTGCCGCTGACCAACGTCGAGATCCAGAATGCAAAACAGAGCCCGACACCCGCCAAGTTGACCGATGGCCGGGGGTTATACCTGTTGGTCACTCCAGCCGGTTCCAAGCTTTGGCGATGGAGGTTCCGGTTTGAGGGCGAGGAAAAGCTGATGGCTGTTGGGTCCTACCCAGATGTCTCACTTGAACAGGCCTGTGACAAGGTGGACGAGGTCCGAAAACTCTTTGCCACGGGTACCGACCCGATGACCACACGCAAGACCGAAAAGATCGCCCGGCGGCTTGCCGTGGAAGACACGTTCGATGCTGTAGCAAAGAAATGGTGGGAAAGCTGGAAGGCTGCGCACAGCGACAGTCATACGTTCTTCTGTGGGGCTCTTGTTCATCGGCTCGCGATTCATGCTCCACGCTTCCTTCTCACGCTCGGTCTCCCACACGCAGTTGCGCTTCACTTTACTCACTGTGACCAACTCGCAGCGGGACTTGCACCCGCAGGTGTGCGCCCATGCTGCGCGCACCAGCAAAAGACCCGCCAAAGCGGGTCTGGGAAGGCGCGATGTCTGACACCCCAAGGCATCGTGGAACCGGCTTTGCCGGGCCACAGCTGTCACCCCTCCTGGGGGCGCACCGCAGGCGCGGCGCGGGGGGAGCCTGTCACCCCATGTGCAAACCGCCGTTGACCGAGAAATCAGCGCCGGTGGCGTAGCCACCTTCCTCTGACGCCAGCCAGGCGATGATGGACGCGATTTCGCTGGGCTTGCCCAGGCGTTTGACCGGCACCGTGGCCACGATTTTCTCCAGCACATCGGGACGAATGGCATTCACCATGTCGGTGCCAATGTAGCCCGGACTCACGGTATTGACCGTCACCCCCTTGGTGGCCAGTTCTTGCGCCAGGGCCATCGAGAAACCGTGCATGCCGGCCTTGGCAGCCGAGTAGTTGGTCTGACCAGCCTGGCCCTTTTCACCGTTCACCGACGAGATGTTGATGATGCGGCCCCAGCCTTTTTCAACCATGTCGGCCACGACCTGCTTGGTCACGTTGAACATGGAGTCGAGGTTGGTGTTCATCACGGCATCCCAGTCGTCGCGGGACATTTTGAGGAACATGCGGTCTTTGGTGATGCCGGCGTTGTTCACCAGCACGTCGATGCTGCCGTGCTCAGCCCTGGTCTTGGTGAAGGCCTCCACGGTGGAATCCCAGTCACCCACGTTACCGACCGACGCGTAGAACGTGTAGCCGAGTACTTTTTGTTCGTCAATCCATTTTTTGTGGTCTCGTGTGGGGCCACATCCCGCGATGACCTTGAAACCTTCGGTGTGAAGGCGCTGGCAGATCGCGGTACCAATGCCGCCCATGCCGCCGGTGACGTACGCTACTTTTTGACTCATCTTGTGTGCTCCACTAGGTGGTGCCGAAATGGCATTAAAAAAACGATGTTAGCCAGGGATGCGCCGGCTCAGGCCAGCGCGGAACCGGCTTTGCCGGGCCGCTGCTGGCGCCCCCTTGAGGGGGTGACGCCGCAGGCGGCGCGGGGGAGATTCAAATTCAGCGCTCCAGCGCCAGCGAAACGCCCATGCCGCCACCAATGCACAAGGCCGCCAGGCCTTTCTTGGCGTTGGTGCGCTGCATTTCGTGGAGCAACGTCACCAGAATGCGGCAACCAGACGCACCGATGGGGTGACCGATGGCGATGGCGCCACCGTTGACGTTGACCTTGGCCGGATCGATGTCCAGCACCTTGTTGACGGCGCAGGCCTGAGCGGCAAAGGCTTCGTTGAGTTCAAACAGGTCCACGTCAGAGGCCTTCCAGCCCGCGCGGGCCAGGGCTTTCTGCGACGCGGGCACCGGGCCCATGCCCATGGTGGCGGGGTCCAGACCGCTGGTGCCGAACGACGCAATGCGCGCCAGTGGCGTGAGGCCCAGGGCAGCGGCTTTCTTGGCGGTCATGACCATCACGGCAGCGGCGCCGTCGTTGATGCCTGAAGCGTTGCCCGCGGTCACCGAGCCGGCCTTGTCAAAGGCGGGACGCAGACCAGCCAGCACTTCAGCGGTGGTCTTGGCGTTGATGAACTCGTCGCTGTTGAACAGCACCGGGTCGCCCTTGCGCTGCGGAATGCTCACGCCAACGATCTCGTCCTTGAACTTGCCGGCGGCCTGCGCGGCGGCGGCTTTCGCCTGGCTGCCAGCGGCCAAGGCGTCCTGCATCTCGCGGGTGATGCCGTGAGCCTTGGCCACGTTTTCTGCGGTGATGCCCATGTGGTACTGGTTGTACACATCCCACAGACCGTCCACGATCATGGTGTCGACCATCTTCCAGTCGCCCATGCGCTGGCCGTCGCGGCTACCGTTCAACACATGCGGGCTGGCACTCATGTTTTCCTGGCCACCGGCGATCACGATCTCGCTGTCACCCCAAGCCACAGCCTGGGCGGCGAGCATCACGGCCTTCAGGCCGGAACCGCAGACGGCGTTGATGGTCAGCGCCGGGGTTTCCTTGGCCACACCGGCTTTCATCATGGCCTGGCGGGCCGGATTCTGGCCACAGCCAGCGGCCAGCACCTGGCCCATGATGACCTCGCCCACGGTGTCCACGGGCAAGCCGGTGCGTGCCAGCAATTCCTTGATGACGATGCTGCCCAACTCGGCAGCAGCGGTCTTGGCGAGCGAGCCGCCGAATTTGCCCACGGCGGTGCGGGCTGCTGAAACGATGACGATGTCTTCCATATTTTTTCCTCGTTGGTTTGCAAATTTTTCCGTTCGCCCTGAGCCTGTCGAAGGGCTCGAACGGATCTTGGCCAGGGCCTAGACAGGCTCAGCCCGAGCGGCGTCACGTCAAGCTTTTGCCTTGACGTAGCGCCCTGGCGCCGGCTCGATGGCGGCGTAGGTCTTGCCTTTGCCGTAGGTCTTGGGCGCAGCGATTTGCTTGCCCGCCTGTGGCTTGAGCCAGGCGGCCCAGTCGGTCCACCAGCTGCCTTTGTGCTCGGTGGCACCGTCAATCCATTCGTTCACGTCGGCCGGGAACTTGGTGGCGTTGCTCACCCAGTGGCTGCGCTTGCCGGCGGCGGGTGGGTTGATGACACCCGCAATGTGGCCGGACGCACCCATGACGAAGCGCTTCTTTCCCGGGAACACCTGGGTGCTGGCATAGGCACCACCGATCGGCACGATGTGGTCTTCTCGTGAGCCGTAGATGTAAACCGGGATCTTGACTTGGCGGAAGTCGATCTTTTCGCCGCATACCTCGGTTTTGCCAGGCTTGACGAGGTTGTTTTCCAGATAGGTCTGGCGCAGGTACCAAGCGTAATACGGGCCGGGCAGGTTGGTTGCGTCGGAGTTCCAGTACAACAGGTCAAACGGCGGTGGGGACTCGCCTTTCAGGTAGTTGCCCACCACATAGTTCCATACCAGGTCGTTGGGGCGCAAAAAGCTGAAGGTGGTGGCCAGGTCGCGGCCGGGCATCAAACCGCCCTGTGCAAACTGCATCTCGCGCATCTTGACGAAGTTTTCATCGATGAACACATCGAGAATGCCGGTGTCGGTGAAGTCAATCAGCGTGGTGAGGAAGGTGGCGCAATTCACCGGCTCCTCACCGCGCGCAGCCAGCACGGCCAACGCGTTGCTCAGCATGGTGCCCCCCACGCAGAAGCCCAGTGCGTTGATGGTTTCAGCGTCGGTGATGTCTTGGGTAACGCCAATGGCTTTGATCACCGCATCTTCAATGTAGTTATCCCAAGTTTTGTGCGCAAGGGACTCGTCGGGGTTGCGCCAGCTCACCACAAAGGTGCGGTGGCCCTGTTCCACGCAGTAGCGAATCAGCGAGTTGGCCGGCTGCAAGTCGAGGATGTAGAACTTGTTGATGCAGGGCGGAACCAGCAGGAACGGGCGCTCGTACACCTTGGCGGTGAGTGGCTTGTATTCGATCAGCTGGAACAGCTCGTTTTCAAACACCACGGCGCCTTCGGTGGTGGCCACGTTTTTGCCCACCTCGAACACGCTTTCGTCCGTCATGGACACATGGCCCTGCTTCATGTCGTGCAGCAGATTGGCCACGCCCTTGGCAATGCTCTCGCCCTTGGTTTCGATGGCTTTCTTCTGCGCGTCGGCATTGAAGGCCAGGAAGTTGCTGGGTGCACTGGCGTCGATCCACTGCTGCACCGCAAAGCGCACACGGGTTTTGGTCTTGGCGTCGCCTTCCACCGCATCGGCCATGGCCATCAGCGTGCGGGCGTTGAGCAGATAGGCTGCTGCAGAAAATGCCGCAACAGGGTTGCTGGACCAGGCCTCTGCCGAAAAACGGCGGTCGCTCGAGGGCTTGACGTCCAGGCCCCGGTTCCACAAACTGGCCACCTCAGTGAGGTAGGTCTTTTGAATCTCCAGCATCTTGGCTGGGTCAAAACTCACTTTTTGGCCCGCAGCCTTGGCGAACAAATCACCCATGCCGCCCATACCCGACATACCCGCGCCGATGTTGGGCATGGCCATGGCGAAGGGGTTGGCCGCCCCGCTTTGCGGCATGAAGGCCTTAAAGACTGCGAAGGGATCGGCACCGCCCTGCGGACCCGCCTGGGCCGCACCCGGAAAAGCCTGGACTGCCTGGGTCCACTGCGCGACGAGGTTCTTTTGAAACTCCTGGGCAGCTTCGTGCCAGGGCTGATCGGGTAATTTGCCTGATGTCATACTTGTCTCCTGTGGTTTTGCCTGAGGCTTATCATTCACCGGTCTGGGAAGAAAATCCGGGTTTTCCCTAGTGTCGGTTTCACAGCTTCCAGCAAGCTGACAACCTTTCCGGGTCTTCAAGGAACACTGTGTATCTGGTGGTGATTGGTTGGATTTACGTGGTGCTCATGATGTCGGTGGCCGAAGCCGCCAACAGCACAGGCACCGTGCTGGGAGCCATTGTGACCTTTTTTCTTTACGGTTTGATGCCAGTCGTACTGGTGGTTTACCTGATGCGCACACCGCAAAGACGCAAGGCCAATAAAGCGCGCGAAGCGGCCGAGCTCCAGGCCAGCCTGGCCGCTGGTAAAGGCCTGAGCGCGCAAGCTGCCGAGCAGGCCCATTCACACCAACCAGATGCAGGCGGCCATGCGCCCAGTGCTGCCGAGGCGGGCCGCGTCGCGGCGGTGCGAAAAGAACCGTGATGGCTGCGTGAACGTACACCAGGCAGCGGTGCCGTCATTGCCTGCCACCCGGGTGACGCCCATTGCAGCCAGGCGCCCGCGCGCCAGCGCCTGCAGGTTGGCCAGAAACTTGCCACCGCCGACGGGCACAAAAGCCCGGTACGCCGCCGGCTGTTGGGCCACGAATGCTTCGCGCACCTCGGGGCCGACTTCAAACGCTTCGGGCCCAATGCAAGGACCCAGCCAGGCCATCGTGTGCTGGGCCACGCTTGCAGGTGTGGCTGCGGGGTCGGCAACCTGAACAGCCGCCACCAAAGCCGCCATGGTGGTTTCCAGCACGCCTTGCCCGGCCACCGGTGCACCCGCCCCTGCCAGCCCCCGCCAGCCCGCGTGCGCTGCGGCCACCACCGTACCCGAGGCGTGGGCAAACAACACCGGTAAACAGTCGGCCACCATGATCGTGCAGGCCACACCGCGCAAGGTGCTCAGGCAGGCATCGCCCACGGTGCCATCGGGGGTATGGGCGCCTGTGAGCCCGTCGGGCCTGGACGTCGCGGACTGCAAACCGACCACAGCCGTGCCGTGCACCTGCTGCAAAAAAACCGGGCGCTGGCCCACGACCTGGGCGAGTTGCGCCCGATTGTGAGCCACGGCTGCGGGTTCGTCGCACACATGGTCGCCCAGGTTGAAGCTGTCAAACGGCGCAACCGACACCCCGCCCGAGCGGCTGGTGAACAAGGCCCGCACCGGAGGCGGCGCATCCCATTCAGGGACGATCCAGTCGTAAGGCAACGCCATCAGGCTTCCGCGTCCGGGCAGGCTGAAGGCTGCGCCTGCTGGAAGGCGGGCAAGGCCATGCAGGCTTCAAACGCGGCCATGGTGCGCGGCAGACCACTGAAATTGGTGTTGAAGCGCTGACCGTTGAATATCTGCGGCACCAGACAGCAGTCGGCCAGGGTGGGCGTGTCGCCAAAACAATAGGTGCCGGCAGACCCTTGCGCCAGTTGACGCTCGAAAGACTCAAGCCCGGCACGCACCCAGTGGCGGTACCAGGTGTTCTTGGCTTCTTCATCCACCTTCAGCTCTTTGCTCAGGTACTTCAGCACCCGCAGGTTGTTGACGGGGTGGATCTCGCAGGCGATGGACTGCGCCAGCGCACGCACCCGCGCACGGCCCAGCGCATCGGCTGGCACCAGGGCAGGCGTTGGGAAGGTCTCATCCAAGTATTCAATGATGGCCATGGATTGCGACAGCCGCGTGCCGTCGTCCAGCTCCAGCGCAGGCACCAGTTGGTCGGCCGCAATGTCGGCGTAGCCAGCCTGCTTGTGCTCGCCCTTGGCGACATGCACCGGCACGTATTCGTAGCGCAGGCCTTTAAGCGCCAACGCAATGCGCACGCGAAACGAGGCCGAAGAGCGGAAGTAGTTGTAGAGCTTCATGGTGCACAGCGTACACCGCGCGGCATTGGTCTGCACGACAATGGATCGCCAGGCGCGCCCTTCTGCTTGGTGGGGACCTATCACCAGCATGCAGCCCGCACCCAAGGAGCAGAAGAATATGGAAGAAACCGACGCAAAGCTCAGGTCGTCCCGGTGGGGCGAAGCCCAGCTGCATGCCCTGGTGCGGCGGACGCAGCAGGACCTGCACACTGGCGCAACCACGCCGCAGGGCGCCATTCAAGCCAGCAGCTCGCTCGACCGGGATCTGGGTTTTGACAGCCTGGGGCGCATGGAATTGCTGCTGCGCATCGAGTCAGCCACCGGCGTGGCACTGCCGGAAGACACACTGGAGAAAGCCGAAACCGTGGGCGATCTCTGGCGGGCCTGGCAGCGTGGGCGCGTGGATCCGGTCGCAGCGCGCGGAACGCTGGCCCTGAGCGGGAATGCACCCGACGCTTCGCCCAGCGCGGCCTCAACAAGCCCCGCTGCGCCCATCTGGGACCAGGCCCAGACGCTGCTGGAGGTGCTGGACGCCCACATGGCGGTCCATCCGGACCAGGTGCAGATCGTCTACCTGGCCGACCAGACCGAGACCGCCATCAGCTACCGACAATTGCACGAATCGTCTGCCGCACTGGCGGTCGGTTTGCAGCGGGCCGGGCTGGAGCCGGGCCAGACGGTGGCCATCATGCTGCCGACTTCGCCGGCCTACTTTTTCACCTACCTGGGCATCCTGCGCGCGGGCGGCATTCCGGTGCCGATCTACCCGCCCGCGCGCCCGTCGCAGCTCGAAGACCATGTGAGCCGCCACACCGGCATCCTCACCAACGCGCGCGCCGCCTTGCTGATCAGCGTGCCCGAAGCGATGAAGGTGGCGCGTCTGCTCCAGGCCCGGGTGCCGGGCCTGCGGGCGGTGCGCACGCCCGAGGACCTGATCGCTGCCGCTCGGGAACACACGCTGGCCCAAGTGGCGGTCCGGGCAGACGACGTGGCCTTCATCCAGTACACGTCGGGCAGCACCGGGCAACCCAAGGGCGTGGCGCTCACACACGCCAACCTGCTGGCCAACATCCGTGCCATGGCCAACGCGATCGAAGCCACCCCACAAGACGTGTTCGTCAGCTGGCTGCCGCTGTACCACGACATGGGTCTGATCGGCGCCTGGCTGGGCAGTTTCACCGTGGGCTTCCGGCTGGTGGTGATGTCACCACTGGCTTTTCTGGGACGCCCCAGGCGCTGGCTGGAAGCCATCTCACACCACGGCGGAACGCTGTCAGCCGGCCCCAACTTCGCCTACGAGCTGTGCCTGAACCGGATCGACGATGCCGCGCTGGCCGGGCTCGACCTGAGCCGCTGGCGGCTGGCCTTCAACGGCGCCGAGGCGGTGAGCCCGGACACGGTCACCCGCTTCAGCCAGCGCTTTGCGGCCTGCGGGCTGCGCCCCACGGCGATGACACCGGTGTACGGATTGGCAGAAGCCTCGGTGGGCCTGCTGTTTCCGCCACTGGAACGGGGTCCGCGCATCGACGCCATCGACCGCGACACCTTCGAATCGCAGCGCCGTGCGGTGCCGAGCCAGCAAGATTCAGCCCTGCGTTTCGTGGCCTGCGGGCGGGTGTTGCCCGGGCACGGCATCCGCATCGTTGACGACGCAGGCCAGACGCTGCCCGAGCGGATCGAGGGACGACTGGAATTTTGCGGACCCTCGGCGACCGCTGGCTACTGGCACGCGCCAGAACTCACGGCGCGCCTGTTCACCGACGACCTGGGCCAGTGGCTGGACACAGGTGACCGGGCTTACCAGGCCGAGGGTGAGGTCTTTGTGACCGGCCGGGTCAAGGACATCGTGATCCGTGGAGGCCGCAACCTGTACCCGCAAGAAATCGAGGCAGCGGTGGGTGAGGTCAAGGGTGTGCGCAAGGGTTGTGTGGCGGTGTTCGGTCAGCGCGATGCCAGCAGCGGCACCGAGCGCCTCGTGGTGCTGGCCGAGGTGAGTCCGCGAGAGGCGCGGGACAAGGCAAGCCTGCGCGAAGCGGTTTCGCGCGCGGTGGTCGACGCCATCGGGGAGCCGGCCGACGACATTCTGCTGGTCCCGCCGCACACCGTGCTCAAAACGTCCAGCGGCAAGGTGCGGCGGGCGGCCTGCCGCTCGCTGGTCGAACAGGGCGGCCTGGACGCGGCGAGCAGCAGCGTTCGGGCGCAGTGGTTGCGGCTGGCCCGTGGTGCGCTGGTGCTTCGGTTGCGCCATGGCTTGCAACGCTTTGCGGACGGGTGGTTTGGCGTCCGCGCCCACCTGCTGTTCTGGTTGATGGCGCCCGCTGCCTGGCTGGTGACGGTGCTGCTGCCGAACCAGGCATCGGCCTGGCGCTTCTGCCACCGGGTCGCGCGCGGGCTGCTGCGCCTGGCTGGCGCAACGCCCACCGTACAGGGGCTGGAACACCTGCCGGCCGATGCCCGCTTCGTGCTGGTGAGCAACCACGCGAGCTACCTGGACGGACTGGTGCTGGTGGCCGCCCTGGACCGACCGATGGCTTTCGTGGCCAAGCGGGAGCTGGAGCAGCAGCGTGTGGCCGGGGTTTTCCTCAGGCGCCTCGGTGCGGCCTTCGTCGAGCGTTTCGACCCGCGGCGCAGCGTGGCCGACGCGCAGCGCATGGTCGACGCGGTGCAGGCCGGCCAGGCGCTGATGGTGTTTCCCGAGGGCACCTTTGTGGCAACACCCGGGCTGCTGCCGTTCAGGCTCGGTGGTTTTCTGGCTGCGGCCAACGCTGGGGTTCCGGTGATCCCCGTGGCGTTGAGCGGCACCCGGCAGCTGCTCGGCGCGGGGCGCTGGTGGCCACGCCCGGCGGCGCTGGCGGTGCACATCGGCGTCCCGCTGGAGGTGGCGCCGGAACTGGAACCCTTTGCCGCAGCCGTGCAGCTGCGGGACCGTGCACACCGCGTGATCGCCCGCAGACTCGCGACCACAGAGGTCTGAGCAAAACGGGGTGCTCGTCAGCCGGGCTGTGATGGGGTCTTGCCGTTGGCCGACACCGCCGCCGCCAGACCGCGCGGCACGTTGACCCGGGTGCGCAGCGCCAGACCGACCACAAAGAACAGGCCGGTGGAGGCAATCGCCAGGCGGTGGTTGCCATGGGTCAGCCAGGTGACCAGGCCGTAGGTCATGGGGCCGAAGATGGCCGACAGGCGCACCGCAAAGCTCCACAGGTCAAAGAACGCGGCGCGACGCCGTTCGGGCGCCAGCACACCCGACAGCGCGCGGTCCGCCGACTGGCTACTGCCCATGCACAAGCCAGCGATCACGGCCGCCACCCAGCACAGCCCGGGGCCGGTGGCCCATGAGGTCTTGCACATAACCCCAGGCAAACGCCCCGAGTGCCGCCGCAATATTGACCAGAACGATCAGCATCATGGTCCCGGTCTGCTGAAAACCCGGTACCGGCTGGGCATAGACGGCTGCCAGTGCAATCGCCACCGAAATACCCGCCTGGCAAGCCACTGAACAAGCCAGCCGCGCGCTGAGGTCCTGAAAGGAACGCGCTTCATGCCGGGTGCACTCGAGCCGCACCAAAGAGGCACGCAGACCCGCGTCTTCCGCCGGTCTGGCTTGGGGACTGGCATGTTCTTTGAGCAAGGCAAAGGTCAGCAGCGCTGAAAACCCGAAAACGCCAGCGGTGATCAGCATCGTCACCGGCACAAAGTACGAAACGGGCAGGCCCTGCCCTCGCGCCCACAGCACCGACCATAGGCTCAAGCCCAAGGTAAGCATGCCGCCGAAGTAGCCGAAGCGCCAGCCCCAGCCCGACTCGCTGCCCATGCGGTCTTCAGGGGTCAGTTCGGGCAAGAACGCCGCGATCAGCGACTCGCCGCAGCTGTAAAACACACAGGACAAAGCAATGGCCACCAGCGCCCAGGCCACGTCGCCCGGCCCGGCACCGGCCAGCGCGGCGGTACCCACCACGCAGCCCAGCGTGCTCAGCACCAGCAGCCGCTTCCTGGCGGCACACCGGTCGGCGTAGGCGCCCAGAGCGGGCATGGTGAGCATCACGATCAAACTGGACACCCGCCAGCGCGCTGGTCCAGGCCAGCGTGGCCCAGGCCTCGCCACCCGCGATGCCGCCGACGAAACAGGCGCTGAACACCGCCGTCAGCACAACGGTGGTGTAGCCCGAGTGGGCGAAGTCCTACATGGCCCAGCCAAACACCTCGCGCTTGCGCACGCCGGGTTTGGGGGCACGCTGGCGTAACAGGGGCAGGGCGGGGTCGATGAACGTGCAAGGCATGCACCAAGGCACCAGTGTCGAACCTGGGCGGCTCCTGGTCAGGCTGAGGAGCCTTGCCGGCTCAGGTAGCCATGCATGCCGGCCAGAGTGAACAGCTTCGGATAGTCACTCTCGGGAATATTGACCCCGCTGCCCTGGCTCAGGCCGATGATGAAATTCAGGAAATCCATGGAATCCAGATCCAGCGCCTCCCGCAGGTCTTCGTGCTCGCCCACACTGGCAAGGTCGGCTTCGGGGGCGATGCCGGCCAGCACGTTCGCGGCCAGTGCACGGATATCGGTGGCGTTCATGGGTGGGCCTTCCAGCGGTCAGAGGTTGTGTGGCGACTGCAGGGTCTGGTGGATCGTGGTCAGCAACTGGCCGCCCAGGTGGCCGTCACTGGCGCGGTGGTCGGCCGCCAGGCTGGTGCTGACCACCGGGCGCGGCAACACCTGCCCGTCGACCACCCAGGGTTTGCTCAGCACGCGCCCGAAGCCGACGATGGCGACCTGCGGCGGGTAGATGACACCCCACACCTTTTCGGCCCCGCGGTCGCCGAGGCTGGAGATGGTGATGGTGGGGTCGGTGAGTTCAGAACTGCGCAGCCCGCCGGCCCGCGCGCGCTGCACCAGATCGCGCAACGCAACCATGAGCTCGGGCAGGGTTTTCTGGTCGGCGTGGTGGATGGCCGGCGCCACCAGACCACCGCCGCGCAGCGCGATCGCCCAGCCCACGTGGATGCCATCGCCAGAACGAAACTGCCCGCTCTCGTAGAAACCGTTGAGCTGCGGCACCTCGCGCAGCGCGAGCGCCGTGGCCTTGAGCAGCAGCACCGCGCTGAGCAGCCGGTCCTGCGGCAGGCGGTCGCGGTTCCAGGCGTCGAGCCAGGTCTGCGCCGCAGCGAAGTCCATGGTTTCGGCCAGGTAGTAATGCGGTATTTCGCGCTTGGACCGTCCCATGGCCGCCGCGATGGCCTGACGCATCTGCGCAGCGTCGAAGCCGCCGGGCTTTGGGCGCAGCGCAACCGTGGGTGGCGCGACGCCGGGCTGCGGAGCGAACGCGGCCCGCTCCACATCGGCCAGCGTGACCGCACCATCGGCACCGGTGCCGCGCAAAGCGTCCGGCTTCAAGCCCAGCACCTGCGCACGTCGGCGCGCGGCGGGACTGACCAGGGCGCGCCGGGGCGTGGTCAGCGGCTCGGCCTGCCGGGTGGGCGCCGGGGCTGCAACGGCGGGTGGCGCGACAGGTGCCGCCTTCACGGGCGGCGCTGCCGGCGCGGCTGCCGGCGCAGCGGCCTCACCCGTCACGCTCACCCGCGCCAGCACCGCACCCACCGGGAGGCTTTCGCCAATGGGCGCGAGCTCGCCGATCAGGCCGTCCAGAAAACACTCCACGTCGATGGCGCCTTTGTGGGTCTCGACCACCGCCACCACATCGCCCGGCTTCACGCGCGCACCGGGCTGCACCAGCCACTGCACCACGGTGCCGGTCTCCATGTCGGCGCCCAGCGCGGGCATCAGAAAGTCGGCCATGCGCACTACCCCGCTTTCACCAGGCTGTGCACCGCGGCCACGATGTCGGGCACCTGCGGCAGGCTGGCGGCCTCCATGTGCTCGGCGTAGGGCACCGGCACTTCGCGGGCGCACACCCGGCGCACCGGCGCATCCAGTTCATAAAGGGCGTCCTCAGCGAGCCGGGCCGCGATTTCAGCCGAAATCGAACCGCTCTTCCAACCCTCATCCACGATCACGCAGCGGTGGGTGCGGGTGAGCGACTCGATCACCGTTGCGGTGTCCAGCGGGCGCAGGACGCGCAAGTCGATCACCTCGGCCTCGATACCCTCTTCCGCCAGCTGCTGCGCCGCGGCCAGGCACTTGGGCAAGCTGTTGCCGTAGGTCACCAGGGTGACGTGCTTGCCGGGGCGGCGCACACGCGCATGATCGATGTCGACCGCCGTGACCGCCGGGTCCAGCTCGCCTTCGGCGTTGTAGAGCACGATGTGTTCAAAAATCAGCACCGGGTTGGGGTCGGCCAGCGCGGCGGCCAGCATGTGCCGCGCGTCTTCCACCGTGGCGGGCACCAGCACCTTGAGCCCGGGGATGTGGGCGAACCAGCCCTCCAGGCTGTGCGAGTGCTGCGCCGCCAACTGGCGACCGGCGCCGGTGGCCATGCGGATCACCAGCGGCACGGCGAACTGTCCGCCCGACATGTGCGGGATGGTGGCGGCGTTGTTCATGATCTGATCCAGCGCCAGCAGGCTGAAGTTGCAGGTCATGATCTCGACGATGGGCCGCAACCCGGCCATCGCAGCGCCCACGCCCGCGCCCACAAAGCCCACTTCGGCCAGCGGCGTGTCCACGATGCGCTGAGGACCAAACTCTTCCAGCAGGCCTTTCGTGACGGCGTAGCAGCCGCCGTACTTGCCCACGTCCTCGCCCATCACAAAACAGCGTGGGTCGGCCAGCAGCGCGTCGCGAATCGCCAGCCTGCAAGCTTCGCGGTAGGTCATCCGAATCAGGGGGCTGTTCATGGTGCCAACTCCTGAACCACCGAATCCATGAGCACGAATCGCTCAAGTTGGTCCACCGGCTCCAGCGTGCCGGCCTCGGCATAAGCCACCGCAGCGTCAATCTCGGCCTGGATCTCGGCATCCATCGCGTCCGACTCGTCGGTGCTGAGCAGGTGGTTGTCGCGCATCCAGCCGCGCAGGCGGGCGATCGGGTCCCGGTGCTTCCAGTCGTCCACTTCCTCGCGGCTGCGGTAAGCCTGTGTGTCGAACATCGAGTGCGCACGGAAGCGGTAGGTGCGGCATTCCAGAAAATACGGGCCGAGCCCGCCTCGCACATGCTCGACGGCGCGACGCGCGGCCGCGGCCATCAGCACCGGCTCCATCGCGTCGACCTGGGCGGCGGGCATGCGGTAAGCGTCGGCTTTGCGGTAAATGTCGGTCTGCGACTCCGAATCGGCCAACGGCACGCCCATGGCGTAGAGGTTGTTTTCGCACACGAACAACACCGGCAGTTTCCAGATCACGGCCAGGTTCATACTTTCGTGAAAGGCGCCCTCGGCCACCGCGCCCTCGCCAAAGAAGCACACCGTCACGGCTCCGGGTCGCAGCCGCTGGTCGGCCATGGCAATGCCCACAGCCAGCGGCAGGCCGCCGCCCACGATGGCATTGCCACCGAAAAAACGGCGTGTGCCGTCAAAAAGGTGCATGGACCCACCGCGCCCGAGACAGCAGCCTTCGACCTTGCCCAGCATCTCTGCCATGAGCGGCGCCATGGGCACCCCACGCGCGAGTGCATGGCCGTGTTCGCGGTAGGTGGCCAGCACCGCGTCGCGCGGCTCCAGCGCGTCCATCACCCCGACGGCGATCGACTCCTCGCCGTCGTACAGGTGCAGGAACCCCCGGATTTTCTGCGCCTGGTAGAGCTCGACGCACTTGGCTTCGAAGCGGCGGATGCGCAGCATCTCGCGGACCAGGTGGTGCAGATGCGCGCGGTCGAGGTGGAGCTTGTCCGTCATGTTGAACCACCCTTCTTTTCATCGCTCTCCAACGTGGACAAATCGCCTTCGGGCAAACCGAGTTCGCGCGCCTTGAGCAGGCGGCGCATGATCTTGCCGCTGCGGGTTTTGGGCAGGTTGTCGCGGAAGTCGATCTGCTTGGGCGCCACCGCCGCGCCCAGGCGCTTGCGCGCGTGGCCCAGCAACTCGCGGCGCAGCGGCTCACCGGCTTCATAGCCAGGCTTGAGCGCCACAAACGCCTTCACCACCTCGCCGGCCATGGGGTCGGGCAAGCCAATCACGCCCGCCTCGGCCACCGCCGGGTGTTCCATCAGCGCGCTTTCCACCTCAAAAGGCCCGATCAGGTGCCCGGACGACTTGATCACATCGTCGGCGCGGCCCACAAACCAGTAGTAGCCGTCGGCGTCTCGGTGTGCCAGGTCCCCGGTGAGGTACCAGCCGTCGACGAAGCACTTGCGGTAGCGTTCGTCCTCATGCAGGTAGGCCCGCATCATCGACGGCCAGGGCGTCTTGAGCGCCAGTTCGCCGTCCACATCGGGTGCGTCGATGAGCTCCAGGCAACCGTCGGCCAGACGGCGCACCACCGCCGCCGTGATGCCCGGCAGCGGCTTGCCCATGGAGCCAGGCTTGATGTCCATGGCCGCATAGTTCGAAACCATGATGCCGCCGGTTTCGGTCTGCCACCAGTTGTCGTGAAACGGCAGACCAAATGCCTCCAGGCCCCAGACCACCGCCTCGGGGTTGAGCGGCTCGCCCACACTGGCCATGAAGCGCAGCGCCGACAGGTCAACCCCCTTCAGGGCATCGGCACCCAGCTTCATCATCATGCGGATGGCCGTGGGCGCGGTGTACCACACCGTAACGCGCTCGCTCTGCAACACGCCGTACCAGGTCTGGGCGTCGAACTCGGCTTCCACCACCACGTTGGTCACACCGCACACGAGCGGCGCCAAAATGCCGTAGCTGGTGCCGGTGACCCAGCCCGGGTCGGCGGTGCACCAGAACACATCGCCGTCGTGCAGATCCAGCGCGTAGCGCCCGGTGACCGCGTGCGCCAGCACCGCCGCGTGGGCGTGTTCCACCCCTTTGGGCCGCCCGGTGGTGCCGCTGGTGAAATGCAGCAGCGCGGTGGACTCGGGGTCCGTTGGCGCCATGGTGTAGCGGGTGGAAGCCGCCGACACCAGCGCGCCCCAGGGATGCACGCCCGGCTCATCGGCTGGCACCGCCCCCACCACGATGACGTGCTTCAACCCGGGCAAGCGCTCGCGCAAGTCGCGCACTTTGCGCTGGTACAGCTCGGGGGTGGTCACCAGCACCCGGGCATCACCCATTTCGGCGCGGGTAACAATAGGCTCGGGGCCAAAAGCCGAGAACAGCGGCGAGACCACACAACGCGCCTTGAGCGCGCCGAGCACCGCCACATACAGCTCGGGCAGACGGCCCATGAGCACAAACACCCGCTCGCCGGGCAGCACACCCAGACCCTCCAGCGCGTTGGCGAACTGGTTGCTGGCGCGGGCCAGCTCGGTGTAGCTCAGCGACTGACGCTCGCCGTTTTTGCCGAGCCAGCGAATGGCTGTTCTGTGGCCTCGGCCGTGCTTCACGTGCCGGTCCACCGCCTCGTAGGCCATGTTCAGCCCGGCTCCCCCGGGCAGCCCGTCCAGCAGGGCAGCCGCCTGCACCCAGCTGAACTGCGCCACGGTGGCTTCGTAATCCAGCAGGTGGGGGGGCGGTTGGGTTGGCGCGGGTTTGTGAATGCGGGCGTGTTCCATGGTCTGGGGCTTGGTCTGGGTTGCGGGGGATTTTGGCTGTGGTTATCCGCGCGGTCCACTCAGTTCGCCCGGCGGCGGCTCGGGCGCAGCGCCCTTGCCCAGCAGCCGACCGAGCAAGTCCATCGGCAGCGGAAATACGATCGTGGAAGCTCGGTCGCCAGCCACCTGGGTCATGGCAGTTGCATGGCCTCGGGCTGGCGGGCCAGCATCTGGGCCGCTTCCAGCAGCGACACCGCAGCCTGTTTTTCGCCCTCGGCATGGATCACCTTGGCGCGCCGTTCGCGCTCGGCTTCGGCCTGACGGGCAATGGCGCGCACCATCGACTCATTCAAGTCAATGTGCTTGATCTCCACGTTGGTCACCTTGATGCCCCAGGCATCGGTCTGGGCGTCCAGAATCTGCTGCACATCCAGGTTCAGCCGCTCGCGCTCGGACAGCATTTCGTCCAGCTCGTGCTTGCCCAGCACCACCCGCAAGGTGGTCTGGGCCAGCTGGCTGGTGGCCTGCAGGTAGTCTTCCACCTGAATGATGGCCTTGGCCGGGTCCATCACGCGAAAGAACACCACCGCGTTGACCTTGACCGACACGTTGTCGCGCGAGATCACGTCTTGCGGCTCCACGTCCATGGTCACCACCCGCAGGTCCACCCGCACCATTTGCTGCAGCCCGGGAATGACGATCACCAGCCCCGGCCCCTTGACCTTCCAGAACCGCCCCAACTGAAACACCACGCCCCGCTGGTATTCGCGCAACACGCGAAACGACGAGGCCAGCAGCACAATGGCCAGTGGCAGCAAAAACACGCCCAGACCCAGATTGAGATCAAAGAACATCACAGGGTTTCCTTCATAGTTTGGGCGGTTTCGCCCTTGCCACCCACCGGCTGCACGTCCAGCACCAGGCCCTTGAGCGCCAGCACACGCACACGCTGGCCGGTGTGCAGGCGTGCGTCAGACCGCACCTGCCAGCGCTCGCCATGCACGCGCGCCCACGCCTGACCCTGCACCACCTCGAGCACTTCGCCTTGGGCATCCATCAAGTTTTCGGCGCCGCTCACCACCGGTGCTCGCCGCGCCCGCAGTGCCATGCTGCCGCCCAGCAACACCGCTGCCGCCGCACTCAAAGCGACGCCAAAAATGAGCGGCAGCGGCACACCCATGCCAGGCACATCGCGGTCAAAGAGCAGCAGACCGCCAGCCACAAAGGCCACCACACCGCCCACGCCCAACACACCAAAAGCAGGTGTGAGCAGCTCGGCGGCCAGCAGCGCGAACCCCAGCAGAATCAGTGCCAGCGCGGCGTAGTTCACCGGCAGCAGTTGCAACGCAAACAGCGCCAGCAGCAGGCAAATGGCACTCACGGTACCCGGCACACCAAAGCCAGGAGAAGAAAACTCAAACATCAGGCCGTACACGCCCACCATCAGCAAAATCAGCGCAAAACCCGGGTTGGCAATCACGCTCAGCAAGCGGTGGCGCCAGTCGGGCGGGTGCGCCTCAAAGGCCAGACCCCGGGTGCTCAGGCGCAGTTCGCCCTGCACGGTGCGCACCGTGCGCCCATCGATTTGCGCCAACAGGTCGGGTACGTCGCGGGCCACCACGTCCACCACACGCTCCTGCAGGGCTTCAGCCGCCGTCAGGCTCACGGCCTCGCGCACCGCTCGCTCCGCCCACACCGCATTGCGGCCATGCCGCTCGGCCAGCCCCCGAATAAAGGCGGCCGCGTCGTTCACCTGCTTTGCCGTCATGGCGTCCGCCGGTGATTCGGCTGGCTCGGGCGTGCTGCCGGGCAGTGGCCGGGGGGTTTCTTTGGGTGACTGGGGCATGCCGGGCAGCCCTATGGCTACCGGCGTGGCGGCACCCAGCGTGGTGGCCGGGGCCATGGCCGCTATGTGGCTGGCGTACAGCAGGTAGGTGCCCGCACTGGCCGCACGCGCCCCGGATGGACTCACAAACGTCGCCACCGGCAGGGGCGAGGCCAAAATGGCCTGCACGAGTTGGCGCATGGAGGTGTCCAGCCCGCCTGGCGTATCGAGCTCCAGCACGATCAGGGCTGCACCTTGCTCGTGCGCACGCTGCAGGCCGCGCACCACATAGTCGGCACTGGCTGGGCCGATGGCATCGTGCACGGTGAGCACCACCACCGGCGACACGGATGTGGCAGGTTCCGCCGACGTGGCCGCGCGAGCACCCCAGTCCACCAGTAGCAAGCACACCGCCAGCAGCCAAGCCGCCGCAGTAGGCGGCCTATACGCGCCGGCCACCACAGCACTGCGCGGCCCACTCAAGCGAACAGCCGCAAGCACCTTGCCCCAATCACGCCCGCCACGGTCCCCTTGCATTACACCCTCCAGTTGGGAAGCTCAACACAACAGGCAACTCACCAGCGCGTGCGCCACCTGATGGAAACATATTGGCCGGGTGGGCAGTGACCTCACTTGAGTGCGCTCAAGCCGGGTGCTGAAAGAAAGCATAGGCTGCCTCCACGCCATAAAACAGCGGGCCGTGAAGCCCGCCACGAAGACCCTCAAGCTCAATGCGAAACGCTCAAGCGGGAACCGCCGGGCAGTCTGCAAGCCCTACTGGGTGCCGCCAATGTGCATCTGGTAGGCCGCGCCGTTGGAAAAGGTGCAGGTACCGGCCCCCTGGTAGGGCGTGTTCATCTGGTATTCGCACGACATGAACAGGCCCTGCGGGCTGAACGCACTGGCCACGCCGCGGCGCTCCTCGTTGGACACCCGGGTGGCCTCTCCGGTAAGCACCTCACCCTGGTAAGACACGTTGAAAACACCCTTGCCGGTCATCATGTTGGTGACGGAGCCAGTCACCACACCGGTGCGGGTGGCCACGTCGTTGGCCGGATACAGGCGCACCGGCAACGTGGCCGGCGCCACGCGCCCTGCCGCCGCCGGTGGCGCCACCGTACCCACCGGCGGCAAGGGGTAATGCTGGTAAATCACGGCCCCGTCCGGCGAGCGTTCGGGCACCACATAACAAGCTGTCAAGACGGCGCTGGCCGACAACGCAATACCCAAGCCCACAAAACCACGCATGGCGACCTCCTCAGGCGTTAATGAACCCTTTAGAGATTCACCTTACATGTGCTCGCGTTCACTCCTATTGATTTTCATCAACAGGAAGCAGGGAAAGAGGCATCAGGTGACAGGCTGGCCAAGCAAGCCCAGCAGCGCAACCGCCACCGCCGGAACGATGCTCACCGCATTGCTGGTGTGCCCAATGCAGTCGGTGCTCCAGATGGTGTCCACGCCCGCATCGCGCACCAGTTGCTCGGCGCCGGGTGCAAACAAGGCGTGCGTCACCGCCACGTCCACCGATGAAGCGCCGGCCGCACGCAGCAACTGAGCCGCGCGTGCCAGGGTGTGGCCCGAGCTGGCCACATCGTCAATGAGCACCACGGCACGCCCGGCCACGGGCAGGGCGGGCAGTTCAATGTCCACCTGCCGGTCGCCTTGCCGGGTTTTGCGGCACACGGCATGCGCCCAGCCATGGCGCTGGGTGGCCACGGCCACCCATTGCAGGGCTTCTTCGTCGGGGCCGATCAACACCACGTCGCCGCGCTGGGTAGCGATGTGGTCGGCCAGCAGCGGGGCGCCGCTGAGCACCACCGCATCGGCCACAGGCACGGCCTCTTCCAGCGTGGACACCCGGTGCAGGTGCGGGTCCACGGTGATCAGGGCGTCAAACAACGTGGCCAGAAAAGCCCCCACCACGCGCTGGCTGATGGCTTCGCCGGGATTGAAGGCGATGTCTTGCCGCATGTAGGCCAGGTAGGGTGCCACCAGCGTGAGGTGCCGGGCACCCAGCGTGCGTGCGGTTTGTGCCACCAGCAGCAGCTCCACCAGCTTTTCGTTGGGCTGGTGCAGGCCGCGCCACACCACCACGCGGGGTGGCAGGCTGGCGGGCAGGCGCAGGCGCACTTCACCATCGGGGAAGCGGTGGCGCACCACCACGGCCAGGGCAAGCCCGGTCGCGCTGGCAGCGGCCTGGGCGAGGGCTTGCTCGTCTTCAAAACACAGCAGGCACCCTGCAGCTTCGGCTGCTGTGGGGGCTGGTGCGGGAGGTGGTGTCCGGGCCAAGGTTTCAGTCATCAAAACTCCACAAAAACATGAGGTACCTGCTCGACGCTGCCGATGCTGAAGCCATGGGTACGGGAACTGGCCTGGCGGGCAAACTCCAGGTCGGCGGGGTAGCTGGCGTACACGCGGTACAGAACGTCGCCCACGGCCACGGGCTCGCCCAGTTTGCGCATCAGGTCCACTCCGGAGCCTTTCACCTTGGGCGCCCCGGCCAGGCGCGCAATTTGGGCGATTTGCAGGTTGTCGATGCCGGTCACCACGCCCGGCTCAGCGGCCCGCACGTCGAACGTGAGTGCGCCCAGCGCGAGGTGCTGGTGGTCAAAAGCCCGCGCACCCTGTGCCGCGATGATGGCGCGCATCTGCGCCAGCGCACGGCCCGAATCGAGAATGTCGCGGGCTATTCTGAAGCCGTCGCCACCGCGCACGTCGGGGCTGCATTCAATGATGCGCCCGGCCAGCCGCAGCGACTTCTGGCGCAGGTCGTCGGGCGCTTGCGGGTCGTTTTCCAGCACCTGCATCACGTCGCGCGCTTCCAGCACCGGGCCCACGCCGCGGCCCACGGGCTGGCGCCCGTCGGTGATCACCACGTCCAGCGACAGGTGCATGCGCTGCGCCACGTATTCAAACAGGCGACGCAGGCGCTGTGCCTCGGGCATGGAACGCACCTTGGCGGTGGGGCCAATGGGAATGTCGAGCACCAGGTGCGTGGCGCCTGCGGCGATCTTTTTCGACAAGATCGACGCCACCATCTGCCCCGGCGAGTCAATGGACAGCGGGCGCTCGACCGAGATCAGCACGTCGTCCGCCGGAGACAGGTGCGCCGTGCCGCCCCAGGCCAGGCAGCCTTTGTGCTCGCGCACGATTTCGGTGAGCTGGTCAAACGGCAGCTCCACATTGGCCAGCACTTCCATGGTGTCGGCGGTGCCGGCTGGCGAGGTGATGGCGCGCGACGATGTTTTGGGAAACACCAGCCCGTAAGCCGCCACGATGGGCACCACCAGCATTGACGTTCGGTTTCCGGGAATGCCTCCAATGCAATGCTTGTCCACCACCAGTGGCTCGCGCCAGTCGAGGCGGCGGCCACTGGCCACCATGGCTTCGGACAAAAAGTACACCTCTTCGCGGTCCAGCTCGCTGCGGTTGCTGGCGACCACAAAGGCGGTCAGCTCGATCTTGGAATAGCGCAACTCGGCAATGTCGCGCACGATGGCCTGGAAGTCTTCGCGCGTGAGGCGCTCGCCGTTGATTTTGCGAAACAGCGCCGGAATGGATTCGGGTGGTTCGGCCTGCGACACCAGAGCGGGGTGCCCGTCTGCCACTCCCAGCCGGGCAAATGCGTCTTCCGACACGCCCAGCTCGCTGCAGCCGACGATGCTGGCGTCGTCCACCACATTGAGCGAGGCCAGAATGCGCTGGCCATTGGCCCTGATCTCCACCTTGGAAAGGGCCTGAAAGCCTTCAGCCCGGTACACCGCGCAGTCGCGGTGCAGATAGGCCACGTTCTCGTGGTAGGTGTCGATGGCCACGCGCTTGAGCGTGAGGCTGGCTGGGGGGTCTTTGTGTGTCTCCATGCCGCCACGATACACCGGCTTGACCCGAGCAAAAAAAGATCAGCCCACCACCAGCCGCATCACGGGCATCACCTGCTCGGACTCGGCCCGCCGCTCCAGCGCCAGGCGCATGTTCATTTGCGCCACTTCGGTGTGTTCGGCCGCCAACGCCTGCGCGCGCACGCCTTCGCCGCGCTTGAGCGCGTCAAACAGCATGTGGTGCTGCCGGTGGGCATAGAGCATCCAGTCGCGGTCCAGCGCCACCGCGCCCTGCATGGGCAACATGGCCGAGGCGGGGGCAAACGGCAATTTGTCGTTCAGCGTTACGGCGCGCTGCAGGGCGCGGTTGCCGCAGGCATCCAGCACCAACGCATGAAAGCGGTCGTTCATGAGCGCGTAGGCCGCGTAGCTTTCGATGGTCAGCGGGCTCTGCGACAACAGGCGGTCGCCCTCGTCCAGGCAGGCCTGCAGCTCGCCCTGCAACTGGCGCGACACGCCGTGTTCGGCCACCAGACGCGCAGCCATGCCTTCCAGATGCCCGCGCACGGCGATGGCGTCGGCCACCTCTTGGGCGGTGAACTGGCGCACCAGGTATTTGCCGGTGTCGTTGGCCTCCACCAGGCCCTCTTGCTCCAGCGTGACCAGCGCACCGCGCACCGGGGTGCGTGAAGCACCCAGGCGCTCGGCCAGTTGCTGCTCGGCCAAGCGCTGTCCTGGCGCGAACTCACCGCTCAGGATCCAACCGCGCAGTTGCATCAATACGGTATCTTGCAGGCTCATGGCGCAAACTGTACACTGAAAAGTCAAAACGGTATACGATTTAGACAAGCCACACGCACACACCACCGCCGCTGGAGACGCCATGAAAGCCGAACAGAACGAACGCATCACCAGGGTGGACCCGGGCACGCCCGGGGGCGCGCTGCTGCGCCACTACTGGCAACCGGTGGCCCTGCTCGACGAATTTGACCCCGCGCTGGACCCGGCCATGGCGGTGCGCCCGGTCAAAGCCGTGCGCGTGCTGGGGCAAGACCTGGTGCTGTTTCGCAACGCCGAAGGCACCTACGGCCTGCTCGACCGCGACTGCCCGCACCGCGGCGCCGACCTGGCCTACGGCCGCAACGAGGGCGATGGTCTGCGTTGCCCGTTTCACGGCTGGAAATTTGACGTGAGCGGCCAGTGCACCGAGACACCGGGCGAGCCCGCAGGCAGCAAGCTGTGCAGCCGCATCCGCCAGCGCAGCTACCCGCTGCTGGAAAAAGCGGGCACCCTGTTTGCATGGCTCGGCCCCGAGGGCAGCACGCCGCCGCCTTTTCCCGCGCTCGACTGTTTTGCAGCCCCGGCCAGCCACAGCTTTGCCTTCAAAGGCCTGTGGCACTGCAACTGGCTGCAGGCGCTGGAAGTGGGCCTTGACCCGGCACACGCTTCGTACCTGCACCGCTTTTTCAACGACGCTTCGCTGGAAGACAGCTACGGCAAGCAGTTTCGCGGCGCCAGCGTAGGCGAGGTGGGCGGCGAGCGCTGGCCCATGACGAAGGTGATGCGCGAGTTTGGCCAGCCCGAGATTGCGTTCGAGTCCATGCCCTACGGCCTGCGCCTGACCGCGCTGCGCAAGATGACCGACGCGCTGACCCATGTGCGCGTGACCAACGCGGTGTTTCCACAGACCTTTGTGATCCCCTTGTCGGAAACCATGACCATCACGCAAATGCACGTGCCGGTGGACGACACGCACAACTACTGGTACGCCTTCTTCACCAGCTTCGGCGCCCCGGTGGACAAAACCACCATGCGCAACCAGCGCCTGGCCACGGTGACGCTGCCCGACTACGTGCCCAGGTCCGGCCGCCACAACCACTGGGGCTTCAACGCCGAAGAACAGCGCAACCGCACCTACCTGGGCATGGGCGAAGACGACATCAACGTGCACGACCAGTGGGCCTGCGAAAGCATGGGCGCCATACAGGACCGCACCCGCGAGCACCTGGGCACCACCGACAAAGTGATCCTGGCACATCGGCGCCTGCTGCTGCAGGCCATGGACACGGTGGAACAAGGCGGCACGCCGCCGGGCATCGCCGATGCCCAGTTGCACGACCAGATCAGCGGCCCCGACACGGTGGACGGCATTGCCCCGGCGCAAGACTGGCAAGCCTGGTGGCAAGACGCGGTGCGTGCCAAACGCGCGGCGGCCCCCTGGCGCAATCCGGCGGTGCAAGCAGCAACCCGGGCCAACGACACGGCGGGCGCGGCATGAGCCACTTCGCCCAGCGCTGCGGCGTGCACGATGCCGCGCGTGAAGCCGCCTGCCTGCAAACCGCCCGCCGCATTGAAGCCTGCGGTATCGAGCGCGTGCGCCTGGGATGGTGCGACGCTCACGGCATGCTGCGCGGCAAGACGCTCATGGCCCGCGCCGCCATCCAGGCGCTGCGTGCCGGCGTGGGCATGGTCGGCACGATGATGCTGAAAGACACCGCCGACCGCACCGCCTGGAAAGTGTTTGAGCCCGGCGGCACAGCCGACCTGCCCCGCTTTGCCGGCGCCGCCAACCTGATGCTGCTGCCCGACCCCGCCAGCTTCACCGCCCTGCCCTGGCAAGCCCACACCGGCTGGTTGCGTTGCCAGCCCTGGTTTGCCGACGGCACGCCGGTGCCGCTGGACACGCGCCACGTGCTGCAGCAAGCGCTGGCGCGGCTGGCCCAGGCCGGCTACGGGCTCAAGACCGGACTGGAGGTGGAGTTTCACATTTACCGCATCACGGACACATCGCCACAGCTCGACCCCGAACTGGCCGGCTGGCCCGGCCTGCCACCCATGGTGGAAATGATCCACCCCGGCTACAACCTGCAGGCCGAAGCCATGATCGACATGGCCGACGAGCCGCTGGCCATCGTCATGCGCACCGCACAGGCCCTGGGCTTGCCACTGCAATCGCTGGAAATTGAACTCGGCCCCAGCCAGGTGGAAGCGGTGTTTGACGCCACCGACGCCCTCACCGCCGCCGACCAGATGGTGCTGTTTCGCAACGGCGTGCGCCAGGCGCTGCGCCGCGCCGGCTACCACGCCACCTTCATGTGCCGCCCCCCGTTTCCACACATCATGTCCAGCGGCTGGCACCTGCACCAGTCGCTGGTGCAGATGGGTTTGCCGCACCGGTCGCTGGTGCAGATGGGTTTGCCGCACCGGTCGCTGGCGCAACCACCCAACGGGCAGAACGCCTGCATGCGCGACAGCCCCGCGCCCGGCACCACACCGCTCGATGCACAGCACACCCTGTCTGACGCCGCCAGCCACTGGCTCGCCGGCCTGCTGGCGCACGCCCGCGGCATGACCGCGCTGTGCACCCCCACCATCAACGGCTTTGCCCGCTTTCGGCCCAACGCGCTGGCACCGCAATCGGTCATCTGGGGGCAAGACAACCGGGGTGCCCTGCTGCGCGTGGTGGGTGGCGCGGGCGACGCCGCCACCCGCATTGAAAACCGCCTGGGCGAGCCCGCCGCCAACCCTTACCTGTACATGGCTTCGCAAATACACGCCGGACTCGATGGCCTGGCGCAGCGCCTGCAGCCGCCACAAGCCTGCAAAGCGCCTTACGCCGAAACCGGCGAGAAAATACCCACCTCGCTGGGCGAGGCGCTGGCCGAGCTGCAGGCGGACGAGGCGCTGCGCGCCGGCCTGGGCGAAGACTTCGTGCGGTATTTCTGCCGCATCAAACAACACGAAATAGAGCGCCACGCCGACGCCAAAGACAAACCTGACTTCGAGCGCCGCGAATACTTCGCCCGCATCTGAACCCAACGCTTTCGCCACGACCAACCATGATCCACATCCGCTTCATCTCTGCCGACCACACCGTGCAAGACCTGCAAGCCGCGCCCGGCCAAAGCCTCATGAAGGCCGCTACCGAAGCCAACATCCGCGGCATTGAAGGCGACTGCGGCGGCACCCTCACCTGCGCCACCTGCCACGTCATCGTCGACCCCGTGTGGGCCAAGCAACTGCCGCCGCCGGTGGCCGACGAAACCGACATGCTCGACTTTGCCGCCAGCCCGGTGGAGCCCGACAGCCGCCTGTGTTGCCAGATCCAGCTCACCCCCGACCTGGACGGCCTGGTGGTGCGCCTGCCCGCTGCGCAGCACTAGGCTCCCACCGCGCCGCCTGCGGCGTCACCCCCCAGGGGGCGATGCCCTGCGGCCTTGCGGAACCAGTTCCGCGGCATCCTGGGTACAGACACGCGCTCAGGAAGCACACTGCGCTGTCGAGCCCTCTTCCTCTTTCTTACCTACTCCATTTAGGACCATGACCTCCTACACCTTCACCCCGCTGCCCGTCGTGTCGGTGCCGGTACTGGGCACCGCCGAGCGCTTCCCCGTGCACCGCATTTACTGCGTGGGCCGCAACTAAGAACTTATCCGTAAATTATGTTTACGCATAATGGCACCTTGCGATAGGCGATGATGGCTGCGGCCAGGTGGTTGAGCGCCAGGAAACTGCGCTCAAGTTTTTCATACCGCACCAGCAGTTTTCGGAAACGGTTGAACCAACTGTGGCAAACCTCGACAACCCAGCGTCGAGCTTTCTTCTCGGGGTCGCGTCGTTGTTCCTCTGCTTCTTTGCTCCTGTCGACCACATGCGCAATGTAGCCATGAGTCAAGATGACCGTCATGGCCTTTTTGCCTCGATAGCCCGCATCGGCGCACAGATGGTTGTTGCGCCTCAGTGGCGGCGCTTTGCGCTTGACCACGATGGACTCAAGCACCGCCTCAATCTGAGTCACGTCGTGCTCATTGGCTCCGGTCACGATGATCGACAACGGGACGCCACGCCCGTCCACCAAGAGATGGCGCTTGCTCCCTTTTTTTCCCCCGATCCGTCGGATTACGTCCGACGGCTTCTTGTGCCAGTGGTGCTTTGAACATGGCCCCGTCGATGCTCTGCCATCGCCAGGCAATGCCTTGCATCTGGTCGTACTCGGCGAGGCCGGCTTTCCAGATTGCCTCAAAGAAGCCCGCCTTTTCCCATTCGAGAAATCGCTTGTGTACGGCACTGGCGCTGCCGAAGCGCTCTTTGGGCAAGGCCTTCCATTGGCAGCCCGTGCGCAGCACGTACACAATCGCCTCAAACACCTGTCGCGCCGGCTTTGGTGGCCGCCCCGCGCCAGGCTTGCGTAAATACACCTTTTCTGTGGCTCGTTCGCGCACCGGAATCAGTGGCTCGACACGCTGCCAGAAGTCATCGGTCACAACCCATGAGTCGACACGTTTTTTGGTGGCCATCACATCGCCTTACACCGCGCGCATCTGCGGATCGGGTACAGGTTCTACTATTTACGGATAAGTTCTAAGAAGAACACGCCAAAGAGATGGGCTTCACCGGGCGCGAACCACCGTTTTTTTTTCTCAAGCCGCCCGATACCCTCGTGGTGGCTGACGCGGGCCAGACCGCCACCATCCCCTACCCCAGCCCCACCACCAACCTGCACCCTGAAATCGAGTTGGTGGTGGCCCTTGGCCTGGACGGGCGCAACATCCGCACCGAAGACGTTGCCCAGCACATATGCGGCTACGCCGTCGGCCTGGCTATGACCCGCCGCGCCCTACAAACTGACATGAAAGAGCAGGACCGCCCTGGAGCATCGGCAAGGCCAACGACCACTCCGCGCCCATGGGCCCCATCGCCCCGTTGCGCAGGCCGGTGACATCCACCACGCGGCCATCTGGCTGCAGGTGAACGGCGTCGACCGCCAGCGCAGCAACGTGGCCAAACTCATCTGGAGCGTGGCCAAAAACATCGAACACCTGTTCAAAGCCTGGGAACTGCAGGCCGGCGATCTGATCCATACCGGCACGTCCGAAGGGGTTGGCGCTGCGCAACGGGGCGACAACCTGACCGGCGGGGTCGACGGCCTGACGCCCATCAGCGTCACCGTGGCTCATGACCTCGGGTTTACCCGATCCACCCACTCTCTATAATTTCTTTTAGTGAAATATATTTTATCTGGTTGAATTTGTATTTCTGTATGCAGCCCAGGTTTTGCGGGTTTGACCTGTAGCGATCGACCGTCAAAAACCCGTACCCTTGCGTGGTCTTTTCCAAGCATCCTTTCTTGCCCGCCCTCCAGGAGAACATTTTCATGATCCAGCGCAGAACCCTGCTCCAAACCGGTGCCGCCGTGGCCCTGGGCGCCCCCGCCTTGGTGGGCTTTGCCCAGCAAAGCGTCACGCTCAAGTTCCACACCTTCATGTCGCCACAGTCCAATGTGTGGCTCAACATGCACAAGGCCTGGATGGACAAAGTCACCAAAGACTCGGGCGGCCGCATCAAGTTCGAAGGCTACCCCGCCATGCAGCTCGGTGGCTCGCCGGTGCAGCTGTACGACCAGGCCAAAGACGGCGTGGTGGACATTGTGTGGACCCTGCCCGGCAACACGCCCGGTCGCTTCCCGCGCATCGA
Organism: Hydrogenophaga sp.; assembly: GCA_018333605.1. Taxonomy (GTDB): domain Bacteria; phylum Pseudomonadota; class Gammaproteobacteria; order Burkholderiales; family Burkholderiaceae_C; genus Hydrogenophaga. The sequence goes on along the minus strand of JAGXSV010000004.1, from coordinate 2,518 downwards.
AGTGTTCGAGCTGCCGTTCATGATGAACAACGCCGAGGCCACCTCCAAAGCCTATTGGGAATACGTGCAAACCGTGGCCAAAGACGAGTTCCGCGAAGTCCAGCCGATTGCCCTGCAGGTGCATGGCCCCGGCGTGTTCCATATGCGCAACAAGCAGATCAAAACCGCTGAAGACCTGCGCGGCTCCAAGGTGCGCGGCCCGACCCGCCAGATCACCAAAATGCTGTCTTACCTGGGCGCCTCGCCCGTGGGCATGCCGCTGCCGCAGATTCCCGACGCACTGTCCAAAGGCGTGATCGACGGCGCCGTAATTCCCTGGGAAGTGGTGCCATCGGTGAAAGTGCACGAGCTGACCAAGTTCCACAGCGAGTTCGACCCCGCCGGCGGCGCCCTGTACACCACCACCTTCATCATGGCCATGAACAAGGCCAAGTACGCCTCGCTGCCGCCCGACCTGAAGGCGATCATCGACAAAAACTCCGGCATGGAAACCTCGGCCTGGTTGGGCAAAGTCCAGCAGGGTGGCGATGCTGCAGGCCGCGAATCGGCGGTGAAGCAAGGCAACACGATCTACACCATTCGGGCCGCCGAAGCGCAGGAATTCAAGCGCAAAGCCCGCCTGGTGGAAGTGGAGTGGATGCAGGACATGGACAAGCGCGGCTTCAACGGCAAGCAATTGCTGGACGCTGCCAAGGCCCTGATCGACAAGCACGGCAAGACCACAGGGGCGAAAAAGGCCTGACCCAGCTGCGCTCGCCGGTGCGGCCAATACCCCGCACCCGCACCGTGACGCCAAGGGCTCCGCAAGGAGCCCTTTTTATTTCCCAATACACTTTGCACATGCAACGCAGCCCCATCCAACACTGCAGACAATGTGGTTCGCCCGTCGCCTACCGCATCCCCGATGACGGCGATACCAAACCCCGCGCTGTTTGCACCGCTTGTCACACCATCCACTACGAAAACCCGCTCAACGTGGTGGGCACCGTACCGGTCTGGGGTGCATCGGGTGAATACGTGCTGCTCTGCAAGCGCAACATCGAGCCCCGCTTTGGCAAATGGACCTTGCCCGCCGGGTTCATGGAGCTGAACGAAACCACCGCCCAGGGCGCCGCCCGCGAAACGGTGGAAGAAGCCGGCGCACAGTTTGAATTGGGGGAGCTTTTCACGCTCATGAACGTGGCCCGCGTGGGCCAGGTGCACATGTACTACCGGGCCCGCCTGCTCAGCGACCAGTTCAACCCCGGCGTGGAAACCATTGAGGCCCGCCTGTTCACAGAAGCCGACGTTCCCTGGGACGAGATTGCCTTTCGCACCGTCAAGGAAACCCTGGAACACTACTTCGCGGACCGCCGGACCGGTCACTTCAGTTTTCACGCGATCGACATCGCCTGAAACGACGCCGAGACCAGCAGCGCGTGTGCATCGGGCACGGGATCATGCTCGGTCAGGCTGCAAATACAAGCTCCTGGGAACCGGGCCAACGCCCATATCGCCCCGACCACCACCGCAAGGCCTCGGTGCCCGAGTGGCAATGGCTGGCATGCGCACAAAACCAACCACTTGGCTTGGGCTTGCACGAACGACTCTCCCGCCCGGCTCGCTCCCCCGTGCGACCCGACGGTCACGGCTCCTCTCGCACATCGGAACCAAGAAATGACCGTTGATCCCGTGGGTGCACACACCATCTCGACTGGACCCAGGCGGCCGCCGGCTTCAGGGCCAGGCGCACATCAGTACACCATCCGCCGGACCGGACAACCGCTGGGGGAATGCACAGAACGCGGGTCTCGTCGCTCAGGCTGCAGACCTGGCCCTACTGGGCTGGCTACCCGAGCGGAACCGGGCATAGCAGGTGTGGCACCGTGAGCGGGTGTGCGTGAGCTGGCTGCGGCCCATGCAGGGCATCTCGGGTCCGCAGCCTCATTCAATTTCTATTTCAATAGTGCATCAATAATCCATGGCCATTCGACGATGGACTTGATGCATGGCGCGTCGTTTTCATAGTCGCGCAGAGCGACTTCGAGGTGATCCTCGAGGCGTCGAGGCTGTCGAAGGCGCGGATTTTGGCGAGTCGCTCGGGGCGTTTTTTTCCCACTCCTGTTGAGCCAGTGCGTCGCTGTGCGGGTGTCGCTTGTCCGGGGCGCGCTTGCGCCAACCGTGCCGGTGCAGCAGGTTGTAGACCGAAGACAGCGCCATCGTGCGGCCCAACCGGGCTTCGAGTTCGGCCTTGACCTGGCCGACCACCAGGATGCCCCCGGTGCGTGCCCGATCCAGGAACGGGGCCAGCACTTCGCGCTCCTGCTCGACGCTCATGTTCTGGCGTCGGCGCCCGCCGCGCGCCTGGCGCTGGCCGTCGCCGACGATCTCGCCGGCCAGGAATCGGTTGCGCAGCCGACACGTCCACGGCACCGAGCGGCCAATCGCACGCGCGGTCTGCTCCATGCTCAAGCCGTAATCCAGCGGCAGCACCACGGCTTGCGCCTGCCGCAATTGCTCAATCGTGTGCGCTTGCGCC
>JAGXSV010000003.1 GCA_018333605.1 Hydrogenophaga sp. | reverse complement strand
ACTACCGCGCCGCCCGCAGCATCATCGGCCTGGTGCCGCAAGAACTGCACACCGATTCGTTTGAAACCGTGTGGGCCACGGTGAGTTTCAGCCGGGGCCTGTTTGGCAAGGCGCCCAACCCGGCCTACATCGAAACGATTTTGAAAGACCTGTCGCTCTGGGACAAAAAAGACAGCAAGATTCTGGCGCTCTCGGGTGGCATGAAGCGCCGCGTGCTGATTGCCAAGGCGCTGTCGCACGAGCCCAAGATTCTGTTTCTGGACGAACCCAGCGCCGGCGTGGACGTGGAGTTGCGCCACGACATGTGGCGCATGGTGCGCGCACTGCGCGAGGCCGGCACCACCATCATCCTCACCACCCACTACATCGAAGAGGCCGAAGACATGGCCGACCGCATTGGCGTGATTCGCCAGGGCGAGCTGATCGTGGTGGAAGAAAAAACCACGCTCATGCGCCAGCTGGGCCAGAAGCAACTGGCGCTTACCCTGCAGCAGCCCCTGGCCGTCGTGCCCGCCGCGCTGGCGCGCTGGCCACTCACGCTCGCGGCTGATGGCCTCACCCTGACCTACAGCTTTGACGTGCAAAAGGACGACACCGGCATCGCTGAACTGCTGGCCGCGCTGGGCGCCGAGGGCATCCACTTCAAAGACCTGCGCTCCAGCGAAAGCTCGCTGGAAGAGATCTTTGTCGGTCTGGTCAATGCCCCGCAAACCCCGTCCGCCTCAATCCAGGTGGCCGCATGACATTCAACCTGCACGGCGTGCGCGCCATTTACCGCTTCGAGATGAACCGTGCCCTGCGCACCTGGGCGCAAAGCATCATCGCGCCGGTGCTCACCACCTCGCTGTATTTCATCGTTTTCGGCTCGGCCATCGGCGCGCGCATGGGCGACATTGGGGGCGTGAGCTACGGCGCTTACATCATTCCCGGCCTGCTCATGCTGTCGCTGCTGTCCGAGAGCATTTCCAACGCCGCCTTCGGCATCTACATGCCCAAATGGTCGGGCACCATTTACGAGCTGCTGAGTGCGCCGGTGAACTGGGTCGAGGTGCTGCTGGGCTATGTGGGCGCGGCCGCCACCAAGAGCCTGCTGCTGGGCACGCTGATCCTGCTCACGGCCCGTGTGTTTGTGCCTTACACCGTGGCCCACCCGGTGTGGCTGGTGGCGCTGCTGGTGCTCACCGCCATCACCTTCTGCCTGTTTGGTTTCATCATCGGTCTGTGGGCCGACAACTTTCAGAAACTGCAGATCGTGCCGCTGCTCGTGATCACCCCGCTCACCTTTCTGGGCGGTGCGTTTTACAGCATCAACATGCTGCCGCCGGTGTGGCAGACGGTGTCGCTGTTCAACCCGGTGGTCTACCTCATCAGCGGCCTGCGCTGGGCGTTTTATGGCCAGGCCGACGTGCACATTGCCGTCAGCACGGGCATGACGCTGGGCTTCATGCTGGCCTGCCTGGGTGTGGTGTGGTGGGTGTTCAAGACGGGCTGGCGCATCCGGCGCTGAGCGGTCGCCTCAACGACCGCGCAAACACTTGCGCGTCCTGACGCAGGAACCCGTCAGCGCAAAGCCACAGCGCATCACACCACCAGCACCGCCCGAAAGTCGTTCACATTGGTGTGCGTGGGACCGGTGATTACCAGATCGCCCAGTGGCTCGAAATAACCATAGGCGTCGTTGCAGGCCAGGTGGTCGCTGACCTTCAGACCCAGCGCGGCGGCGCGGGCCAGGGTGTCGGGCGTAACCAGCGCGCCGGCGTTGTCCTCCATGCCGTCGATGCCATCCGTGTCGGCGGCGAGCGCCCACACGCCGGCCTGCCCGCCCAGCGCCTGGGCCAGGCCCAGGCAGAACTCACCGGCGCGGCCGCCGCGGCCCCTCTTCTGGCCTTCAGCGCGCGGACGCACCGTGACAGTGGTTTCGCCGCCGCTGAGGATGACGCAGGGCTTGGCAAAACTGCTGCGGCCGAGCGCGGTGGAACGCGCCAGCGCGGCGTGCACCTTGCCCACCTCGCGCGACTCGCCTTCGATTTCGTCGCTGAGCACATAGACGTTGAGGCCGAGCGCGCGGGCGGCGTCGGCGGCGGCGTCCAGGCTTTGTTGGGGCGTGGCGATCAGGTGCGTCTCGCAGCGCGAAAGCCGCGGGTCACCGGGCTTGGGCGTCTCCAGCGCGCTGCTCTCCAGCTGCGCGCGCACGGCGGGCGGCACGTCGATGGCGTAGCGGCGCAAGATGTCGAGCGCCTCGGCGCAGGTGGACGCGTCGGCCACCGTGGGGCCGCTGGCGATCACGCTCACGTCGTCGCCCGGCACGTCGCTGATGGTGAGCGTGACCACGCGCGCCGGCGCGCAAGCCGCCGCCAGGCGCCCGCCCTTGATGCGTGACAGGTGCTTGCGCACCGTGTTCATCTCGCCGATGTGGGCACCGCTGTCCAGCAGCTGGCGGTTGATGCGCTGCTTGTCTTCGAGCGTGAGACCGTCGCAGGGCATGGTCAGCAAGGACGAGCCGCCGCCCGAGATGAGGCAGAGCACGAGGTCGTCTTTCGTCAGTCCCTGGGTCAGTTGCAGGATGCGCTGCGCGGCTTCCAGGCCGGCGGCGTCGGGCACCGGGTGGGCCGCCTCGACCACCTCGATGCGCTGCGGCAGACCTTCGGGGCGCGGGGGAATGTGGTGGTAGCGCGTGACCACCAAGCCCGAGAGCGGCGCATCGGCCGGCCACAGCGCCTCCACCGCCTGCGCCATGGCGCCACCGGCCTTGCCGGCGCCGAGCACCAGCGTGCGGCCCTTGGGCGGGCTGGGCAGGTGGGCGGCGGTGTTGTGCAGCGGCAGCGCGCGCAGCACCGCCACGTCGTACAGGTGGCGCAGCAGGGCGCGCGGGTTGTCGAGGCTGGGGGCGGTGGTGGTCATGGTCGCTAGTTTAGAGAACGACGGTGCGGAGGTGTCTTGCTCCTTCCCCCGCTGGGGGAAGGCGGGGGTGGGGGCTGCTGGCAAGCAAGCTGTGCCTGCAGAAGTGACGCGATGGCGCGCGCTGCCCCCACCCCTCCCCTCCCCCAGCGGGGGAGGGGAGTTCAGGCACTTCAGGTCGCGGGCTTAGGTGTGATCACGTGATTCGCCATCAATTCCAGTGAACGGCACAACGCCGAGTGGTCGAGCCTGCCCATGCCGTGCGCGGTGCAACTCTGCATCTGCTGCGCCGCGCTGGCCGTGTTGGGCAGGCTCACACCCAACTCTTTTGCGCCCCGGCATCGCGAGGTTCAAATCCTTCTGGTGCAGCTCGATGCGGAAGCCCGGGTTGAAGGTGCGCTTGACCATGCGCTCGCCGTGCACCTCCAGGATGCGGTTGGCCGCGAAGCCGCCCATCAGCGCCTGGCGTGCCTTGACCGGGTCGGCGCCGGCCTTGCCGGCAAACAGCAGGGCTTCGGCCACGGCCTCGATGTTGCGCGCCACGATGATCGGGTTCGCCACTTTGGTGGTCTGGCCGTTGCCGTTGCCGTTGCCGTTGCCGCCCAGGAGCGTGATGTTCTTGCCCATGGCTTCCAACAGCGGTTTCACGCGCTCAAATGCCGCCTCCGGCCCACCGACCATGATGGTCATGGCTGCCCGCCTTGGCACCCACCTCGCCACCGCTGACCGGCGCGTCCAGATACTCGCAGCCCAGCGCGTTGATCTGCAACGCGAACTGCTCGGTGGCCATGGGGCTGATGGCGTTCATGTCCACCACGGTCTTGCCCACCCGGCCGTCCGGGCCGGCTGCCGATTCCTTGAGGCCCTTGGCCACACCGGTTTCACCAAACAGCACGTCCGCCACATGCGGCGTGCCGGCCCCATGGTGATGATGATGTCGACGCGTTTGGCCACTTCGCTGGCGTTGGTGCAAAGGGTGGCGCCTTGTTCGGCAAACGCCTCGGGCACTTTGCTGCGGCTGCTCACATACAGCTGGTGCCCGGCGTTGATGAGGTTCAGCGCCATGGGCGTGCCCATGATGCCCAGGCCGATGAAGCCCACTTTGAGTCCGCTTTTGGTCATGTGTCTTGTCTCCTTGTGGGTTCTGTTCAGAGTTTTTGTTGATGCGCAGCAATCCAGGTCAGGCCTCTGTCCGTGCCGCCGGGCGTGGCGTCCTTTGGCTTGTATTCGCAGCCGATCCAGCCGGTGTAGCCCAGCGCATCGATGTGGTCGAACAGATTTTTATGGTGAATCTCGCCAGTGCCCGGTTCGTGGCGGCCGGGCGTGTCGGCCAGCTGCATGTGATGGATGCGCGGCAGCAGGTCTTTGATCGTGTTGCACAGCTCGCCTTCCATGCGCTGCGCGTGGTAAATGTCGTATTGCAGGAACACGTTGTCGGCACCCACCTCGTCCATCAGCGCGATGGCCTGGCGCGGGCGGTTGACGAAATAGCCCGGCATGTCAAAGGTGTTGATGGGCTCGATCAGCAGCGGCAGGCCCAGCTTCTTCGCCTCGGCCGCTGCAAAGCGCACATTGCCCACCCAGGTGGCGCGGGCCTGCGCCTCGCTCACGCCGGCTGGCATCAGCCCGGCCATGCAGTGCCAGCGCTGCACGCCGATCACCGGCGCGTAGTCGGCCGCCTTGGCCACACCGGCACGGAACTCGTCTTCGCGCCCCGGGATGCAGGCCATGCCGCGCTCGCCCGCAGCCCAGTTGCCCGGCGGCAGGTTGTGCAGCACCAGCTCCAACCCATGCTGCTTCAACAGCTGCGCGATGGTCTCGGCCGGGAAGTCGTAGGGAAACAAGAACTCCACCGCATTGAAACCCGCCTTGGCGGCAGCTTCGAAACGGTCGAGGAAAGGCAGCTCGTTCCAGAGCATGGTGAGGTTGGCGGCGAAGCGGGGCATGTTGGTGTTCTTTCAGTTGCGGTCCAACCGGAGCGAAGCCTGCAGCGCACGACGTGATCCCGTCAAGGGACACTGGCGGGCCGGCTGTGCCGGACCGCCAGTGCCGCCCCCTTGGGGGTGTCGTGCGGAGCGCGGCGGGGGTGTCATTCCAATAACCCGGCTGCAATCAAGCCCTCGCGGCCTGCCGGATGCAAACACACGATGTCTTCACATTCGTTGATGGCGTTGATCCCGATGCCTTTGGCAATGTTGGTCATTTTCTCCAGAATCACCTCCACCGGCACACTGTACTGGCGAACCAGTGTCCGGGCCTTGTGCAGCGCAGCCAGAATGTTGACCGGATCGGTCACGTGCAGCGCCTCGCAAACCAGCCCCTCCTCCCCAACACCTCAACCATTCAAGCCGGTTCCGTGATGTTCTGACCTTGAATGCCCCTCCTCCAAGATTGACCCATGAACACCCTGCTGATACACCATGCCGCCTGTATCGCCACCTTCGATCACGCCGATCCGTCCCAGGGGCAGGAACTGAAAGACGCCTCGATTTTCGTGCGCAACAACGTGATCGAGTGGATCGGCCCCAGTGCCGAACTGCCGCGCGCGGCGCTTGAACCGGCTGGCGAGACCATCGACGCGCGTGGTCACCTCGTCACGCCCGGTCTGGTGAACACGCACCACCACATGTATCAATCCCTCACCAGGGCCATCCCTGGCGTGCAGAACGCCGAACTCTTCAGCTGGCTGCGCGGCCTGTACCCGATCTGGGCCGGACTCACGCCCGAGATGGTGCAGGTGTCCACCCAGGTCGCGATGGCCGAACTGCTGCTGAGCGGCTGCACCACCAGCAGCGACCATCTGTACCTCTACCCCAACGGGATACGTCTGGAAGACAGCATCGAAGCCGCGCAGCTGATCGGCATGCGCTTCCTGGCCACGCGCGGCAGCATGAGCGTGGGGCAGTCGCAAGGCGGCCTGCCGCCCGACCGCGTGGTGGAACAGGAAGACGCGATTCTGAAAGACAGCCAGCGCCTGATCGAGACCTGGCACAACGCGTCGCACGGCGCCATGCTGCAGGTCGCTCTGGCGCCCTGTTCGCCGTTTTCAGTAAGCCCGGCGCTGATGAAGCAAAGCGCCGAACTCGCGCGCAGCTTCAAGGGCCTGGGCGTGCGTCTGCACACCCACCTGGCCGAGAACGATCACGACATCGCCTACAGCCGCGAAAAATTCAACAAGACGCCCACGCAGTACGCACAAGAACTGGGCTGGCTGGGCGAGGACGTGTGGCACGCGCACTGCGTGAAGCTGGACGACGAAGGCATTTCGCTCTTCGCCGCCAGCCGCACCGGCGTGGCGCACTGCCCCTGCAGCAACATGCGGCTGGCCTCCGGCATCGCGCCCATCCGCCGCATGCTGAGCGCTGGCGTGCCGGTGGGGCTGGGCGTGGACGGCAGTGCCAGCAACGACGCGGCGCACATGGTCAACGAAGCGCGGCAGGCGCTGCTGCTGGCCCGCGTAGGCCGCGCGCTGCAACCGCCAGAAACCCGCGAGGGCAAGACCTTCTTCGGCTGCGACCTCGGCCCGGCCGAGATGACCACACGCGACGCCCTGCACATCGCGACACGAGGCGGCGCGCAGGTGCTGGGCCGCAAAGACATTGGCCACCTGGCCAAGGGCATGTGCGCCGACTTCGCGCTGTTCGACCTGCGCGCGCTGGGCTTTGCCGGCGGCGCGGTGCACGACCCGGTGGCCAGCCTGCTGCTGTGCGCCAGCCCGCAAGCCGCGTACACCGTGGTCAATGGCCGAGTGGTGGTGCGCGAAGGCCAGCTCGCCACCGTGGACCTGGGGCCGCTGGTGGAGCGACACAACCGCCTTGCGATGCAACTGGCCGAAGCGGCACGCAGCGCCTGAAGCCTGTTCAGGGCGTCAGCAGCTGTACCGCCGGCCCTTCGATACGGGCACGCTGGTGCTTGCCATCCAGCCCCAGCGCCAGCCAGTCCATCGACTCGATACGCGCCACCACCACCGCCAGGTGGTGTGCCGTCCGGTCACCCGGCGAATCGGGTGGAACACCTCCGTCGGCCAGTGGGTGCCCCGGTGCTTGGGCGGTCAAATAATCCCCGGCAGACGCCGACCACCCCACCCGTGCCCAGGCAGCATCCACCTCGGTACCGCTGGTGAGTGCCTGCAAGCGGGCCGACACCCGCAACTGCCAGCGCAGCTGAGGGCTCCAGAACACCAGTGAGGCCTGAGGCCGGATTTGCAGTTCGGCCACCTTGGGGCTTCGCCCATCGGTAAAAAACACCAGTTCGCCTGAAGGCTCGCGGGCCTGTCGCAGCACCACCGTGCGTGCGTTGGGGTGTTGGTCCAGGCCCACCGTGGCCAGCACAGGGGTTCGCCAAGCGTGTTGGCGGTCTTGTGAGGCGCGGGCCAGTTCGTGCCAGATGCTGTGAATGAGGTGATCCAGGCGCATGGGGTTCAAGGGGTTCAATGTTTTAGGCACGGCTCATCAGCGTCGGCTGTGGTGTTTTCGGGTGCGTTCCATGAAGTCGTCGGGCTTGTTCTTCACCCAGGCCACAAAGCGCGCCACCTCCGGGTGCGCCAACAGGGCTTCGGCGGTGTTGTAGGTGCGGGCCAGCTCCGTTTCGCTGAACAAGGCGTGCACCTGCCGGTGGCACATACGGTGCAGGAACAAGGTGTCTCGGCCGCCCTTGGACTTGGGCACCAGGTGGTGGGCGTCGCGCTGCGAAGCCGGTATGGCGCGGCCACACAATGGACACAGCGGCTCGGCTGGTGGGGGCTGGTGAATGGCACGCGAGGCCATCAAAAGGCGGTTGATACGACCCATGGCATGCCACGTTAGCGCATCTGTTGCGCGCTCACGGGCCGGCAGCGCCAAGCCCCCATGGGCCAACGCTGCCCGTCTGCGCGCACAGGTCAGTCACCACGCGTTGTGGCAACCTCAGCGCCATGAATCCCCTGCACCCCAAAAAACTGCTGCGCACCAAATGGACCGCCGTGCAGCCCCTGGCGAAAAACAAACATTTCATGGTGGTGAAGGTGGTTGAACCGGAACCACCCCAGACCGCACTGGAATGGGTGGATCTGGAGGCGGTGTACTCGGGCACGGTCACGCGCATCGACTGGCGGGAGCTGCGCGACCCAGCCCTGTGGCGACGGGGATGGGTTTAGGGCGACCGCCTCGCGCTCAACGCACGGCCAGCACCCTCAGCAGCCAATGGTTCAGGTCCGCGATTTCCTGCGGACATACCGAATGCTCCATCGGGTAGATGTGCCAGTCCACGCTGTAGCCGAGCGTTTGCAGGACGTCACGGGCGACCTCACCGCGCTGCACCACCACCACCGGGTCGTGCGATCCATGGGCCAGGAAGATGGGCGTGCTGTGGTTGGCTGCGCTGCGCTCGGCCGCAGTGTGCTCGGCCAACGGCAAATATCCCGACAGCGCCACCAGGCCCGCCAGCCGCTGCGGCGCCCGCAAGCCAGCGAGCAAGGTCATGGCGCAGCCTTGTGAAAAACCCATCAGCACGGTGCGCTCAGGCGGCACACCGCGTGCGGACTCGCGGTCCAGCAGTTGCTGCACGATGCCCTGCGAAGTTCTCAAGCCAGCATCATCCTCACGCCGCGCCACGGCCGGGTTGGGGCTGGGTGGGTAAATGTCGTACCAGGCGCGCATTGCATAGCCGCCGTTGATGCTGACCGGGCGCACCGGTGCGCTGGGGAAAACAAAGCGTACCGGACCTACAGCGCTCAGGTCAAGTTCCTGAGCGATGGGCACGAAGTCGCTGCCGTCGGCCCCCAGACCGTGCAGCACCACGATGCTGGCCACTGGCTGGGCCGAGGGGTCGCCACCAGCAACGAGCTCCATGATTTCGATGGTTTGGGTGTTCATGCATGGCAGCATAGCGGTTGCCGGCTTGCACCAACGCAGAAGGCGGTTGTCACCCTCACAGTGCATCCGTGTTGAAAACTGCGCAGGTTGATCCGCATCAACGAAGCCCACCGCTGGGTTGGACCCTCTAACCCACAGCAGGAAAAACCCTCTGCCATAGAGGCCTCGATCTTGTTAGATTGGGGCCATATCACCACCGATCGAGAGACATCCATGGCAAACGTCCCTTCCGACCTCCTGGCCCTGCAGCGCCTCTACCACTGGGAGAAAACAGCGCCCAGCAAAGTGGCCCTTACCCAGCCCATGGGTGCTGGCGCGGTGCAAGACTTCACCTGGGCAGACATTGGCGACCAGGTGCGGCGCATGGCCTCCCACTTGCAGTCCCAAGGCTGGGAGCCCGGCTCCAAGGTGGCGATTCTGTCCAAAAACTGCGCCTGGTGGATGATGAGCGACCTCGCCATCTGGATGGCAGGCCACGTGTCGGTACCGCTTTACCCCACCCTGGCGCCCGACACGGTGCGCCAGATTCTGGAGCACAGCGAGTCCAAAGCCTGCTTCGTGGGCAAGCTCGACGGCTGGGAAGGCATGAAGCCCGGCGTGCCGACTGGCCTGCCGTGCATCAGCTACCCGTTGTCGCCGCCAGATGCTTTGAAGTCTTATGAAAACTGGGACGCCATCTGCGCCCGCTGCCAGCCCATGCAAGGCCACCCGGTGCGGGATGCCGACGACCTGGCCACGCTGATCTACACCTCGGGCACCACCGGCATGCCCAAAGGCGTGATGCATTCATTTGGCAACTTTGCCTGGGCACTCGACTCGGGATTGAAGCGCATCCCCATGAGCGGCGAAGACCGCATGCTGTCCTATTTGCCGCTGGCCCACGTGGTTGAACGCATGCTGGTTGAGCATGGCTGGATGCGAACCGGCATGCATGTGTATTTCGCCGAATCGCTGGACACCTTCACGGACGATCTGCAACGGGCGCGTCCCACCATTTTCTTTTCGGTACCGCGACTGTGGGTCAAATTCCAGCAGGGCATTCACCACAAAATGCCGCCCGCCAAACTCAATCTCCTTTTGGGTATCCCCATTCTGGGCAGCATCGTTCGCAAGAAAATCCTGAAAGCACTGGGTCTGGACCAGTGCAAGTTTGCGGCCGGAGGCGCGGCGCCCATGCCGCTGGCGCTGCTGCAGTGGTACAGCAAGCTGGGCCTGCACATCAACGAAGGCTACGGCATGACCGAAAATCTCGCGCTGTCGCACATCACCGAACCCGGCAAAAACCAGCAGGGCTCGGTGGGCCCGGTGTACGAGGGTGTCAAGCACCGCATCGACCCCGCCAACGGCGAGGTGCAAATGCACAGCCTCGCGCTGATGCAGGGTTACTACAAAGAACCCGAAAAAACCCGCGAAACCTTCACCGACGACGGCTGGCTGAAAACCGGCGACAAAGGCCACATCGACGCGCAAGGCAACCTGCACATCACTGGCCGGGTGAAAGACCTGTTCAAGACCGGCAAGGGCAAATATGTGGCGCCGGCGCCCATTGAAGACAAGCTGGTAATGCACGAAGCGGTAGAGGCCTGTGTGGTCACCGGCGCCAACCTGGGCCAGCCCTTGGGCCTCGTGATGCTCAACGCCGAATATGTTGAGCGCATCGCTGATTCTGCGGCGCGCAGCGAGCTGGAAGAGTCGCTGGCCACCCACCTCAAAAACATCAACGCCACGCTGGACCCCCATGAGCGCCTGCAATGCCTGGTCGTGGTCACCACCGCGTGGACGGTGGAAAACGATGTCATCACCCCCACGTTCAAGGTCAAGCGCAACCGCATTGAAGACCTCTACGCCAAGAACTATGAAAAGTGGGAAGCCACCGGCAAACCCGTGATCTGGCAAAACACCTGATCGCCAAACCTCCACCAGCACCAACTGGTCAAGCGCACCAGGAGACTGGTCACGCGCAACAAGCTGCCCGAGGTCAACGTGGAAACGGCAGTTGGACAGGCTCGATTGGGCTGTCAGGGGGTGCGCTGGCAAGACGCGACGACGCCGCTGGCTGCTGCCCGCCAGGAGGCGCAACGCAGCCATCGCGGCTCCTGGCGGCACCATCGGGCTTGTCGCGCTTGTACCCACACGGTGAGCCTCGCCGTGGTCCACATCGTCCATGTTCATGGGCACCTCCAGCGGCATGAGCGCGGTCAACTGCCGTTTCTAGGTTCAATGCCGCCAGCGCCGCCAAGGTGAGGCAGGCCTCTCGGGCGACAGACAGGAGCAGCTTGATGCAATACCGACCAGATCAACCACCGACCCAGGAAAGGCCTGGGCGTACGCTCCCTCTTGGCGGTCATCAAAGAACGCCTGCCCGACAGCCCACAACACGCCACCCCGCTTACTGAAAGCCAGGCGGTTGCACTGCACGTTTGAATCTGCACTCCAGGGGTGAGCCAAAAATTCAAAAAACAAGGCCCGCCAATGGCGGGCCTTGTTGCTCAGTTCGTTCTCAGCCCACAGGCTGGCCGGCGCAGCGTTTTCAGATCAGAAATTCCTCGATGCTTTTGCCCGACGCGAGCACGGCACGCACCCACTCAGGCTTGCGGCCAGGACCACCGGCCCAGAGTTCGCCGTTGGGGCCACGGTATTTGGCCGGGGCGCTTGACTTGGATTTACCGGCCTTTTTGCCACTGACGCCTGCACCGCCAAGATCGGCCACCGTGATGCCAAACTGCTTCATCTTGGCTTTGATGTCTGCGACGGCAGCGGAAAGTTCGTCTTTGCGAGCCTGCTCTGCTTGGGCAATCAGCGATTGAGCTTGCGCCATGAGTTCGGAGTAAGTTGCCATTGCAAGTCCTTGATTTGGTAGGATTAGTGTCAATAATTTGCACATTTCCATGATGCGTTCAGCATTCTAATGCTTATTGTATGGTCCGCGCCCAGACCTGAAGTTCCGCTGGCAATTCAGCCTGCAACTCCATTGGATTACCCGTCACCGGGTGTGCCAATCGCAATCGCCACGCATGCAGGAACATCCGCTTCAACCCCAGTCGTGTCAATTGGCGGTTAAGTTCAAAATCTCCGTATTTGTCATCCCCCGCGATGGGATAACCCGCGCTGGAGAGGTGGACACGAATTTGATGGGTTCGCCCCGTCTTGATGGTCACCGCCAACAAACTGAATCCCTCAACCTGCCCCGCAGGCAAGCCGGCCGGGGCCGCCACCCGCCCCACCACCCGCACCAGCGTGACCGAGTGCATGCCGTCGGGATCGTCCTTGCCCGTCACCCGTACCCGACGTTCACCGTCCGGCAACAGGTATTTGTGCAACGGCCGGTCAAGCACCTTGAGATTGGCGGGCCAGGCACCTTTGACCAAGGTCAGGTAGGTTTTGCCGGTTTCGCGCTCGCGAAATTGGTCTTGCAAAGCCTTGAGCGCACTTTTCTTTTTGGCAATCAGCAGCAAGCCACTGGTTTCACGGTCGAGCCGATGCACCAATTCAAGCAGCCTGGCCTGTGGCCGAGCCTGGCGCATTTGCTCGATGACACCAAAACTCACACCGCTGCCGCCATGCACGGCTACACCCGCAGGCTTGTCAATCGCCATGAAGGCGTCGTCTTCAAATACCACCGGAAATTCACGGGGCGGGGCCGGGTTGGCGGCCTTGTCTTGGGCGCGCTCAGACAGTCGAATTGGTGGAATGCGCAGCACGTCACCCGCTGCAACCCTGTCATCAGCCCCGACGCGGCCTCTATTGCGACGCACTTCACCCGATCGGATGATTCGATAAATATGGGTTTTGGGTACGCCCTTGAGTTCGCGAATCAGAAAATTATCGAGTCGTTGACCGGCTGACTCTTCGTCGACCGTGATTTGACGGACTGCCGCCGGGGGTGAGGCACTTGACATGGGCAACAGAATAAGGCCACCACGGCAACGGGAGCTGACTATAATGTCGAACACCTGTCGCGTGCTGTAAGTGATTGATTTCCCTTGATTTTAGGGCAGTCACTGCAAGCAGTCGCTCCACCGCCTAGCGCTTGGAGCCCGATGGGTCTATGTTGCCACCCGCGGCGCCCGGGTCCGGTGCCCGTTTCCTGATGCATTCCCAGGTGAACCAGGTACAGCACCGGTCAGGTTGAAGCTGCGGGCGAACCCGCTATGGAAGCTGCGAACCCGAATACGGAATACCCCAATCAACCAGCCTGAAAAACGGCTGATTGAGGACGAAGTGAAGCCAGAGAGACACCCGCCAGATCTATGTCAATGACAGCCACCTGGCCATCCCTGTTCACCCACCTCCACGCGCCTACGCCCTGACTGGCGGTTCGACGCGGCACCTCCGGGTGCCCGCTTGCGTTGAACGCCCTCCCGAATCGCGGGTCATCGGCTCTCCGGCAATTCCTCCCCTCGTTCGCTTTTCCCGCGTGTTCACGGCAGGTTGTCGCTTCGGGCCTGGCCCGAAGCGTCCTTGTGTGTTTAAACGAAGGAAAACGCATCATGAAGCGCATGTTGATCAATGCCACGCAGGCCGAAGAGCGCCGCTTGGCCATCGTGGACGGGCAAAAGCTGCTCGACTACGAAATCGAAATCGAAGGGCGCGAACAGCGCAAGGGGAACATTTACAAGGCTGTGGTCACCCGCGTTGAGCCCTCGCTAGAGGCCTGCTTTGTGGACTACGGTGAGGACCGCCATGGATTCCTGCCGTTCAAGGAAATCTCGCGTCAGTATTTCGCCACGGGCGTGCCGGTCAACCAGGCCCGCATCAATGATGTGATCCGCGAAGGCCAGGAACTCCTGGTCCAGGTGGAGAAGGAAGAGCGGGGCAACAAGGGGGCGGCTCTGACCACCTTCGTGAGCCTGGCTGGCCGCTATGTGGTGCTGATGCCCAACAACCCGCGCGGCGGTGGCGTGAGCCGTCGCATCGAAGGCGAAGACCGTCAGGACCTTAAGGCGGCCCTCGACCAGCTGGAATACCCCAACGGCATGAGCATCATTGCCCGCACCGCAGGTATCGGACGCGATGCGCCCGAACTGCAGTGGGACTTGAACTACCTGCTCAAGCTGTGGAACGCCATCGACGGCGCCGCCAAAGGCGGCAAGGGCGCCTACCTGATTTACCAGGAATCGAGCCTGGTGATCCGCGCGATCCGAGACTACTTCAACGGCGACATCGGCGAAATCCTGATCGATACCGACGACATCTTTGAACAGGCTCACCAGTTCATGAGCCACGTGATGCCCGAGCACGGCCACCGCGTGAAGCGCTACCGCGACGATGCACCGTTGTTCAGTCGCTTCCAGATCGAACACCAGATCGAAACCGCCTACAGCCGGACGGTGAATCTGCCCTCGGGCGGCGCGATCGTGATTGACCAGACCGAAGCGCTGGTGGCGGTGGACGTGAACTCGGCCCGGGCCATCAAGGGCGGCGACATCGAGGAAACCGCCACCCGCACCAACCTGGAGGCTGCCGATGAAGTGGCCCGCCAGGCCCGTCTGCGCGACCTGGGCGGCCTGATCGTGATCGACTTCATCGACATGGATGAGTCAAAGAACCGCCGCGAGGTGGAAAACCGCCTGCGCGACGCGCTGCGCCAGGACCGCGCCCGCGTGCAGTTTGGTGCCATCAGCAAGTTCGGCTTGCTGGAGATGAGCCGCCAGCGCCTGAAGCCCATGCTGAGTGAAGGTTCGTCCATTCCCTGCCCGCGCTGCGGGGGGTCTGGCCACATCCGCGACACGGAAAGCTCGGCGCTGCAGATCCTGCGCATCATCCAGGAAGAGTCGCTCAAGGACAGCACGGCTGCCGTGCTGGTGCAGGTGCCGGTTGAGGTGGCCAGCTTCCTGCTGAACGAAAAACGCACCGAGATCACCAAGATCGAACTCAAACAGCGCATCAACGTGCTGCTGGTGCCCAACAAGTCGCTCGATACACCCAACTACAAGCTCGAGCGCCTGAAACACGATGATCCGCGCCTGGACAATCTCGACGCCAGCTACAAGCTCGCCGACGAACCCGACGAAGCCACCGGATTCACCCGCCGCAGCCAGGAACGCACCAACAAACAGGAACCCCTGATCAAAGGCGTGTTGCCCGATAGTCCGGCCCCTGTGGCGGCTCCGCGTCCGGAAACACCAGCGCCCTTGGCCGCACCTGCAGCGCCGGCACAGCCAGCGGCCGCTGCGCCCCTGGCCAAAGCCTCGGCGCCCGCCGAAAAAGGCTTCTTTGGCTGGCTCAAAAACCTGTTTGGCGGCGCGGCGCCTGCTCCCGTGGCGGCAGCGCCTGCACCGGCAGCGCCAGCCGTCAAGCCAGGAAACCGCGACGAACGCCCCGATGGACGCCGCGACGGCCGCAGCCGTGGTGGCCGCAATGGTGCCGACAGCAGGGCACCACGCGAAGGCCGCGAAGGTGCTCGCACCCCACGTGGCGAGGGCGCTCGCGTGGAAGGTCGACCGGATGGCCGTGGCGAGCGTCGCAGCGAAGGCCGGGAGGGCCGCCCAGAAGGCCAGCCAGCGCGTGTCGATAGCCGCAGCGAAAACCGTGAAGCCAGGGAACCCCGCGAACCCCGCAGCGAAAGCCGCAATGGCGGCCGTCGCGACAACCGTCGCGATGCAGCCCCGGCAGACGCCAATGCCGCTGCCAACACCCTGTTGGCAGCACCCGAGGTGCCAGCTGATACGCCAGAGGCCGCTGAGGCACAGCGCCGCGAGCGTCGTCCCCGCAATGACAACCGTCGCCGCCAGCCAGGTGCCGAATCTGTCGATGCCGGTGCACCGGTTCACAACGCTGAGTCCGAGCAAGGGCTGAACACCCCGATCGAAGCCGGCTCCGACGCACCGCGCGACGGCGAGCCTGACAACGGTGCCCCACGCGCCCCGCGCGAACGCCGCAGCCGGGACCGCTACGGTCGTGACCGCCGCGAACGTGCACCGCGTGACGATTCTGCAGCCCCCGCGGAAGACGGCAACGTAGCCGAGGCCGCCCCAGCCGTCACACGAACCGACGAGGCTACCGCCGAAGCGCCGGTGCGCAGCAGCTACTTCAGCTTGCCTGTGGACAGCACACCCGCTCAAGCGCCTGTAGCCACACCAACCGCCGAGGTGCACATTGAAGCCCTTGCCACGGTCGAACCGGTCCCCGTGCTGGTGCCTGAGCCCCGCGCTGCCATGCCAGCTCCTCTGCCTGAACGCGCCACACCGGCCCTGACCGCGATGCCTCCCGCCAGCGGTCTGCCGAGGGTTCAGTCCTTCAACTTGTCGATTGAAGCCCTCAACCAGGTGGCACGTGACAGTGGTCTGGAATGGGTGAACTCCAACGCAGACAAGGTAGCGCAGGTGCAAGCGGCGATTGCTGCTGAACCGAAGCCGATCCATGTGCCCCGCGAACCCAAAACCGTGGTGCCGCCGGATGACGGACCACTGGTGCTGGTGGAGACTCGCAAGGATCTTCGCAACATGCCCCTGCCCTTCGAAAACCAGTAAGCGGGCCGACAGACACACACCCTTGGGTGTGTGGGCACCGCCAGGAAAATGCCGGCCGGAAGCGGCCGGCATTTTGCGTTTAAAGCCCACGAAGGATCCTCTTTGCTAGTCAAAGACACCTTGCCGGCTGACCTGAAAAGGCCCTGCTCTGACTTATGGTGCCTGCATTTCTGGAATCGCAATTTCCGCGCAGCGGATCGCCGTGTGAACGGCTGTCGGTTTCCGCGTAAATCTGGTGTCGGCAAGCAGCCGGACGCGGTCACCCGCGACAGTCAGCGGACTGCTTTGAACTTCTTTTGAATCCAGGGGGGTGCCCGTTCTTCAGGGCACAGACGTGTCCTGGGCGTACCTGTCTTGGCCGTGGCAAGCGGTCAGCGCAGGGGTATGGCGCAGCGCTGGTGTTTTGCGTTACCTGTCGCCTACCCGCGCAAGAAGCAGGCGCGACAGTGACAGCAACTTTCCGGCCAACCCACCGCCTCGCCCGGAGACCCACCGCTTTGGATGGCGCTGTTGCCGCTGTCGCGGTATTTCGTCAGCCCTGATTTATCCGTTTTCAGGCAGTGGCCGGTCGCGGTGCTGGGCCCATGAACGTGATGGAGGCGACATCGCGCAGCGTCTGGCACCAGTTCCGCGACAGCCAGTTTCAGTTCGTCAGGGCTGCTTTTTTCCAGGCGGCCTGCGCCGAGACCTCATCGCCGCGCTCCTGCGCCAGCTCGGCGAGGGCGCACCAGGTGCGGCGAAGCAGGGCAGGCTCTTGCAAGCTGTGACTGGCTTGGCCTAGCAGTTGGGCTGCCTTGCCCCAGAGTTGGCGCTGCATGCAGGCCTGACCAGACAAATACTGCAAAAACGGGTTGTTGGGCAGTTGGCGCTGCGCTTGCTCGACCCTGGCCAGCCAAGCCGCGTCGAGTTGCGGTAAACCAGGCTCCAGCGCCTGTACACACTGGCGCTGCTGTGCAGGCTCTAACGAACCAAACGTCTGCCACAGCGGCTCCAGCCAGGCCCGAACCAGCGCAGCTGCGGCCACGCGATCGGCGCCCTCTTCACCCTGAGCCGCCAACCCGTTGGCACGCTGTGCGGCTGCCAAGGCCAGCTCGGGCATGGCGCGTTCGGTGCTGTCGAGCTTGAGCCACACCGCTTGCAGTTGCTGCAAATCGTGCGCCTGGCCCAGTGCGTCCAGGGCCAGGCCGCGTACGACGCTGCGGGCGATCGAGGGCGAAAAAGCACGGTGCTTGGCCAACACGCGGGCGGTCTCCAGGGCTTCGGCTGTGGCACCGCCCAGTCGGGCAATGCGCAACTTCAGACGCAGAGTCTGGATGCGCCGGGCAGCGCCCTGCGGCAATTCGGCCAGCCGGCTGCGTGCGGCGTCGACATCGCGGTCTTCGACCGCCCAGCGCACAGCGCGCAACAACGCGCCTTCGTAGGCTTCGGGCGCACTTTTCAGCAGCTGAGGCGACAAGGCGGCCTGCAGGTGCTCGTCACGGCGCTCCTTGTTTTGCAGCGCCTGGGCGCTTTCCGCCAGCAGCAGGTGGGCCAGCAGTTGAAGCTGATCGCGGCGCGGCCACTGCGCCACCGCCGAGGTCTGAAGTTGGTCCAGGGCGTGCTGGGCCGCTGACTGGGCGCGCACAAACCGGCCCGACAACTGGTGCGACAACGCGTCCATGACGGAGCCGACCACCGCGCGCTCCACCTGCTGACTCCGCCAGCGCTGAGCCTGCGCCGGCAGTTCGCGCAGCACCGCAATGGCCCGCAATGCCAGATGCAGCAGCACAAAGGCCGCAATGAGCGCAAACACCACAAAGTTGAACGAAACGTCGAACCGGTAAGGCGGCCAGAACAGGGTAACTGTGGCCGGGTTGCGACCCACCAACAGCGCCAGGGCTACGGCCAGCGCCGCCAGCCCCAGCAACCAGAACACGCTGCGCATGGCACCGCGCTGCAGGCTGCGCATCAGCGACCTCCCGCCGCAGCCGCCAACGCGGCCAAGGTTTCATCGGGCCGGGGCAGGTTGCTGTCCACCAGATCCTTGCGCAAGCCAGCCAAAACCCCCCGCGCACTGCTCACGGTGGGTGAGGTGGTGTCAAAGTAGCGCTCCAGCGCCTGCTCAACCGCTGCCACATCAGCTTGGCTGGAAGCCATGTGACGCGCGAGCAAGCCCAGACGGGCATTGAGCAATTTGAGCTTGAGGTTTTCACGCAGGAAAAAAGCCTGCTCAGGCGCCAACAGGGCCGCCTCGGGACGGTCGATGCGGCTGACCCGCACCAACTCACGTCCGCTGCGTGTCACGTCGGCCCAGATGCGGCCCCACAAGCCTTGCCACCCGGCAACCACACGACGCCAGCCCTGGCTTAAACCGCTATCGACAGAGGCGGGGGTCACCACTTGGGCATCGGTCGCGCCATCTGGGAGGCTGCCGTGCAGGGGAGCAGCAGCGGTGTTAGCACCGGTCTCCGCGAGGGCTTCGGCAGGCGGCTTTTGGACGGCTTGGGTTGTCGCAACGGTGGCCATCGGGCCAACAACTGGCCCCACGGCATTGAGCACGGGCCACTCATCCACCTGGCGGGCCAACTCGTCCAGCCGCAAGGCCAGGGCCGGAATGTCGGCCAAGGCGGCTGCCTGGATGCGGTCAATGTCTCGTGCGATGGCGCGCTGCACTGGGTTCAACCGAGGTTGGGCGGCGCGGGCAATGCGTTGGTCAGCCGCCTGCAAGGCAGACACGAGGGGCTGAGCGCTGCCTGTGAGCTGCGCCTGCTGCAGAGCGAGGCGCAAGGTCGACTCCAGATCCTGAACCAGGTTGTCGTCGCGCGAGCGGGACATGGTGAGCATCAGCTCCTCGAGTTGGCTGCGCTGCAGGCTCACTTCAGAAAGCCGCACCTCGGCCACCGTCAGGCGCGCTTGCAGCTCTTGCGACAAGGCTTCAGCCTGCCCGGCCAGGGTGCGCGCCTCCATGGCCTGGGTGGCGCTGTCCTGGCTGCGGCGGGCCAGCTCTTGCTGAGTCAGGCTGAGCTTTTGCCACAACAGGCCGCTCATGATCAGGGCCAACAACGCCACCACAAGACCAAGCAGCAGCAACCAGGTGCCCGAACGTGGTCCGGCAGCAAACGGTGCAACGCCCGTTGCACTGGCAACGGGCTGGGCGGTAACGGGGGTATCGGGTGTGGTTTGACTCATGGGCAGCTCCAGTGCGATTCTAGAGCGCGCAGCACGTCGGGCAACGCGGGCCGTGTTTCAACCACCGACCCGAAACCGGCGGCTCGGGCTCTGGCCGCAATGCGGGGGTGGGTGGCCAGCGCGCTGGCCTGCGTCCAGTGGCCGTGCGGCACCAGGCTGTGCAGGTGCGCCAGGGCTTCAGAACTGCTGAACAACCATACGCTGCCCGGCGCCGATGCAGCGCTGAGCCAAGCTTGCAGAGCCGGCGTGGCCGCAAGGGCGCGGCGCTCGTAGGCCACACAGGCATCCACCTGTGCGCCTGCGGCCTGGCATTGCCGAATCAGCCAGTCTCGCCCATGGCCTGCCAGCGCCTGCCCGACGGGTACGCTGGCAGCAGCGTCCGCCGAAGCGCCGCGCACGATCAAGACGCGCCGGCCAGGTCGCAATTGGGGAGCCACCACGGGCCACAAAGTTTCGGAATCGAACTGGGCGGCGTTGGCCGGGGGTGCGTCGATGCGTTCAGGACCCAGCCCCCGCGCAGCCAGCGCCAACACCAGCGCACTTGCCGTGCCGGGGCCGGGCGCCCAGAAGCGGGTGCGAACGCAGGCGCCCTGCGGCGCCTGCACCGCATCTGAAAAAAAGTGCTGCACCGCCGCCGGGCTGACGAACATGATGGCGTCCACGTCCAGCCAGTGCGCACGGGCCTGCCCGAGCCGTTCGCGGACCACCGCCTCGGCAGGCTCGGCAATCGTGATCAAGGGCAGCGCCTGCGCCGGCCAGCCTTCTGCCAGCAATGCCTGCACCCAGGTGGTGGCCTCGGGTTCGGGCCGGGTGATGATCACGCGTTGCAGCGGCGCCAGCGGATGTCGTTCAGGCGCGGCCCCGGGGTCTGCGGCCAAGGCTCAGCCCTCGGCCTTGGCCACCGGCGGCTGGGCACCGGCGGCTCGCAGCGCATCGGCCACGCGCTGGCCCAGGGCTTCGGCCTGCACCAGGTCTTGCACCACCGCCCGCTGGCTCACGCGCACCACGCGCTGCAGGCCTTCAGGGTCGCCCCAGGCCGCATCCAGCTGCAGGCTGTTGGCATCGGCCGCGTCCCAATGCGCGTAGGCTGCCAGCGGCATCGAGCAACTGCCGCCCATGGCGCGCGACACGGTGCGCTCAGCCGCGACGCGGTGCCAGGTGGGCTGGTGCACCAGCGGCGCCAGCGCGGCCACCAGATCGGCGCGGTCAGACCGCACCTCGATACCCAGCGCGCCCTGCCCTGCGGCCGGCAGCGACTCAACCGGCTCAAAGATATGGCGGATACGTTCGGTCAGCCCCAGGCGCTTGAGCCCCGCGGCAGCCAACACAATGGCGTGGTACTGCCCTTCGTCGAGCTTGCGCAGCCGGGTGTCCAGGTTGCCCCGCAGGGGTTCAATGCGCACGTCGGTGCGGCCCAGCGCGTCCAGCGCCTCACGCAGCAGCACCAGGCGGCGCAGGCTCGACGTGCCCACCACAGCGCCTGCAGGCAAACCCGTCAGCGTCGCGCACACCGGCGACACCCAGGCATCGCGCGGGTCTTCGCGCTCCATCACGCAGGCCAGCACAAAGCCTTCCGGCACATCCATCGGCACGTCTTTCAGCGAGTGCACCGCGATGTCGGCCCGGCCTTCTTCCAGCGCCACTTCCAGCTCTTTCACAAACAGACCTTTTCCACCCACCTTGGACAGGCTGCGGTCCAGGATCTGGTCACCCTTGGTCGTCATCCCCAGCAAGTGAACGCTGTGACCCAAGCGCTCCAGCAGCGCCTTGACGTGTTCGGCCTGCCACAGCGCCAGACGGCTTTCACGGGTGGCGATGGTGATGGACAGGACTGGAGGGGTGTTGGAAAGTGACACGTTGAAAGATCAAAAAAAGATCAAAGCCGAAGGGATGTTTTCGTGCCTGGTTGGTAACAAAAAGGGCAACTTTGGATGCTAGCATGCCCTTTGCCCGAACCATCAGCACCACCCGAGCATGCCATGAGCCGACCGTCTGCCCGCACCGCCCCGTCCACCAACCCGTCACGGACCCGCGCGCGCAGCAGCACCGCCACGTCCACCATTCGACCAGACAAAGAGCAACCGCTGATCGACGACATCCGATTGCTCGGGCGCATTTTGGGGGACGTGATCCGTGAACAGGAAGGCTCGGCGGCCTTTGACCTGATCGAGCAGATTCGACAGCTATCGGTGGCATTTCGCCGCCATGCCGACCAGTCGGCCGACAAGACCCTGAAAAAGCTGCTCAAGGGGCTCAGCAGTGACCAGACGGTCAGCGTCATCCGCGCCTTCACCTATTTCAGCCACCTCGCCAATCTGGCCGAAGACCGCCACCACATTCGCCGCCGCGCGGTGCACGAGCGCGCCGGCGACCTGCAAGAGGGCAGCCTGGCCATGACGTTGAAGCGCCTGAAAAAGGCGGGCGTTGCACCGGCCGAGGTGTTGAAAACGCTGGCGCGCAGCCACATTTCGCCGGTGCTCACGGCCCACCCGACCGAAGTGCAGCGCAAAAGCATTCTGGACGCCGAGCGCGCCATTGCCCACCTGCTGGCCGAGCGCGACACGCAACAACAACCGCTACCGCGAGAACAGGCCGAACTCGAAGCCCAGCTGCGCGCCCGCGTGACGCAACTCTGGCAAACCCGCCTGCTGCGCTTCACCAAGCTCACCGTGGCTGACGAGATTGAAAACGCGCTGAGCTACTACGAAGCCACCTTCCTGTCGCAAATTCCCAAGCTCTACCGCGAGCTGGAGGAAGGCCTGAGCGAACCCGGCACCGCCACTGCACCCGTGGCCACGTTTTTGCGCATGGGCCAGTGGATTGGCGGCGACCGTGACGGCAACCCCAACGTCACCGCACACACGCTGGAACTGGCGCTGCAAAGCCAGGCCGACATGGTGCTGCGCCACCACTTGCGACAGCTGCACCTGCTGGGAGCCGAGCTGTCGGTGTCGGCCATGCTGGCCAGCGTGAGCCCGGACATGCAGGCGCTGGCCGAGCGCTCGCCCGACACCAACGCACACCGCCAGGACGAGCCTTACCGCCGCGCACTCACCGGCATGTATGCCCGCCTGGCCGCCACGCTGCACACCCTCACCGGCGGAGAAGCGGCACGCCACGCCGTGGCGCCCCAAGACCCGTACGCCCACGCCACCGAGTTGCTGGCCGAACTGCGCACCATCGAAGCCTCGCTGGTGGCGAACCACGGCGCAGCGCTGGCGTGCGCGCGCTTGCAGCCGCTGATCCGAGCGGTTGAGGTGTTTGGCTTTCACCTCGCCACCATCGACCTGCGCCAAAGCTCGGACAAACACGAAGAAGTGGTGGCCGAATTGCTGGCCACCGCCCGCATTGAAGCCCAGTACAGCGCACTGGACGAAATGGGCAAGCGCGCCGTGCTGCTGCGCCAGCTCAACGACGCCCGGCCCTTGCGGGTGCCAGGTGCGGCCTATTCGGCGCACACACAAGACGAATTGGCGATTTTTGGCAACGCCCGCAGCGGGCGCCAGCGCTTTGGCGCGCATGCCATTCGCCACGCCATCATCAGCCACACCGAAACCGTGAGCGACCTGCTGGAGGTGCTGCTGCTGCAAAAAGAAACCGGCCTGATGCACGGTCTGCTGCAAGAAGACGCCACCTGCGACCTGATCGTGGTGCCGCTGTTTGAAACCATTGAAGACCTGCGCAACGCCGCACCCATCATGCGCGACTACTACGCCCTGCCCGGCGTGCGCGCCATGGTGCTGCGCGGGCACGAGAGTGGCTACTGCGAGCAGGACATCATGCTCGGCTACTCCGACAGCAACAAAGACGGCGGCATTTTCACCAGCAACTGGGAGCTCTACCGCGCCGAGATTGCGCTGGTGGAATTGTTTGACGCCATGAACCAGGACACGCCGAAGCCGATCCAGCTTCGGATGTTCCACGGCCGTGGCGGCACCGTGGGCCGGGGCGGCGGTCCCAGCTACCAGGCCATCCTGGCGCAACCACCCGGAACCGTGCGTGGGCAGATCCGCCTGACCGAACAAGGCGAGGTGATCGGCTCCAAGTACGCCAACCCCGAGATTGGCCGGCGCAACCTGGAAACCCTGGTGGCCGCCACGCTCGAAGCCACGCTGCTGCAACCTGCGCGCAACGCACCGGCGGCGTTTCTGGCGGCAGCCGATGCGCTGTCTGCATACAGCATGGCCTCGTACCGCGCGCTGGTCTACGACACGCCGCGCTTTGCCGAGTACTTTTTTGCCGCCACCCCCATCCGCGAAATTGCCGAACTCAACATTGGCTCGCGCCCAGCCTCGCGCAAAGCCTCGCAAAAAATTGAAGACCTGCGCGCCATTCCCTGGGGGTTCAGCTGGGGCCAGTGCCGCCTCACGCTGCCGGGCTGGTATGGGTTTGGCTCGGCGGTGCACGCCTTTTTGCGCCGCGACGGCGACGCCGGCGTGGCCAAACAGACCGCCCTGCTGCAAAAGATGGTGAAACAGTGGCCCTTCTTCAGCACACTGCTGTCCAACGTGGACATGGTGCTGGCCAAGAGCGATCTGGCTCTGGCCACGCGCTACGCCGAACTGGTGGAAGACAAACGCCTGCGCACCCAGGTGTTCAGCGTCATTGAAGCCGAATGGCACCGCACCACCGAAGCGCTGACCCTCATCACCGGCGAAGAGCAGCGCCTGGTGAACAACGCGGCGCTGCAGCGCTCCATTCGCCACCGTTTCCCCTACATCGACCCGCTGCACCACCTGCAAGTGGAGTTGGTACGCCGCTACCGCGCCGGCGAAAACCAAGCCGACCGCGACCAAAAAGTGCGCCGGGGCATTCACATTTCCATCAACGGCATTGCGGCCGGGCTGCGGAATACGGGATAGCCCCCCGCGCCGCCTGCGGTCGGACAACGTCCCTTCTGCGGTGTTCGCGGCTGACGCCGCTATCTTGGCGTGTCTTTGCCTTGCGCCAGCGCGGTCACCCGGCGAAAACTAGAATATGTCGGTGACCCACATACTCAACGCCGACCTCCATTGCCATTCCATTGTGTCTGACGGCACCCTCACGCCGGAGGCACTGGCGCAACGCGCCAAGGCCAACGGCGTGGACGTGTGGGCCCTGACCGACCACGACGAAATTGGCGGCCAGGCCCGGGCCCTGGAAGCCGCTCGCGCGGTGGGCTTGCGCTACCTCACCGGCACCGAAATCTCCGTCACTTTTGCCGGCATCACGGTGCACATCGTGGGCTTGGGCATGGACACCACCCACCCGGCCCTGGTGCAAGGGCTGCACGCCACCCGCGGTGGGCGCGAGCAGCGGGCTCGCGCCATGAGCGACGACCTGGCGCGCGTGGGTATTCCCGGCGTGTACGAAGGCGCGCTGAAATACGTGGACAACCCCGAACTCATTTCACGCACCCATTTCGCGCGCTACCTGGTGGAAGCCGGTATTTGCCGCGACACCAATGAAGTGTTCCGCAAATACATCAACGACGGCAAACCCGGGTTTGTGCCGCACCGATGGGCCACACTGGGCGACGCGGTGGGCTGGATCACCCAGTCGGGCGGCATGGCCGTGATTGCGCACCCGGGGCGCTACAAACTCTCGACCAATGAGGAATACGCCCTTTTCACCGAGTTCAAGGCACACGGTGGCCAGGGGGTTGAAGTGGTGACCGGCGCGCATGGCGTCGCCGACTATGTGAAATACGCCGAATACTGCAAAGAGTTTGGTCTGGCCGCTTCACGCGGCAGCGACTTTCACAGCCCCGAAGAAAGCCACACCGACCTGGGCAAGCTGCCCGACCTGCCGGGCAGCGTCACACCGGTGTGGGAGCTGCTTGAATCCCGCATCCAGTGAACGTCCGAGCGGCACCCTGGCGGCACGCCCGCACGTTGGGGCTGTTGCACGCTGTGCTGGCGGTGCCGGCCCAACGCCGGGTCCGTCGCACAATAGGGCCATGTCCCAGTTATTCGATGTTCACCCCGACAACCCACAACCCCGGCTGCTCAAGCAAGCGGTACAACTTCTGGCGCGCGGTGGCGTGCTGGCAGTACCCACCGACTCCAGCTACGCCCTGGTCTGCCACCTCGACGACAAAACGGCTGCTGACCGGCTGCGCCGCATCCGCCAGGTGGACGACAAGCACCACCTCACGCTGCTGTGCCGCGACCTGAGCGAGCTCGCCAGCTACGCCCGGGTCGACAACCGCCAGTACCGTCTGCTCAAGCAGGCCACTCCCGGCCCATACACCTTCATTCTGGAAGCCAGCAAGGAAGTGCCCCGGCGCCTGAG
Organism: Hydrogenophaga sp.; assembly: GCA_018333605.1. GTDB lineage: Bacteria > Pseudomonadota > Gammaproteobacteria > Burkholderiales > Burkholderiaceae_C > Hydrogenophaga. The sequence goes on along the minus strand of JAGXSV010000003.1, from coordinate 7,775 downwards.
CCACCCGTCACGCAAAACCATTGGCCTGCGCGTCCCCGGCCACAACGCCCTGCTGGCCCTGCTGGATCTGCACAACGCACCGCTGCTGGCCACCACGCTGATTCCGCCCGGTGAAACGGCCCCCCTGAACGACGCGCAAGAGATTCGTGAACGCTTTCAGCACGACCTGGCGGGCGTCATCGATGCGGGCGCCTGCACCCTCGAACCCACCACGGTGATCGACCTCACCCCCATGGGCACCGGTGGCCAACCCGAACTTGTGCGACAAGGGAAAGGCGCCCTGGCCTTGCTTGGCATGTGAGCACTGCTGCCAACTGCGGCGCAACAGGAAGTCGGACGACGACAGTGCCTGACCATCCCACGGCGCCATCTGGGACAATACCGGTTTGCCCGACACTTCCGCCATGGATTTCGCCCAGATCGTTCAGACCATTGCCATCTACGCCATTCCCGTGCTGTTCGCCATCACCGTGCATGAGGCGGCGCATGGCTACGCGGCGCGGCACTATGGCGACAACACCGCCTACATGCTCGGGCGCATCACCCTGAACCCGATCAAGCACATCGATCCGCTGGGCACCATCGCCATGCCCTTGCTGCTGTACTTTGCCACCTCGGGTGCGTTCTTGTTCGGCTACGCCAAACCCGTACCGGTGAACTTCAACCGGCTGCGCAACCCCAAGAAAGACATGGTGTGGGTGGCACTGGCCGGGCCGGGTGCCAACCTGGTTCAAGCCATTCTCTGGACCGTGCTGCTGTATGTGCTGGTGGCCACCGGCGTCGATGAGCGCTTTTTCCTGCAAATGTGCCGGGCCGGCATCCTGGTCAACCTGGTGATGTTCGCGTTCAACCTGTTTCCCCTGCCACCGCTTGACGGTGGCCGTATTCTGGTCGGACTGCTGCCTTGGAAACAGGCCGAGTTGGTGTCGCGCATTGAGCCCTGGGGGTTTTTCATCGTCATGGCGCTCGTCATCTCCGGCGTGGTGGGCAACCTCTGGCTGCGCCCGCTCATGGCGTTCACCGGCAGTGCCATTGAAGTGCTGCTCACGCCGCTGCGCATGTTGATTCTTTAACCGCTGTCGATCATGAAAACCCTGCGCGTCCTCACCGGCATCACCACCTCCGGCACGCCCCATCTGGGCAACTACGTGGGCGCTGTGCGTCCCACGGTGCGCGCCAGCCGCCTGCCCGAGGTGGAAAGCTTTTACTTTCTGGCCGATTACCACGCCCTCATCAAGGTGGGTGATCCAGCCCGCGTACAGCGCTCCACCCTGGAAATCGCGGCCACCTGGCTCGCCTGTGGCCTGGACCCCGAGCAAGTCACCTTCTACCGCCAGTCCGACATCCCCGAGATTCCCGAACTCGCCTGGTTGCTCACCTGCGTCACCGGCAAAGGCGTGCTCAACCGCGCCCATGCCTACAAAGCCGCGGTGGACAAGAACACAGCGGCTGGCGAAGAGCCCGACGCAGGTGTCACGGCGGGCCTGTTCATGTACCCGGTGCTCATGGCTGCTGACATCTTGATGTTCAACGCGCACCGGGTGCCGGTCGGCCGTGACCAGATCCAGCACATCGAGATGGCGCGCGATATGGCGTCCAGCTTCAACCACCTGTACGGCGCGCATTTCACGCTGCCCGAGGCCGCCATTGAAGAGCACGTAGCCACCTTGCCCGGGTTGGACGGCCGCAAGATGAGCAAGAGCTACGACAACACGATACCGCTGTTTGTGCCGCGCGAACAGTTGAAGAAGCTCATCATGGGCATCCTGACCGACTCACGTGCACCCGGCGAGCCAAAAGACACCGAGGGTTCAGCCCTGTTTCAGCTTTATCAGGCCTTTGCCTCCACCGAAGAAACCACCGCACTGGCCCAGGCCTATGCAGACGGCATCGCCTGGGGTGACGCCAAACAAGTGCTCTTTGAGCGCCTGGACGCTGAAATTGCTCCCCTGCGTTCGGTGTACGACGAACTGATCCAGAACCCGGCCCAACTTGAGAAAATACTCAAAATGGGCGCAGACAAGGCCCGTGCGATCGCCACACCGTTCACCGCCCGGTTGCGGCATGCCGTGGGCCTGCGACCACTGGACAACCTGACCGATACCCGTAAAACAGCCAAAGTGGCGAAAGCTGCGGCACCCAGCTTCAAGCAATACCGCGAAGCCGACGGCCTGTTTTACTTCAAGCTCATGGACGCCAAAGGCCAGCTGCTGCTGCAAAGCTCAGGCTTTGCCTCGCCCAAAGAAGCGGCGCAAACCATTGCACTGTTGCAAACGGGCGGAACCAACGCGCTGGCTGAGAACCCAACCCTGCTACCCATCACGGCAGACCCCGAAACAGTATCACAGGCACTGCGCTACTTCAGCGAAGCCGCTGAATGACTTCTTTCGACCTCCCGGGAGCAGGTCAGCCAACGGCCTGAACCGTTAAACCTGCAACATCCCTCTTGTACGGCACCCATTTGACGGTGTGGCCCCATCGCCCAACCCCATCATTGCCGCTATGCTCTCCCCCTTTACACAATTACCTATACCACTGCCGTCATGAGTATTTTTGTTATTGATGACCATCCGCTGATGCGCGAAGCCGTCGTGATGCTGTTGCGCCGGCTGCGTTCATCAACCCAGGTGATCGAGCTGGAAAAACTGGCCTCGGTCGGCAAGGCCGTCGCCGAACATGGCGAACCCGAACTGGTGTGCCTGGATCTCAAGTTGCCCGACACCAACGGGGTTTCTGGTGTGCGCGAAGTGCGTCAGATGCTGCCGGACACGTCGTTGATCGTGCTCTCGGCCTCTCCTGCCTCCGACTACGAAGACTTGGCCCGTGAAGCCGGTGCTGACGCCTATGTTGAAAAATCGGCTGGCGCGGCCCAGATTGCCAAAGTGCTGCGCGAATTTCTGGCGGACGAGGTGGAAGACGAAAACGCACCCACCGTTCCCGACAAGCTCTCCAAGCGACAGAAACAACTGCTGGTGATGCTGGACCGTGGCTTGAGCAACCGGGAAATTGCAGAGGCGCTGCAAATCAGCGAACACACCGTCAAGGTTCACCTCTGGCGTCTGTTTCGCCGACTCAATGTCAAAAGCCGATCGCAAGCCAGTCATCTGGCTCGCACCGCAGGTTTGCTCAACCGTTGAGGCGCTCCGCCCAAGCCGCCCCCGCTACCTGGCGGTTGTGACCGCAGGTCGGTTTTGGCGCCCGCCCATCAAGGAACATTCCCTGCGGCCCCAGCGCCCTCGGCGATTGCTGCGCCACGCTGCGTGCAGGCCGGCAACATCAAACGAAAAACGCTGCCCCGGTTGGCCTCCGAATTGAGTGCCAGTCGATAGCCCATCATGGTCGTAAGCTTGGACACGATGGTCAGCCCAAGCCCCAGGCTGTCTTCGGTGCCCTGGTGCCTCGACACCCGAAAAAACTCCTGAAAGATGGCCTGCTGGTGCTCGCGAGCGATCCCTGCACCAGTGTCCCAGACTTCAAACACCAACACGTCCGAGCGCTCACGAAACCCCAGCAGCACCCCACCACGCTGCGTGTGACGCAGGGCGTTGGATACCAGGTTGCCCAGAATGCGCCGCAGGATCACCGGGTCTGCCCAAATGGTGAAGGGGCGGGCGTGGGTGCGAAATTTGAGTGACTTGCTTGCGGCCACCGGTTCAAACTGCAGAGCCATGTCAGCGAACAGTTGTCGCACGTCCACAAGCTGCAGCCGCACCTTGTAATTACCTGCATCAATGCGGGTCAGGTCAAACAGCGAATCAAAAAGCTCGTTGATTGCCCGGGTCGACTGCAGCATGCGTGGTGCGATCTCCCGTGCCATTTCAGGCTCTGTCGCCAACCAGTCGGCATACAGGCTCAGGGCATGCACCGGTTGGCGCAAGTCGTGTGCAGCCGATGCCAGAAAACGGTTTTTGGTGGCCACGGCGCGCAACGAGGCACGGGTTTGCTCCGTCAGCGAGTCAATCAACTCCTGGTTGGAGAACTGCAGCTCAAAACTGGCGCGGTGGACCTGATGCAAGCGCTCTCCCGCAAGACGCAGCAACCACCAAAAAATGAGCAGCAGCAGGACAAGCGCGGCCACATACTTAAGGCCCGCCATCGGGACCATGCCCAGCAGCATGGGCCCGGTCAACCCCAGCAGTACCGAGGCCACCAAGGCGTTGATGTAGCTGCGAAACGCTGGCAGGTAGGCACTGAAAGCCGTCAGAGACAACAAGCCATGACCCAATACCACCAGGCCGCACACAAACTGGGTCAGCGGGCTGGCTTGCAGGAACGTCAGCCCAATGGATGCACCCCAGGCCGCTCCCGCCGCCGCCCAGGACCACCCGTACCGGCGGATGAATTCCGTGCGCACGGCACCTTCGGTGGTGTCATAGCGCAGATGGTAGGTGGCAATCATGCGGTAACGAAAGGCCAGCAACCCCAGCAACAGCACGCCCCAAAGGGTTAACGGGAGCATGGGCACCTCGCCCACCATCAGGAAAAGCACGATGGGCAAGGCCAGTGCTGTCGAGATCAGCGACGGCAGGGCATTGTCCATCAGCACGCCGATGAGCTTGGAATTCACCCATTGCTCCCGAACCTCGGGCGACGCCGGCATGTGCTGGTGGGTGGCAGGTTGGGTATCGACAAGCATGTTGGATCACGGAATCCACGGTTGACCATTGTCGCATCGGCCGCCAGCACTGGCCGGTCAAATCCATCCCACCAGCCTGGTGCCACACCTCGGGACTGGCGACGCCCGCCACCAACAGGCGCAGGCGCTTGTGCAACAGAAATCTCACGGCCCCTGGGCCTTCCTGATCACAGGGTCCTGCAGGATTCTGGGCTCACGGCTCTGGTAAACTATGCCGCTTGAGACCTGAATCACACCCTGGAGAGGTGGCAGAGTGGTCGAATGTACCTGACTCGAAATCAGGCGTGGTAGCAATATCACCGAGGGTTCGAATCCCTCCCTCTCCGCCAGCATACAAAGGCTTGCTACTATTTATTTGGTAGCAAGCCTTTTTTACTTTGTTCCCATGTGGCCCATGTGAAGCCACCCTACTGGGGTTTGAACAGCTTGCGGGCTTGTGTAAACCCATTCCCCTGGCGATTCTGCGGCACCGCGCCTGAAGGCATCATCGCATCAAGCCATTCGAAAACTGAACGCTCATGCACCTGCCCGCCCGCCGCCGCCCGGCGTTTGAAGAAGCACGAATTTTTGAATATCCCACGCATCTGCGTGAAGCCGCCGAGACGCTGCCGTCTGCCCCGGGAGTCTATGTATTCCATGGTGAAGCAGGCGACCTCCCGCTGTACATCGGCAAGAGCGTCAACCTGCGCCAGCGCGTGCTGTCCCACCTGCGCAATCCCGAGGAATCCCGCCTGATGCGCCAGACCCGCCGCATCAGTCACATCCGCACGGCAGGAGAGATTGGCGCACTGCTGCTGGAGGCCCGCCTGATCAAGCAGCACCATCCGCTGCTGAACCAGAAACTGCGGCGCAGCCGCCAACTGTGCTCCCTGCGTATCGTGGACGGGCGACCGGAAGTGGTGTATTCCAAAGACCTCAACTTCGCTACCGAGCCCGACCTCTATGGCCTGTTCGGCAGCCGCCATGCCGCCCTGGAGGTTCTGCGCAGCCTGGCCGACCAGCACAAGCTCTGCTACGCCGCGCTGGGTCTGGAGAAACTGCCGCCCGGCCGCGCCTGTTTTCGGGCCATGCTCTGCCGGTGCGCGGGGGTGTGCCGGGGTGATGAAAGCCCCGAGGCACACCGCACCCGCCTGTTGAGCGGCCTGGAAACCCTGCGCATGGCCTGCTGGCCTTACCGCGGCGCCATTGGACTGGTCGAGCGCCATGAGGGGGACGTCCAGATCCACGTCATCCGCAACTGGTGCTACCTTGGCAGCGTGTCAGACATGGCGCGGGCGGCCGCACTGGATCGTGCAGACCCCGGCTTTGATGCCGATGCTTACAAGATCCTGTGCAAGCCCCTGCTGGGTGGACGCGCGGAGATCGTGTTGCTGTGAATCGCCGAGCAATCGGCGAACGCAGCCATGCAGCCCGGGTCGCCAGCAACAATTTCATGCAAGCAGGGAGCGGGAGTTTCGCGCCGTCCCAACGACAAGCCCGCGGTGGCGCTTGCCCTGCAGCGGGGATGCGCCATTGACCGCTTGCCACGCGTCCGGTTCACGGAAGGTCATTGGATGTTTCTACGTCAAGAGACGCCGCAGAAAGGCAGGCCTCGCCGAATGGCAAAACACACACGACGCATAAAGAACCCGCAGTGCGGTTTTTTGTATCCGAACAGGCCCCGATGGGTCGCGCGCGCACGCAAGCGTCTATCACGCCGGCATCAGGCGTTCCAGACCGCCCATGTAGGGCCGCAGCGCTTCGGGCACGGTCACGCTGCCGTCGGCGTTCTGGTGGTTTTCCAGCACCGCCACCAGCGTCCGACCCACCGCCAGGCCAGAGCCGTTGAGGGTGTGCACCAGTTCGTTTTTGCCCTGGGCGTTTTTGAAGCGCGCCTGCAGGCGGCGGGCCTGAAAGGCTTCGCAGTTGGACACCGAGCTGATCTCGCGGTAGGTGCCTTGCGCCGGCACCCACACCTCCAGATCGTAGGTTTTGCTGGCGCCAAAACCCATGTCGCCCGTGCACAAGCTCATGACGCGGTACGGCAAGCCCAGCTTCTGCAGCACCGCTTCGGCATGGCCAGTCATGGCTTCGAGCGCTTCGTAGCTTTTGTCGGGATGCACGATTTGCACCATTTCGACTTTGTCGAACTGGTGCTGGCGGATCATGCCGCGGGTGTCGCGCCCGGCGCTGCCGGCTTCTGAGCGAAAGCACGGCGTGTGTGCGGTCATTTTGATGGGCAGGTCGGACTCGGCCAGCACGGTGTCGCGCACGACGTTGGTCAGCGTCACTTCGGACGTCGGGATCAGGTACAGCGCCTGCGTGTCGGGCACCGCTTCACCGTCCTGTCCGCCTTTTTTCACAGCAAACAGGTCGGCCTCAAATTTGGGCAACTGCCCGGTGCCGCGCAAGGTTTCAGCGTTGACGATGTAGGGCGTGTAGCACTCGGTGTAGCCATGTTCCTCGGTTTGGACGTCCAGCATGAATTGCGCGAGCGCACGGTGCAGGCGGGCGATGGGGCCTCGCATAAACGTGAAGCGTGAGCCAGCCAGCTTGGCACCGGTGTCAAAGTCCAGGCCCAGCTTTTCACCGATGTCGACGTGATCGCGCACCGGAAAGTCAAACGCACGCGGGCTGCCCCAGCGGCGCACTTCGACGTTGCCATCTTCGCCCGCGCCCACGGGCACGCTCTCGTGCGGCAGGTTGGGTACGGCGAGCAACAGGCTTTGCAGCTCGGCTTGCAGCGTGTCGAGCCGCGCTGCAGAGGTTTCCAGCTCGCTCTTGATGTCGCCCACCTGAGCCATCACCGCGTCTGCCTCGGCGTGTTGGCCTTTGCCCTTGAACACGCCAATCTGTTTGGACAGGCTGTTGCGCTGGCTTTGCAGTTCTTCGGTGCGGGTCTGCAGCGTTTTGCGCTCGGCCTCGAGCGCGCGGAACGTGGCCACATTCAGAAAGGCCTGGGGTTGTTTGCGGGTCTCAAGCCGGGTGATCACGGCGTCGAGGTCTTTTCTGAGTTGGACAATGTCTAGCATGGGATCGATTGTAGTTTTTGGGGGGTGCTGCATCCCCGCCTTCGCCCCAGGATGCCGCGCAACCGGCTCTGCCGGGGCGCAGCGCACGTCCCTGTGGCGTAACGCCGCAACCGGCGCGGGGGGGGGGG
>JAGXSV010000002.1 GCA_018333605.1 Hydrogenophaga sp. | reverse complement strand
CCCGCCTGCACCGCGCCATTGGCGGGTCGGTGGGCGAAGCGCTGTCGCTGCAGCGGCTGGCCGAGGTGGCGCTGCACGAAGGCCGACGCGACGAGGCTCAGGCCCTGATTGATGAAGCCCTGGACGTGGCGCGCCAGACCGATATCGGCTTTCACTTGCTGGACCGCATTTACGGCACCCGCATCAACCTGCACGCCGACGACCCGGCTGCGGCGTTGCATGTGATGGAAGACGCCAGCGTGTCGGTGCGTGGCCCGCTGGAAACCTGCCCCGGCTGCCGTATCACCTTTGCCGTGCCCGCCGCCATTGCCGCCGCCCGCGCCGGTGAGCTGACGCTGGCCAGTCAGCACGAAGCCCAATGCGCCTACCTCGCCAACGTGGTGATGCGCCTGCCGGCGTGGTACGCCGCGCACGACGAGGTGCGCGGCCACCTGGCCGCTGCCCGTGGCGACAGCGCAGACGACGCCGTGGCCCGGTTTGCGGCCGCCGCCGCGCGCTTTCGCGAGGCCGGGCAGCCGCTGGATGCGGCGCGCTGTGAGCAGCTGGCCGCGGCAGCACCCGGTCGCCGTTGAGTAAGGTGCAAGGAAAGCCTGCTCAACCCTTCAACCCTTCAACCCCACACCGCGTCCAGCGCGGCCCAGGCGCTGGCCAGCACCGGTTCGCCGGCCCGCTCGGCCAGGCAGATGAAGCTGAGGTCGCACTCCAGCGCCACCTGGTCGGCCACCACCAGGCCGCGCGCCTGTGCTTCGCGCATGGTAATCGAGTCGCGCACCAGGCTCAGGCCCACACCGCTTTTCACCAGGTCCAGCATGGACGCTTCCTGGTCCACCAGCGCCACGCGCCGGGGCTCCAGGCCGGTGAGTGAACCGGGGCCAAACACGCGGCGCTGCAGCCGGTGGTGCGCGCTGGCGGGCGGGGTGGCCAGCCAGGGCAGGGCGGCGAGCGCCTTCCAGTCTTTGCCGCGCACCTGCGGCCCCCAGCCCGCCGGCGCCAGCACGCGGTAGGTGAAACGGGTGAGCGGACGCAGCCGGTACGTGGCGTCCAGCGGATCGTGTGGCAGGTCCAGAAAAAAGCCCACGTCCAGCTCGCGGCGCCCCAGACGCGCCAGCACGTCGCCGCTCATGCTCTGGCTCAGCTCGGTGCCCACCTGGGGGCTGGTTTCCACCAGTTGCTTCAAAAAAGCGCCCAGGCGGGTGAATTCCGGGTCGAGAATGGTGCCGATGCGCAGCGTGCCGCGCACCGTGGTGTGCAGCGCGGCAGCGGCCTGGCCAAAGTCGGCCAGCGCGGCCAGGGCTTTGTCGGCCAGGGGCAGCAGGGCAGCGCCGTCGTGAGTGAGCGCCATGCCCTGCGGCGTGCGGGCAAACAGCACCAGCCCGGTGGCTTCGCTCAGGGTTTTCAGCTGCAGGCTCACCGCCGGCTGGCTCAGGTGCAGGCGCTGGGCCGCGCGCGACACATTGCCTTCGCGCGCCACAGCGGCAAAGGCCCGCAGCGTTTGCGGCTCCACCGCGGGCAGGACCGGGCGTTGGGTTTCGGGCTTCATCATGGCGTCCATTATTTGCCAGGCTTATGGCGGACGCTGCGCAATTTCATTGGATTTTTGGTCAAAACTCTTTCACACTGCAGTCCAGATGGCGCAAGACCATGAGCCACGCAAATAACGATCGGAGACCCATGCACGGCGACAGCCCCTACGACCCGGCCGAAGGCGACTGGCAAACGCTGGTCACTTTTTTCAGTCCCACCGAAGCCTATTTGCTGCGCGGTTGCCTGCAAGCCGGCGGCGTGCCCGCGGTGGTGGCCGACGCCCACCTGGTGCAAACCCACTCGCTGCTGGCCAGCGCCATCCCGGTGCGGGTGATGGTGCCCGCGCACCGCATGGCCGAGGCCGAAGCGGTGGTGGCGGCCTACCAGCGCGGCGACTTTGCCCTGCCCGACGACGAAATCCCAACCCAGTAGATGTCCACCGCGCACGCAACCGACCCCCACAACATGAGCGACACCACCTTCGACTTCATCGTCATCGGTGCCGGCACCGCCGGCTGCCTGCTGGCCAACCGCCTCAGCGCCAATCCGGCCCACCGCGTGCTGCTGGTGGAAGCGGGCCGCCGCGACGACTACCACTGGATCCACATTCCGGTGGGCTACCTGTATTGCATCGGTAACCCGCGCACCGACTGGCTGTACGAAACCCAGCCCGACCCCGGGCTCAACGGCCGTCGCCTGCGCTACCCGCGCGGCAAAACGCTGGGCGGCTGCTCCAGCATCAACGGCATGATTTACATGCGCGGCCAGTCGCGCGACTACGACCGGTGGGCCCAGATCACCGGCGACGACGACTGGCGCTGGGACCGCTGCCTGCCCGATTTCATGGCGCACGAAGACCACCACCGCCTGGACCTGCAAAACGCCAGCGACCCCGCGTTTGCCGCCCTGCACGGCCACAAACACCGCGGCAGCACCGGCGAGTGGCGCATTGAAAAGCAGCGCCTGCGCTGGGACCTGCTCGACGCCTTTGCCACCGCCGCCCAGCAAGCCGGCGTACCCGCCAGCACCGACTTCAACACCGGCAACAACGAGGGCGTGGGCTACTTTGAGGTGAACCAGAAAGCCGGCTGGCGCTGGAACGCGTCCAAGGCCTTTTTGCGCCCGGCGCAGCGGCGCCCCAACCTGACCGTGTGGACCGAAACCCAGGTGCAGCGCCTCACCCTGCAGCGCGCGGCCAGCGGCGAACTGCGCTGCGTCGGCGCCGAGCTGGTGCGCGAAGGCCAGGCGGTGCGCGTGCGCGCCGCGCGCGAGGTGGTGTTGAGCGCGGGCAGCATCAATTCGCCTCAAATCTTGCAGCTCTCGGGCATTGGCCCGGCGGCGCTGTTGCAGCGCCACGGCGTGGCCGTGCAGCACGATCTGCCCGGCGTGGGCGCCAACCTGCAAGACCACCTGCAGATCCGCACCGTGTTCAAGGTGCAGGGCGCCACCACGCTCAACACCCTGGCCAGTTCGCTCTGGGGCAAGGCCAAGATCGGACTCGAATACGCCCTGAAACGCACCGGCCCCATGAGCATGGCGCCCAGCCAGCTCGGGGCCTTCACCCGCAGCGACCCGGCGCAGCCCTGGCCCAACATCGAGTACCACGTGCAGCCGCTCAGCCTGGACGCCTTTGGCGAGCCGTTGCACAGTTTTCCCGCGTTCACCGCCAGCGTGTGCAACCTCAACCCCACCAGCCGGGGCCATGTGCACATCACCAGCCCGCGCCCGCAAGACGCGCCCGCCATTGCGCCCAACTACCTCAGCACGCCCGAAGACCGCCAGGTGGCCGCTGACAGCCTGCGCGTCACCCGGCGCATCGTGGCGCAGCCCGCGCTGGCCCGCTACCAGCCCGAGGAATACAGGCCGGGCGTGCAGTTCCAGACCGATGAAGAACTGGCCAGCCTGGCCGGCGACATTGCCAGCACCATTTTTCACCCCGTGGGCACCACCCAGATGGGCCGCGCCGACGACCCGCAGGCCGTGGTGGACAGCCACCTGCGCGTGCGCGGCGTGGCGGGTTTGCGCGTGGTGGACGCCGGCGTCATGCCCACCATCACCAGCGGCAACACCAACAGCCCCACGCTCATGGTGGCGGAAAAGGCGGCGCGCTGGATCCTGGCGGGGGTCTGAACGGCTGAGGCTGTTAGCGCAAACGCCCGATGTAGCGTGTGCTGAGCTCGTCGCGCGCGTTGCTGCCGGGCGGTGCCTGGGCGTTCCAGTCCGGGTCTTCCACCGGGCGCTGCAACGGCACCGTTTCGGGGCGCAACCCCAGCTGCGCGGTATCGATCAGCGGTGGGCGCACACGGGGCTGTATCTGCGCCACCAGCGTCTCCAGCCGCTGGGCCAGGGGCAGCAGTTCGGCATGGCCGTCGGTTTCAGCTTTCTCCCGCGCAAACCGCACGATGGCGTGCGCATATTCTGCGTTGCTCGCCATCCATTCGGTGTCGGTGACCCGCCCGGTTTTGCGGCGTAGTTGCACATGAAGGTGCGCAGCCGCGGCCAATACGTCGTTTTGCGACATCTTTTGCTCCAGTTCCAACGATCCCCGGTGCGCAGCATTTCCCGTGCCAAAGCCCTAGGAAACCAAGGGAAACTCCCGATGCACAAGTCTGGTGCGAGTCGTTAAAGTTGATGCACTCGCAAACAGCGCATGCCGCTGGTGACCGCGGGGGACCGAGGAGACAAGCCCAGTCCAACTCAAAAAATTGTTTCAGCGTCCCGAGAGATGCCAGAAATCACAAGCCAGCCCTTCGGGGTTGGTTTTTTTTCGCCTGGGCCCGGTCAGGGTGCCTCGCAGGGTGCAGGGCCGCGCTGCCTGCAAGGGGCCGATCGGGCCTCGGCTTGGGCCTCTGTGGGCAACGCGCAAACGACGGCGGTGTGCGGAAATCAGCTGAATATTGCGATTACATCTTGTATTCAAAAATGGAAACATACCTTCCATGCCGCAGGCAGAGCTTGTTTTTCCTGATCAAATTGATCAAAAAAATTGATAAAAATCAAACACTTAAATGAAGCATTAGGTGTTTTCCCTTGACCGGCATTGGGTGGCCTGTGCTTTGCAAGCGGTAGGTCATCTGCCTTTTTGTTCAATGGAATCAGGTGGCCCCACCGGCGATTGCCGGCCCCCATTCACGCCAGCCTATGGAGACAACCATGATGGAAACTTTTTACGAGGTGATGCGCCGCAAGGGCATCTCGCGCCGCAGCTTTCTGAAGTACTGCTCGCTCACCGCCACCTCGCTCGGGCTGGCACCCGCGTTTGTCCCGCAAATTGCTTACGCGATGGAGAACAAGCCCCGCACACCGGTGATCTGGCTGCACGGGCTGGAGTGCACCTGCTGCACCGAAGCGTTCATCCGTTCGGCGCACCCGCTGGCCAAAGACGTGGTGCTGTCCATGATCTCGCTGGACTACGATGACACCCTGATGGCCGCCGCCGGCCATCAGGCTGAAGAGCTGCTGGAAGAGCTGCTTGTGAAGTACAAAGGCCAGTACATCCTGGCCGTGGAGGGGAACCCGCCGCTGAATGAAGACGGCATGTTCTGCATCCAGTCGGGCAAGCCCTTTCTCGAAAAACTGCAGAAGGTGGCCAAGGACGCCAAGGCCATCATCGCCTGGGGTTCGTGTGCCAGCTGGGGCTGCGTGCAGGCCGCCAAACCCAACCCGACACAGGCCACGCCGATCCACAAGGTCATCACCGACAAGCCCATCATCAAGGTGCCGGGCTGCCCGCCCATTCCCGAGGTGATGACGGGCGTGATCACATACATGCTGACGTTCGACCGCATCCCCGAGCTGGACCGCCAGGGCCGGCCGAAGATGTTCTACAGCCAGCGCATCCACGACAAGTGCTACCGCCGCCCGCACTTTGACGCCGGCCAGTTCGTCGAGGCCTGGGACGACGAGTCCGCGCGCCGCGGTTACTGCCTCTACAAGGTGGGCTGCAAGGGCCCGACCACCTACAACGCCTGCTCCACCATGGAGTGGAACGAGGGCACCAGCTTCCCCATCAAGGCCGGTCACGGCTGCATCGGTTGCTCGGAAGATGGCTTCTGGGACAAAGGCTCGTTTTACGACCGCCTGACCGACATCCACGCCTTCGGCATCGAAGCCAACGCCGACCAGATCGGCGGCACGGCAGCGGCCGTGGTGGGTGCTTCGGTGGCAGCCCACGCCGCCATCACGGTGGCCAAGCGGGCGCGCGACACCTCGCGTGAAAAGTCCAACACCAACGCCTGAAACAAAACAAGGAAAAGATCATGGGTGTCTACGAAACACAGGGCTTCAAGCTCGACAACACCGGCCGACGCATCGTCGTCGATCCCGTGACCCGCATCGAGGGTCACATGCGCTGCGAAGTCAACCTCGACAGCAACAACGTGATTCGCAACGCGGTGTCCACCGGCACCATGTGGCGCGGCCTGGAGGTGATTCTCAAGGGCCGCGATCCGCGCGACGCCTGGGCTTTTGTGGAGCGCATCTGCGGCGTTTGCACCGGCTGCCACGCGCTGGCCTCGGTGCGCGCGGTGGAGGATGCGCTGGGCATCCAGATTCCGCTCAACGCCTACCTCATCCGCGAAATCATGGCCAAGACGCTGCAGGTGCACGACCACGCGGTGCACTTCTACCACCTGCACGCGCTGGACTGGGTGGACGTGATCTCGGCCCTGAACGCCGACCCGAAGAAAACCAGCGATCTGCAGCACCTGGTGTCGCCCTCACACCCGATGTCCTCGCCCGGTTATTTCCGCGACGTGCAGAACCGTCTGAAGAAGTTTGTTGCGAGCGGTCAGCTCGGCCCCTTTGCCAACGGCTACTGGGGTTCCAAGGCCTATGTGTTGCCGGCCGAAGCCAACCTGATGGCGGTTACGCACTACCTGGAAGCCCTGGATCTGCAAAAAGAGTGGGTGAAGATCCACACCATATTTGGCGGCAAGAACCCGCACCCGAACTACCTCGTGGGCGGTGTGCCCTGCGCGATCAACATCGACGGCGACGGCGCGGCCGGCGCGCCCATCAACATGGAGCGGTTGAACTTCGTTGAAGCGCGCATCAACGAGATCATCGAGTTCAACAAGAACGTCTATGTGCCTGACGTGCTGGCCATTGGCACCATTTACAAGCAGGCCGGCTGGCTCTACGGCGGTGGCCTGTCGGCCACCAACGTGGCCGACTACGGCACCTACGAGAAAGTGCAGAACGACCCCAGCACGCAACAGCTGCCTGGCGGCGTGATCCTGGACGGCAACTGGGACAAGATCCACGCCATCGACCCGCGCGACCCTGAGCAGGTACAGGAATTCGTGAACCACAGTTGGTACAAATACGCTGACGAGTCCAAGGGCCTGCACCCCTGGGACGGCGTGACCGAGGCCAACTACAAGCCCGAGGGTCCGAACTTCAAGGGCACGCGCACGAACATTGAGGCCGTCGACGAAAGCGCCAAGTACTCCTGGATCAAGTCGCCGCGCTGGCGCGGACACTCGGTCGAGGTCGGCCCGCTGTCGCGCTACATCCTGGGCTACGCCCACGCGGTGCAGGGCAACAAATACTGCCAGCGCGTCAAGCAGCAGGTGGACGAGTCTGCCGTCGCCATCAACAGTGCCTTGCCCAAGGCGCTGGGTCTGCCAGAAACCAACTACACCCTCAAGCAACTGCTGCCCACCACCATCGGTCGCACCCTCGCCCGTGCGCTGGAGAGCCAGTACTCTGGCGAGATGATGATGGACGACTTCCGCCAGATGGTGCAGAACATCAAGAACGGCGACAGCAACACCGTCAACGTCGAGAAATGGGACCCCGCCACCTGGCCCAAAGAGGCCAAGGGCGTGGGCACCGTGGCTGCGCCGCGCGGCATGCTGGGTCACTGGATCAAGATCAAGGACGGCAAGATCGAGAACTACCAGTGCGTGGTGCCCACCACCTGGAATGGCTCGCCGCGCGACACCAAGGGCCAGATCGGGGCCTTCGAGGCCTCGCTCCTGAACACGCCCATGGTCAACCCCGAGCAGCCGCTGGAGATCTTGCGCACACTGCACAGCTTCGACCCCTGTCTGGCCTGCTCCACCCACGTGATGAGCGAAGACGGTCAGGAAATGGCCCGCGTCACGGTGAGGTGAGATGAAGCCCCCTGCGCCGCTTCGCGTCTTCCCCGAAGGGGGGCGCACCCTGTGGCCCGGCAAAGCGGGTTCCACGGGTGCCTTGAACAAGACCGTTGCCCGCTCGAAGTGTCCATGGATCTGTGAAACGTTATGAAACCACACGAGGAGAAACACATGCAAGCCAATACCATCCGCCGCCTTTCGATCAGCACGCTGCTGGCCAGCCTGACCGGCGCAGCCCAGGCCCACGGGGGCCACGGACCGCACGAACTGTGGGACATGCTCACCCATGCCATTGGGCTGGAACAGGGGCTGGTCCTGCTGGGGGCGGGCGGGGTCGTCTGGGCTGTGCGTCAGTGGCGCGCACGCCGTGGCCAGACCGTGTCGAAGTGACCGTCGTTCCCCACCCGGAGCACACCATGTCCACACTGTCTGCCCAAGAACTGGCCCAGCAGCGTCTGGCCGATGTCACCGGCATCGACGAGAGCGCCGTCTCGAACGGCCAGTCCGTCCAGTCGGTCTATGTGTACGAAGCGCCGGTGCGCATATGGCACTGGATCAACGCGCTGGCTATCACGGTATTGGCCATCACCGGCTACTTCATCGGCGTGCCGCTGCCGACCATGCCGGGCGAGGCCAGCGACAACTACCTGATGGGCTACATCCGCTTCGCGCACTTCACCGCCGGCTACATCCTGGCGGTGGGCCTGGCTGGGCGTGCCTACTGGGCCATCGTCGGCAACCACCATGCGCGCGAACTGTTCTGGGTACCGATGTTCCAAAAAGCCTATTGGCGCGAAGTGATTCAAGTGATGGCGTGGTATCTGTTCATCGCCCCCAAGCCCAACCAGTACGTGGGACACAACCCGCTGGCCAGGTTCGCCATGTTCACCCTGTTTCTCGGCATTGGCCTGTTCATGATCGTCACCGGTTTTGCGCTCTACGGCGAAGGGACGCAATCCGGCTCCTGGGCGCACACGCTGTTCACCACCTGGGTGATCCCGCTGTTCGGCCAGAGCCAGGACGTGCACACCTGGCACCGCCTGGGCATGTGGGCCATGATCATCTTCGTCATCCTGCACATCTACGCCGCGATCCGAGAGGACATCATGGGGCGCCAGAGCATCGTGTCGACCATGATTTCGGGTTACAGAACGTTTAAGGACTGAAAAGATGGACCCCCGCGGCCTTCGCGTCACCCCCCAGGGGGCAGCGCTGGAGGCCCGCCAAAGCCGGTTCCTCGGCGCCCTTGATTCAGGCACTTCGCTCCAACTTCGGCTCTTTGATATGGCACGTTCCGCTCCACATCGTCAGTACCCTATCGCGCCGGTGATCCCGCCGCGGGGTGTGCCGGTGCGTGCGCCGATGCATCCGGGGCGTTTGCTGGAGCGGACCTGTCTGGTGCCGTTGGCGCTCAACCAGAGTCAGGCGGCGCGCTTGCTGGGCCTCTCGCGCCGCCGCCTGCACGAATTGGTGCATGGTCAGCGGGCCATGTCGCCCGACACCGCCATCCGCTGCGCGCGGCAGTTCGGCATCGACGCCGGCTTCTGGCTCGCGCACCAGGCCGCCTGGGACAGCTTCCACGCCTGGAAGCGCTTCTGTTCCGGTCCGGTCACCCCTTCCGTCTCCCCTTGAGTTTTTCGGGACCACCCACCATGAGCGCCCATCCGTCCGAATCCACCTGTCACCCCGGTGGTGACACCCTCGCCCAGCCGCAGACCATCGTGGTGCTGGGCATCGGCAACCTGCTCTGGGCCGACGAGGGCTTTGGTGTGCGCTGCATCGAAGCCCTGCAGCGCCGCTACGAGTGTGCCGAACATGTGTCGCTCATCGACGGCGGCACCCAGGGCCTGTACCTGATCCAGCACGTGCAGGCGGCCGACGCGCTGCTGATCTTCGATGCCATCGACTACGGCCTGGAGCCCGGCACGCTCAAGCAGGTGCGCGACGACGCGGTGCCGCGCTTCATGGGTGCCAAGAAGATGAGCCTGCACCAGACCGGTTTCCAGGAGGTGCTCTCGCTCGCGCAGCTCACGGGCAAGTTCCCGGCCCAGGTGCTGCTGATCGGCTGCCAGCCGCAGGAGCTGGAAGACTACGGCGGCAGCCTGCGTCCGGTGGTCAAGGCGGCGATGGAAGAGGCGCTGGCCCTGGGGGTGGATCAGATCGCGCGCTGGGGCGGCCAGCCCGCACCGCGGCGCAGGCCGCTGGGTGAGCGCGAAGCCGTGACCATGGACGAGCTGGCGCTGGCCGCCTACGAGACGCAACGCCCGGCGCCAGAGGCGGCCTGTCGCGAGGGCGATGAACGATTTCTCAGAAGCCCCCCCGCGCCGCTTCGCGTCACCCCCCCAGGGGGGCGGCACCAGCCGTCCGGCGAAGCCGGCCCGGCGGTGCCCCCGGGCGGAGCCCCTTCTCTCAACCAGGTGGGTGTTTGACATGTGCATCGGCATACCCATGCAAGTCAGTGCTGTCGAGCCCGGCCATGCCTGGTGTGAAGGCCGTGGCGAGCGCCGTCGCGTCAACACCGCGCTGGTCGGCACGCTGGTGCCGGGCGACTGGCTGCTGGTGTTCCTGGGTGACGCGCGCGAAACCATCACCACCGAGCGCGCTGTCGAAGTGAACGCTGCGCTGGATCTGGTGCTGGACGCCATGCAGGGCCTGGACGCCTGTGGCGATGCCGGCTTTGCCTTGCCCTCACAAATGACCACCGAACAACTCAGGCAGTTGTCCGGACAGACCTGAAACCTCGCACACAGGAGACACCATGAACACCGCCACCGACACCACCCACCGGGCTTTTGCCTTGCCACTGCCCGACACCAACCCCGCGCCGCCGCTGGTGATGCGCCTGGCGCGCGATTTCGGCGCCGCCTGGGTCGATGAAACCAGCGTGTCCCCCTGGAGTGCCGGCGGCGGTGACCGCGTGGTGCTGCTCGCGGGCGACCCGGTGCGGTTCCCCGAAGGCCAGGACGTGGCGGCCGTGCTGCCCGAACTGATGAAAAATTTTCCGAACCGTTTTCAGGTGGCCGTGGTGCCGCGCGACAGCGAGGACGCGGTGGCACGCCGCTACGGCTCGCAACGCTGGCCCACCCTGCTGTTTTTTCGCGACGGCCAGTACGTGACCGCCATCGCCGGCATGCAGGACTGGGACGTGTACCTGCACGGCGTGGCCGCCGCGCTCGCCATGCCGCCTTCGCGTCCGCCCACCATCGGCATCCCGGTGGTGAGCCAGTCCGGTGCGGCCAAGGACAGCGGTTGCCACTGAAACCCACCGACAGACAAGGACGCCCCATGAAAGAATTTCCCATTCCTCTCGTTGCCCTCGGCCCGGGTACCCAGGTCGAAGACGAAAAGCTGGACTACGTGCACATGCCCAAAGACATGGACACCTACCGCCCACCCGTGCTGCCGGAGCCCGAAGACCTCGTCGGACGCGATGCGGCGCGCGCGGTGCTCGGTCAGGTGCTGGTGTTGCTGAACCGCACGGCAGAGCGCGGCCCGGGCGGCCAGGTTTCACTGACCACACTGCCTGCGCAGGACCTGCGGCTGATCAACCAGATCATGGGCGAGGGCGAGGTCAGCGCCCTGGTGCGTGAAGAAGACGGCGCGCTGGAAGTGCATATCCAGGAAGCGGTGCTGGCGGGCGTCTGGCGCCTCATGACATTGCGCACCGTGGATGGCGAGCGCACGATGATTGACGATGTGATCGAGGTCGGTCCGGTGCCGGCGCTGCTGCGCGCCATGGCGGTGGACGATGTATGGCCCCAGGGCGAGATGCCGCACTGGGCCGGCCCTCTGCCGCCCAACGTGCAGAACGCGCCCCTGCTGGTGGAAGAAATCCGCGACCAGGTCGCGGGCTGGAAACCAGGCCAGGTGCCGCACGTGGTCAACCTCACGCTGCTGCCGGTCACACCCGAAGACATCGGTTTCCTGGATCATCACCTCGGTACCGGTCGCGTGCTCATGCTTTCGCGCGGTTACGGCAACTGCCGCATTTCCAACACGCGCCTGTCCAATTGCTGGCGCGTGGTGTATTACAACTCGATGGACAAGGTGATCCTCAACACGGTCGAGGTGGTGGACATGCCCGAAGTGGCCATGGCCGCGCCCGAAGATCTGCGCGATTCCCACGAGCGCCTGCTCGACGTGATGACCTACCTTGAACAGGCATGAGCCACCACACTCCACCGCTGCGCGGGTCGCTGCCCGCCGAGGGGGCTGATCCGGCTTGGGGCGGCCCGACGCCGGATCGCGCGATCGCTGACCGACCTAAAGGCTTCGAAGGCTTTGAAGGCTCGTACCTCGGCAACCGCGAGGTGCTGCGCCCCGAGTCGCGTCTTGAATGCAAGATCTGCTGGTGGGTCTACGATCCCGCCCTGGGGGATCCACAGTGGCAAATTCTGCCCGGAACGCCGTTTGCAGATTTACCCGCCCACTGGCGTTGCCCGAACTGCGATTGCGATGCCGAGCAGTTCCTGATGCTGCCGGATTGAGATGAACCCCCTACACCGCTCCGCGACATCCCCCTTGCAGGGGGAGCACACCAGCGGCCCGGCAGAGCCGGTTCTGCCGCGTGTGCTGTACCAGCGCGTCCAGACCCTGGTGGACTTCTACCGCCATGTACAGACCGAGCGCATGGTGGGCATTCCCTTGCTCAACCCGGCGCTGTCGGTCGAGGCGGTCGGTTTTGCATGGGCGGGTGGTGCTGAAGAGGGGGCAGAGCCGGTGGCCGAAGGCGTGTTGATCACACCCTGGTTCATGAGCCTGCTGCGGCTGCCCGCCGCGAACCTGCCTCACGAAAACCGGGTGACGCGCAGCTTCGTGCGTGAATTCGGCAGCGAGCGCTTCGATTTCATCGGTGCGCACGATCCCGCCGTCGGGTACCACGAGACCTGCGCGCTGTTTTCCCCCATGAATGGCTTCAACAGCCAGGACCTGGCGCGGGAGACCGCGCTGGCCTCGCTCGCTCTGACCCGAGCGGCGCCGCCCGAACCGATCACCCCCTTGCCAGAGCCCAGCGCCCTGCCGGCGCGCCGCGCCTTCTTGCTCGGTCGCCGGGGAGCGCTCGCGCCATGAACACCACGTTCGCACCCACCGGACTCGCAGACCTTGCCGGTCGGCTGCGCGTGTCACCGGGCGCGCCGCTGCCGCTCAGCCTGCGCAGCTCGCGCCAGGACTGGGCTGCGCGCCTGGCGCCAGGCCAGCCGGTGGCGGCCTTGCCCGGTCTGGTGGCCAGCCTGTTCAACCTCTGTGGCCACGCGCATCGCTTGTGCTCATCGCTCGCCATCGATGCCGCAGCGCACGGCTTGCTGAGCACACCGCCAGCCGTGGACCAGCGTCTGCGCACCGAGACCGCGCAGGAACACATCCGCCGCATGGGCCTGGACTGGCCGCGTCTGCTGGCCACCGACACGCCCGGACCGCAGGCTGCCCAGGCGCATGCCGCGCTGTCTTGTTGTCCGCTGCTCGTCGCCGCAGCCTCGCCCACCCCCTGGCCAGCCACGCTCGCCTGGCTGCAGGAACAGCTGCTGCACATGCCCGCCGCCACATGGCTCCGGGCCTGGCAGGCGTCCGGTGCCGACTGGCTGCTCGATTGGAGTTGCCGCCACACCGGCTGGTTGCCCGCGTTGCTGTGCGCCGCCCGCGCGGTTGACACCGGCACACCGCTGCAACCAGCCGCCGCGCTGCGCGCCCACGCCGACGTGTTGGACCAACGCAGCCTGTCCGCTGCGCTGGCGCTGCAGCCCGCCTTCGCGCTGTGCCCGCAGTGGCACGGCGCCAGCGCCCACACCGGCAGCTGGACACGACTGAACGGCATGGACGTCGGGCTGCCGCTGAGTCCCTGGGCCTTGCTGGGCAGTCGCCTGGCCGAGTTGATCCGCCTGTGCCAGCCCGACGCGCCGGGCCTGAGCGGTGCGGGCTGGCTGTCTTTCGGCGCGCTGAACACCGGGCCGCGCCAAGGCCTGGCCTGGGTGGAAATGGCGCGTGGCCTGCTGGTGCACCAGGTGGAGATCGATACACCCCTGGGCGATGCGCCGGCGCGGGTGCTGGCCTGCCGCGTGCTTGCGCCCACCGATTGGAATTTTCACCCGCAGGGCGTGGTGGCGCAACACATCGCCGAATTGAACGCGAGCGAGCCAGCGGCCACGGTGGATCGCCGCGTGCGCCTGCTCATGGCGGCGTTCGACCCCTGTGTGCCGTTTGACGTGGCGCACCCGCTGGCTGCCGCTCAGGAGGTGCCACATGCATGAAGTCAGTCTGGCCGGCGGTGTGTTGAAGCTGGTCGAAGACACGGCCCTGCGCGAGCGCTTCTCGCGTCTGCTATCGCTGCGGCTCGAAGCCGGTCAGCTCGCGGGGGTGGACGCGCGCGCCCTGCGTTTCGCGCTGGAGTGCCTGGCGCCCGGTACGGTGCTCGAGGGCGCCCAGATTGACATCGAAGAACCCCCCGGCCAGGCCTGGTGCCTGGGCTGCACCCAGACTGTGGCTATCGCCCAGCGCGGCGACGCCTGTCCGGCCTGTGGCAGCTACCAGCTACAGCCTACTGGCGGCATGGCCTTGCGTGTGCTGGACATGCAAGTGAGCGATGATTGATTGTTTGATTTAATGAACCAGGAGAACCAACATGTGTGTCGTGTGCGGATGCAGTAACAACAGCGTGGCCCATGCCCGGCATGTGCAGAGCCAGGCGGGCGAAGCCGGCGTGGTGCAGGTCAACCCCGGCAATGGCGACTTGCATTTTGGTGCCGGAGCGGCCCGCGTATCGGTGCCCGGTATGAGCCAGGCGCGCGCCATCCAGCTGGAGACCGACATTCTCGGCGCCAACAACCGCGTGGCGGTGCAGAACCGCGCGCATTTCGAAGCGCACGGCGTGACCGCGCTCAACCTGGTGTCCAGCCCCGGCTCGGGCAAGACCACGCTGCTGTGCGCGACCATCGAAGCCTTGAAGAGCCACGCGCCAGGTCTGCACGTCGCGGTGATCGAAGGCGATCAGCAGACCAGTTTCGATGCCGACCGCATTCGCGCCACCGGCGCCCCCGCCATCCAGGTCAACACCGGCAAGGGCTGCCACCTCGACGCGCCCATGGTGAGCGAAGCCTTTGCACAGTTGCACAGCCACGACGGCCACGCCCATGGGCACGGTCATGCACACGATCACCACCACGGCGATGCCCACAGCCTGCTGTTCATTGAAAACGTGGGCAACCTGGTCTGTCCTGCGGTCTGGGACCTGGGCGAGGCCGCCAAGGTGGCCATTCTCTCGGTGACCGAGGGCGAGGACAAACCGCTCAAGTACCCCGACATGTTCGCCGCCGCGCGGCTCATGGTGCTCAACAAGATCGACCTGCTGCCGCACGTGCAGTTCGACGTGGCGCGCTGCATCGAACTGGCGCGGCGCGTGAACCCCACCATCGAGATCTTGCAGCTCTCGGCCACCACCGGCGAAGGCATGGACGCCTGGCTGCACTGGCTGGACCACGCCATGGGTCACGGCCATCACCACCACGAAGAGCCCGCGCCATCGGTCTCGGAATCGGCGCTGCGGGATCGGGTGCAGCAGCTCGAAGCCGAGCTGGCCAAAGCCCGCGCAGCATTGAGCCCCCACACTCCGCCGCTGCGCGGGTCGCTGCCCCTCGAGGGGGCTGGTTTCGCCTTGGGGCGGCCCGGCGGCGAAACCGCCCTCTCCGCCGACGCCTCGATCTGACGCCATGAACACCACGCCTGTGCCCACCGTGCTCGCCTGCGGCGCCTGGCTGAAAAATGCCGCCTGCCTGCTGGTGAACGGCGCACCCGTGTGGTCGGCGGTGCACGGCGACCTCAGCGACCCCGCCGCCTGTGCCGCGCTGGAGACGTCGGTGCAGCGCCTGCTGGCCGAACACGGTGCGCCCATTGCCGCCGTGGCACACGATCTGCATCCAGACTTCTTCAGCACCCAACTCGCGGTGCAGTTGGCGGCTTCGCTCGGTGTGCCCGCTATCGGCGTCCAGCACCACCATGCGCACATCGCGGCGGTGGTGGCCGAGCACGGCCTCGCGGAACCGGTGATCGGTCTCGCGCTGGATGGCGTGGGTCTGGGTACAGACGGGCAGGCCTGGGGCGGTGAATTGCTCTGGGTGGACGGCGCGCAGTGGCAGCGCCTGGGCCATCTGCTCCCGCTGGCCCTGCCCGGCGGCGACCGCGCCGCGCGCGAGCCCTGGCGCATGGCGGCCAGCGCGTTACACGCGCTGGGCCGGGGCGGGCAGATCACCACCCGCTTCGCACCGCACGTGGGCGAGGCTGTGGCCGCGGGGGTGCAGCAGATGCTGGCCAAGAGCTTGAACTGCCCCACCACCAGCAGTGCTGGCCGCTGGTTCGACGCGGCGGCCGGCGCGCTGGCCTTCAGCGTTCGCCAGGCCGACGAAGCCCAGGCCGCCATCGCGCTCGAAACCGCCGCCGCCCGCTGGCTCGCCCAACACCCACACACCACCCCGCAGCCCAGCGCGGTCATCGACGCGCAGAACCGCCTGGACCTGCGCGGCCTCATGCCCGCTTTGTTCGATGCCGACGCCACGGGTGCGGACGCCGCTGCCGCGGGCTTTCACCTCGCGCTGGCCGACGCACTGGCTGCATGGGCTACGCGCGCCGCCCGCGAACGCGGCTGCCGCGACGTGTGCCTGGGCGGTGGCTGCTTCTTCAACCGCATCCTGCGCGAGCGCGTGACCGAGCGCCTGCAAGCGGCGGATCTGCGTGTGCACCGACCGCTGGAAAAAGGCTGCGGCGACGCCGGCCTCGCGATCGGTCAGGCCTGGGTCGCGGCGCAGCAACGGGCAGCGACCCCACAGAACATTTCGTCAAAGGAAACCGAACCATGTGCCTAGCCATTCCCGCTCAACTGGTGGAGTTGCGCCCCCACGACCAAGCCGTGGTGAACCTCGGCGGCATCCGCAAAGAGATTTCCATCGCCCTCGTGGCCGACGTGAAGGTGGGTGACTACGTGATCGTTCACGTGGGCCACGCCATCGGCGTGCTTGACCCTGAAGAGGCGCTGAGCACGCTGGCGCTGTTTGCCGACATCGCCCGGTTCGCGTCCGATCCCACACCGGAGGACGGGACCCGCGCCGGGCCGCCCCAAGCGGGGCCAGCCCCCTCGGGGGGCAGCGAATCGCGCAGCGGTGAAGCGCGGGGGCTCAAGCAACTCAGCGCCGGGCCGCCCCAAGCGGGGCCAGCCCCCTCGGGGGGCAGCGAATCGCGCAGCGGTGAAGCGCGGGGGCTCAAGCAACTCAGCGCCGGGCTGCCCCAAGCGGGGCCAGCCCCATCGGGGGGCAGCGAATCGCACAAAGCGGGGAGCGTGGGGGTGGAGGTGCCAGCATGAAATACATCGACGAATTCCGCGACGGCGACCTTGCCCGCCAGATCGGCGCACGCATCGCCGCCGAAGCGCACCCGGGTCGCAGCTACAGCTTCATGGAGTTCTGCGGTGGCCACACACACGCCATCAGCCGCTACGGCGTGCTGGAGCTGCTGCCGCCAAACGTGCGCATGATCCACGGCCC
Organism: Hydrogenophaga sp.; assembly: GCA_018333605.1. Lineage (GTDB taxonomy): Bacteria > Pseudomonadota > Gammaproteobacteria > Burkholderiales > Burkholderiaceae_C > Hydrogenophaga. The sequence goes on along the minus strand of JAGXSV010000002.1, from coordinate 78,988 downwards.
GGGCTGCCCGGTCTGCGTGCTGCCCATCGGCCGCATCGACCTCGCGATCCGCCTCGCGCTGGAGCGTGGTGCCATCGTCTGCACCTACGGCGACACCATGCGCGTGCCGGCCTCCGACAGCCTTTCATTGATCAAAGCCAAGGCGCGCGGCGGCGACATCCGCATGGTCTATTCCGCGGCCGACGCCATGGCCCTCGCACGCACGAACCCGCAGCGCGAGGTGGTGTTCTTCGCCATCGGTTTCGAGACCACCACGCCGCCCACGGCGCTGGCCATCCGCGACGCGGCGCGCGAAGGCCTGGCCAATTTCAGCGTCTTGTGCTGCCACGTGCTCACGCCCTCGGCCATCACCCACATTCTCGAATCGCCCGAGGTGCGCCAGCTCGGCACCGTGCCCATCGACGGCTTCATCGGCCCGGCGCACGTGAGCATCGTCATCGGCTCCGCGCCCTACGACCACTTCGCCGAGGAATACCGCAAGCCGGTGGTGATCGCCGGCTTCGAGCCGCTGGACGTGATGCAGGCCATCCTGATGCTGGTGCGCCAGGTCAACGAGGGTCGCGCCCATGTGGAAAACGAATTCACCCGCGCCGTCACGCCCGAGGGCAACCTCAAGGCCCAGGCCCTGGTGTCCGAGGTGTTCGAGCTGCGGCCCAGCTTCGAGTGGCGCGGCCTGGGTGAGGTGCCCTACAGCGCGCTCAAGATCCGCGAGGCGTTTGCCACCTTCGACGCCGAACGCCGTTTTGACCTGAACTACACGCCCGTGGCCGACAACAAGGCTTGCGAGTGCGGCGCGATCCTGCGCGGCGTGAAGAAGCCAACCGACTGCAAGATCTTCGGCACCGTCTGCACGCCGGAAAACCCGGTCGGGTCCTGCATGGTGTCCAGCGAAGGCGCCTGCGCCGCGCACTACACCTACGGCCGCTTCCGAGACATTCCCATTGTCCCGGTCACCGCCACCGCCGCTGCCATCGAGGAGGCCACCCCATGAGAACCGACATCGAGCAACCCGCCGCTGGCGAGGCGCCCACGCCCAGGCCGGTGAAGAAGAACTACATCCGCCCGCTCGACATCAAACACGGCCGCATCGACATGAGCCACGGCGCGGGCGGCAAGGCCGCGGCGCAACTGATCGAGGAGCTGTTCCTCGCGGCCTTCGACAACCCATTCCTGCGCCAGGGTGACGACGGCGCGGTGCTGACGCTGCCGGCCTTCGACCCGGCGCAGGGTCGCCTCGTGATGGCGACCGATGGCCACGTGATCTCGCCGCTGTTCTTCCCCGGCGGCGACATCGGCTGCCTCTCGGTGCACGGCACGGTGAACGACGTGGCCATGTCGGGCGCCAAGCCGCTGTACCTGAGCGCGAGCTTCATCATCGAAGAAGGCTTCCCGCTGATCGACCTGCAACGCATCGTGAAGTCCATGGCCGCCGCGTCGCGCGAGGCCGGCGTGCCCGTGGTCACCGGCGACACCAAGGTGGTAGAGCAAGGCAAGGGCGACGGCGTGTTCATCAGCACCACCGGCGTCGGCGTGCTGCCGCCGGGCGTGCAGATCAGCGGGCGCAACGCGCGCCCGGGCGACGTGCTGCTGCTCTCCGGCAGCATCGGCGACCACGGCGTGGCGGTGCTCTCGCAGCGCGAATCGCTGGCCTTCGAGACCACGATCGAGAGCGACACCGCCGCGCTGCACACCCTGGTGGCCGCCATGCTCGCGGCCGCACCCGGCGCGGTGCGCGTGCTGCGCGACCCCACGCGCGGTGGCCTCGCCACCACGCTCAACGAGGTGGCGCGTCAGTCGGGCGTGGGCATGCTGTTGCAGGAAGCGGCTATTCCTGTCAAACCGCAGGTGGACGCCGCTTGCGAACTGCTCGGCCTGGACCCGCTCTACGTGGCCAACGAAGGCAAGCTGATCGCGGTGGTGGCGCCGGAGTTCGCCGACGCGGTGCTCGCTACGATGCGTGAGCACCCGCTGGCGCAAGACGCGGCGCGCATCGGCGAAGTGACGGCGGACCCGCACCACTTCGTGCAGATGGCCACGCGCTTCGGCGGGCGGCGGGTGGTGGACTGGCTGAGTGGAGAACAACTGCCGAGGATCTGTTGACTCCCCCGCGCCGCCTTCGGCGCCACCCCCCAGGGGGCAACGCTGGCGGCCCGGCGAAGCCGGTTCCGCGGCGTTCTGGGTGAGGCGCTGCACGCGCTCCGGAGCGGGGGCATGTTGGTCGTTGTTTTCGCCAGCCCATAACAAAAGAGACGAGGAGACGGGCATGTCGAGTGGGGTGTTTCAGAAGACCGAAAGCGGCAAGGCCGAGATCGCCCGGCGCAAGGCGGGGCTGTCGCCCGCCACGCGCACGGTGCTGATCATGGTCAATGGCAGCGATTCGGTGAACGCGCTGGCGGCGCGTGGCCTGCCGCAGCTGCAGGGGCATCTGGACACATTGCTGGCGCTGGGGCTGATCGAGCCGGTGGTGGCCCGTGCTGCGCCTGTGGCACCGCCATTGCCGCCACCTGCCGTGACGCAGTCGCCCGTGGTTCCACCCGTGATCGAGGCGCCGCTGACCGCGCCGGCCCCGGCCTCCGTGCCCGCGCAGGCGGCGACCGCCGGCCCGGGCCTCGACGCGCTGCGCCGCCAGGCCATGGCCTATCTGGGCAACCATTTCGGACCCGACACACCCCTCGTGGCGCAGGCCCTACTGGGCGCGCGCAGCGTGGCCGAGTTCAATGAGGCGCTGGACGGCATCGAGTCCAAACTCGCCATCTACCTGGGGCGCAAGCAGGCCGCGCGCGAGCTGCAGGCGCTGCGCCCCACCATCTGACAACCCGATGAACCCCTTGCGCATCCTCCTGCTCTGCCACAGCTTCAACAGCCTCACCCAGCGGCTCTTCGCCGAGCTGCGCGCGGCGGGCCACACCCTGAGCGTGGAGCTCGACATCGCCGACAGCGTGACCGAAGAGGCCGTGGCCCTGTTCCTGCCCGACCTGGTGCTGGCCCCGTTCCTCAAGCGCCGCATCCCGGCCACGGTGTGGCAGCGCGTGACCTGCCTCGTGGTGCACCCCGGCCCGCCGGGCGACCAGGGGCCGTCGGCGCTGGATTGGGCGGTCTGGCGCGGCGAGCCGCACTGGGGCGTGACGGTGCTGCAGGCCGATGGCGATTTCGACGCCGGCCCGGTCTGGGCGCACGCGCGTTTTCCCCTGCGCGAGGCCACCAAGGGCAGCCTGTACCGGCGCGAGGTCACCCAGGCCGCGCTGCAGGCCACGCTGGCCGCCGTGCAACGCTTCGCTGATGGCGAGCGCGAAGCACCGGCGTGGACCGGACTGGTGCCGCTGGCGCGCTGGCAGCCGCTGCTGCGCCAGGGCGAACGCGCGATCGATTGGGCTGAGGACAGCACCGCCACCGTGCTCGCCAAACTCCGCAGCGGCGACGGCCAGCCCGGCGTGCTCGACGCGCTCTGGGGCCAGCCCTGTTACCTCGGCGATGCCCATCGGGCCAGTGCCGCGACCATGGCCGAATTTGAGGGTGCCGAACCCGGCGCCGTGCTCGCCGTGCGTGATGGCGCGCTGCTGCGCCGCACGGTGGACGGTGGCGTCTGGATCGGCCAGGCGCGCCGCGTCGACCCGCCGGGCACGCCGCCCGTCCAGGGTAGCTTCAAGCAGGTGGCGGCCGAGCTGTTCGCCACCGAAGCGGCCAGCCTGCCGCAGCGCCCCGTGCCGCTGGAGCGCGCAGCCGACGAATGGGGCGAGCTGCGCTACACCGAGCACGGCCCCGAGGGTGCGCGCGTGGGCTGCCTGAGCTTCGACTTCTACAACGGCGCCATGTCCACCGCGCGCTGTGAGCGCCTGCGCGCCGCGCTGCTGCAGGTGCGCGAGCGGCCCACGAAAGTGCTGCTGTTGCTGGGCGGAGAGGGGTTTTTCAGCAACGGCATCGACCTCAACAGCATCGAGGCCGCCGCGCACCGCCCCGGCGACAGCGCCGCCGATGCCTCGTGGCGCAACATCCAGGCCATGAACGACGTCGCGCTGGCGGTGTTGCAGACCACCGACCGGCTCACGGTCAGTGTGCTGCGCGGCAACGCCGGCGCGGGTGGCGCCTTTCTCGCGCTGGCGGCCGACCAGGTGTGGGCGCACGGCAGCGTGGTGCTCAACCCACATTACAAGAACATGGGCAACCTGTATGGTTCCGAGTACTGGACCTACCTGCTGCCGCGCCGCCTCGGCGACGCCGGCGCAAAGGCGCTGATGACGCAGCGCCTTCCGCTGCTGGCCGCCGAGGCGCTGAAGATCGGCCTGCTCGACCACAACGATGAGGGGCCGCGCCAAGGCTTCGAAGAGCGCGGCCTGGAGCGCGCGCTGGCGCTGGCCAGCTCCTACAATCAGAGCGGAGAGCTGGCTGCCAAGCAGGCCCGGCGCGAGCAGGACGAGGCCCACCGTCCGCTGGCCCTTTACCGCGAACAGGAACTGGCGCGCATGCACCGCAACTTCTACGGCTTCGATCCCAGCTACCACGTGGCACGCCACCACTTCGTGCACAAGCAGCCGCACGCCTGGACACCCCGCCATCTGGCGGTGCATCGGCCGTGACGCAACCCCTCCTTCTCGAAGCCCTGCCCACCGTGCTGGTGGTGGACGACGAGGTGCGTTCGCAGGACGCGCTGAGGCGCACGCTGGACGAGGACTTCACGGTCTTCACTGCCAGCAGCGCCGACGAGGCGCGCGGCCTGCTGCAGCGCCAGCCGGTGAGCGTGATCCTGTGCGACCAGCGCATGCCGGGCATGACCGGCGTGAACTTTCTCAAGGAGGTGCGCGAGCAGTGGCCCGACGTGGTGCGCATCGTCATCTCGGGCTACACCGATTCCGAAGACATCATCGCGGGCATCAACGAGGCCGGCATCTACCAGTACATCCTGAAACCCTGGTCGCCCGACCACCTGTTGGAGTCGGTGCGCAACGCGGTCGAGGCGCAGGCGCTGCAGCGTCAGACCAGCCGGCTCGACCTGGAGCTGCGCACCAACACGCGCGTGCTGCGCCAGCGCACCGCCACCCAGATGGCGCAGGCGCGCAGCAGCTTCGGCTTCGACCGCCTCGTGCGTGCGCCCGGCAGCCCGCTGGACCAGGTGTGCAACATGGCACAGCGCGCCGCGCGTTACGACATCCCGGTGCTCGTGCTGGGCGAATCGGGCACGGGCAAGGAACTGCTGGCGCGAGCCATCCACTACGCCTCGCCGCGGAGCACCGGCCCCTTTGCGGTAGAGAACTGCGCGGCCATTCCCGACACGCTGCTCGAATCCGAGCTCTTTGGCCACAAGCGCGGCGCTTTCACGGGCGCGTATGAAGACCATCGGGGCCTGTTCCAGCGCGGCGATGGCGGCACCGTTTTTCTCGACGAGATCGGCGAGACGTCCCCCGCCTTCCAGGTCAAGCTGCTGCGCGTGTTGCAGGAGGGCGAGGTGCGGCCCGTGGGCGGTGCGCGCCCGGTGCCGGTGGACGTGCGCCTGATCGCTGCCACCCACCGCCAGCTGGAGCAGCGCGTGCGCGATGGCCTGTTCCGCGAAGACCTCTACTACCGCATCGCCGGCATCACGATCACCGTGCCGCCGCTGCGCGATCGCGTGGCCGACATCCCGCCCATCGCGCACCAGTTGGTGCATGACGTGGCCGCCGAGTTGGGGCACCCGGGCGCGATCCTGCCCGACGAAGCCATGGCCTGCCTGGTGGCCTACCCCTGGCCGGGCAACATCCGCGAGCTGCGCAATGAAATCGCGCGGGCGTTGGCCCTGCACGACGGCGCGCGGCTGGACGCCGCGGCGTTCTCCAGCCGGGTGCTGCAAGGCCGCGCATCGGGCACGGCCGACGACCTCACCGCCGCCATCCCCCAAAGCGGCACGCTGAGCGAGCGGCTGAACGTGATCGAGGCGATGCTGCTGCGCGAAACCCTGCTGCGCCACCGCTGGAACAAGACCCGAGCGGCCCAGGAACTGGGCCTCTCCCGCGTGGGTCTTCGCGCCAAAATACAGCGCTTCGGATTGGAGCCGAAGTGAGGTCCACCTCCGTCGCTTGCGCCTTGCGCGTAGCCGCATCCCACCTCAAGGGGGTGACGCCAGTGGCACGGCAAAGCCAGTTCCGCGGCGTCTGCCGGATGGAGGTGTCGCTGTGAAGCATGGCGCTGGTCTCAACGTTTTGTGGCTTCAGTCGGGCGGTTGCGGCGGCTGCAGCATGTCGCTGCTGTGCGCCGACACCCCCGATTTCCGGGGCCACCTGCGCGATGGTGGCGTGAACTTGCTGTGGCACCCCTCGCTGTCGATGGCGAGTGGCGAAGAGGTGATCGCGCTCCTGCACGCGGTGCTGGACGGCAGCACCCGGCTCGACGCGCTGTGCGTCGAAGGCTCGCTGCTGCGCGGCCCGAACGGCACGGGGCGCTTTCACATGCTGGCCGGTACCGGCCTGCCCATGATCCACTGGGTGCGCGAGCTGGCGGCGAAAGCGAAACACGTGCTGGCCGTCGGCAGCTGCGCGGCCTGGGGTGGCATCACCGCCGGCGGCGACAACCCCACCGACGCCTGCGGCCTGCAGTACGAAGATGACCGCACCGGAGGACTGCTCGGAGCGGATTTCCGCTCCAGCAGCGGCCTGCCGGTGATCAACATCGCGGGCTGCCCCACGCACCCGAGCTGGGTGATTGACACACTCATGGCGCTGGCCGCCGACGGCTTTACGGCCGACGACCTGGACCCGCTGAACCGGCCGCGTTTCTATGCCGACCAACTGGTGCACCACGGCTGCACGCGCAACGAGTATTACGAGTTCAAGGCCAGCGCCGAAAAGCCGTCGGACCTCGGCTGCATGATGGAGCACATGGGCTGCAAAGGCACGCAGGTGCACGCTGATTGCAACACCCGGCTGTGGAACGGCGAGGGCAGCTGCACACGCGGCGGCTACGCCTGTATCGCCTGCACCGAGCCCGGCTTCCAGGAACCCGGTCACCCGTTCCACGAAACGCCCAAGCTCGCCGGCATTCCCATCGGCCTGCCGACCGACATGCCCAAGGCCTGGTTCGTCGCGCTGGCTTCCTTGTCCAAGAGCGCGACGCCGAAACGGGTGAAGAACAACGCGGTGGCGGATCACCTGGTGGTGATACCCGCCGTTCGAAAAACGAGGTTGAAATGAGTCGCCTGCTCGTCGGTCCGTTCAACCGCGTCGAAGGCGACCTCGAAGTCCAGCTCGACATCGCCGACGGCCGCGTCACCTCCGCCCAGGTGAACGCCACCATGTACCGCGGCTTCGAACAGATCCTGCAGGGCAAGGTGCCGCACGATGCGCTGGTCTATGTGCCGCGCATCTGCGGCATTTGTTCGGTGTCTCAGTCGGTGGCCTCGGCGCGTGCGCTGGCCGACCTGGCCGGCATCACCATGCCGGCCAACGGCCAGCACGCGACCAACCTGATCCTGGCGACCGAAAACCTGGCCGATCACCTGACGCACTTCTACCTGTTTTTCATGCCGGACTTCGCCCGCCCGGCTTACGCCGACCGGCCTTGGCACGTCGAAGCCCAACGCCGCTTCGCGCCCGACCACGGCGAGCAGGTGCGCACGGCGACCGCTGCGCGCCAGCGCTGGTTCACGCTGGTGGGCACGCTGGGCGGCAAGTGGCCGCACACGCAGTCGGTAGAACCCGGTGGCTCCACCCGCGCCATTGATGCCGCCGAGCGCGTGCGCCTGCTGGCGAAAGTGCGTGAGTTCCGCAGTTTCCTGGAGCGCCAGCTGTTCGCCGCGCCGCTCGAAGCGGTGGCGGCGCTGACCAACGAAGCCGCGCTGTGGGGCTGGCACGCGCAGGACCCGCTGGGCGGCGACCTGCGCTTTTTCCTCACCCTCGTGCGCGACCTGCAACTCGACACGCTCGGCCCCGGACCGGGGCGTTACCTGAGTTATGGCGCTTATGCACAGTCGGGTGGTGGCTGGGCCTTGCCCGGTGGTGTGTGGCGCGCGCAGACCGGCGCGGTCGAAGTGCTGAACCCGCACCGCATCACCGAAGACGCCACCCACACCTGGCTGGCCCACGCGCGCGAGCCGCTGCATCCGCTGCACGGCATCACCCGCCCCGAGCCCGACAAGCCCGGCGCCTACACCTGGAACAAGGCGCCGCGCCTGGGTGGTGAAGTGGTTGAAACCGGCGCTGTTGCGCGCCAACTTGCCAGCGCCCAACCGTTGGTGGTGGACGCGGTGGTGCGCCACGGCGGCACGGTCTACACGCGCGTGCTGGCACGGCTGATCGAGCTCGCCCGCGTGGTGCCGCTGATGGAAGAATGGCTGCAGGCGATCCGACCGACCGAGGCCTTCTGCGTGCCGACCATACTGCCGGACGAGGGCAGTGGCGTAGGCCTGAGCGAGGCCGCGCGCGGCAGCCTGGGCCACTGGCTGGTGGTGCGGCGCGGGCGTATCGCGAACTACCAGATCGTCGCGCCCACCAGCTGGAATTTTTCGCCGCGTGACGCGCAGGGAACGCCCGGCGCGCTGGAGCAGGCGCTGGTGGATGCGCCGGTGCGCGATGGCGAGCAGACACCCATCGCCGTCCAACACATCGTGCGTTCGTTCGACCCCTGCATGGTCTGTACCGTGCACTGATATGGACACCCCCCTGCGCCGCTGTGCGGCTTCCCCCCGCTCTGGCGCGCCTTCGGCGCTGGGCAGGGGGACGGCGCCCGCGCCCCGGCGAAGCCGGTTTCGCGGCACCCCTGGACGAGGTGCTGTCCCGCGTTGCGAGGGCTTCTTTTCATCATGAGCAAAGACCGCGCCCCGAGCCCGCTGCCCACCGTGCCGATGGAGGGTGTGGACGATTCCACCTGGCTGGACGTGATCCAGAAGATGGACGAGGTCTACACCCGACTGATCGACGACGAGGTGGAGCTGGAGAAGAAGAACACCGAACTGGAGCAGTCGCAGCAGTTCATCTTCAGTGTGCTCACGTCGATGTCGGACGTGCTGGTGGTGTGCGACGAGCGCGGTTTGATCGAGCAGGCCAACGCGGCCTTGTGCGAGCTGGTCGGGCGCCACGAGGAACAGCTGCGCGGCAACTGCCTGGCCGATTTGCTGGCCGACGCCGCCAGCGTGGACGCCGCACGCGCCGCGATGGACTGCAGCGATACGCCGCGTTCGGGCCAGGGCATTGAGCTCAACTTGCTCGATCGCGAGGGTCAACCGGTGCCAGTGGATGCCAACTGCACGCCGCGCATTGGCCCCAGCGGGCGGCGTGTCGGCACCGTGTGGGTGGGTCGGCCCACGGCCGAACTCAAGCGCGCGTACCACGAGATGCGCTCCGCACACGAGGCCCTCAAGCGCACGCAGCAGCAGCTCCTGCATTCGGAAAAAATGGCCTCGCTCGGCCAGTTGGTGGCCGGCGTGGCGCACGAGCTGAACAACCCGATCAGCTTTGTGCTGGGCAATGTGCACGCGCTGCGCAAGTACTGCGACCGCCTGCAGACCTACATGGCCGCGCTGCACGCCCACGAGCCCGAGCCGGTGCTGCAGGCGCTGCGCCAGAAGCTGCGCATCGAACACCTGATGGGCGACCTGCCGTCCCTCATCGAAGGCACGCTGGAAGGCGCACAACGCACCGCTGACATCGTGCACGGACTCAAACGCTTCTCGGCCATGGACCCGGAAGAGCGCACGCCGGTGAACCTGATCGAGGTGATTGAACGCGCCATTCATTGGGTGCAAAAAGGTCGACACTCACCCATGGATGTGCGCTGGCAGGCGGGCACGCCCTGCATCGTCATGGGCAGCGCAGGCCAGTTGCAGCAGGTGATGATGAACCTGTTGCAAAACGCATTCGACGCCGTGGGAGGCCTTGGTGCGGTGGCGCCATGCGTCTGGGTGTCTGTGGTTTGCGACGGCACCCGGGCCCGCGTGTGCGTGCGCGACAACGGACCCGGCATCCCGCCCGAGCACCTGCTGCGTATCTTCGATCCCTTCTTCACCACCAAGCCGGTGGGCAAGGGTACGGGTCTGGGCCTGTCGATCAGCTACGGCATCGTGGAGCAGCACGGCGGACGCTTGAGCGCATGCAATGCTGAAGGCGGGGGGGCCGAGTTCCAGATGGAGCTCCCCCTGGCAGGGGCCTGACGCGGGTGAGAGGTGTTCGCTGATGTCCGCTCATCAGCTCAAAAAGCACCCGATCGGCCTTGTAAAAGCCCGACAGCGGTTCTCATTTTGTGAGCGTTGGGTTCGGTGCGCACCCCGCCGTTGCGCAGGCTGTTGCAGCAGCCGGAGCCGGAAGCGCCGGCTGCTGCGGTTCCCGTGACAATCGCCGCATGGAACTGCTGCTTGTCACCCTTGCCTCCCTGTTTGCCGGTTTTGTCGATGCCATCGTGGGTGGCGGCGGGCTGATCCTGGTGCCAGCGTTGTTTGCGGTGTTTCCCTCCACCCATCCCGCCACGCTGTTTGGCGTCAACAAAGGGGCTTCGGTGTGGGGCACCGCCGCAGCCACCTTGCAATACGCCCGGCGGGTTCAAATGCCCTGGCACGCGCTGCTGCCGGCGGCCGCCGTGGCGTTTGCCGGGTCGCTGGTGGGCGCCTGGACGGTGACCGTGATTTCACCCGACTTTTTGCGCCGCGCCTTGCCGCTGGTGCTGCTGGGTGTGCTGGCTTATACGCTGGCCAAAAAGCAGCTGGGCCACAGTCATGCGCCCCGCTTTACGGGCCGCCGGGAAGCGCTGGCGGCCAGTCTGCTGGGGGTGACCATTGGCTTTTACGATGGCTTCTTTGGCCCCGGCACCGGCAGTTTTTTCGTTTTTCTGTTTGTGCGCTGGTTGGGCTACGACTTCCTGCATGCCAGCGCCAGCGCCAAGCTGCTCAACACCGCGTCCAACCTGTCGGCGCTCATGTTGTTCGCCTGGAAAGGCCATGTGTGGTGGCATTTTGTGGTGGTGATGGCGGTGGCCAACGTGGCGGGCAGCTTGCTGGGCACCCGCCTGGCGCTGAAACACGGCAGCGGCTTCGTGCGCCAGGTGTTCATCGTGGTGGTGAGCGCGCTGATCTTGAAGACGACCTACGACGCGTGGGTCAGGTAGGCCTATGGTGCGTCGGGGGTGGCCTCATCCACCGGTGGCCAGGGCATGGTGCTGGCTTTCAGGGGTGTGCCTATCGGGCTGGCGGCCAGGCCTTTCTGTACCGCGGCCAGGTCTTGGGCGTTGGGGTACTGGTCCATCAGCAGGTAGTCAAACACCCGGCGCGCAATGGGTGCCGCGTGCGCGGAGCCAAAGCCGGCGTTTTCCACCACCACCGCCAGCGCCACGCGCGGCTGCTCCATGGGGGCAAAGGCCACGTACAGTGAGTGGTCCCGCTGGTGCTCCTCCAGCTTGCGCACATCGTAGCGGTCTTTCTGGCCAATGGTCACCGCCTGCGCGGTGCCTGTCTTGCCGCCACTGTGGTAGCCGGCGCCGGCAAACACCCGCGCCGAGGTGCCCTCGGTCGTCACCGCGTGCATGGCGCCCAGCACCGCGCGCACATGCTCGGGTTTGTAGCCCAGATTAATGGCCTGCGGCACTCTGGGTGGCGTGCGCTCGCGCGTCACGACGTCTTCGGTGGCCAGGGTCAGGTGTGGTGGGTATTTCACACCGCCATTGGCCAGGGTGGCCATGGCATGGGCCAGTTGCAGCATGGTGAAGTTGTTGTAGCCCTGGCCAATACCCAGCGAAATGGTTTCACCGGCGTACCAGCGCTTTTGCTCGGGCCGCTTGTAGGCGTTGCGCTTCCATGCCTGGCTGGGCAACACGCCGCGCACTTCACCGCGCAGGTCAATGCCCGTGATCTGGCCGAAGCCCAGCGGCTTCATGAAGTCGTGCATCAGGTCTACGCCCATTTCGTTGGCCAGCGAGTAGTAGTAGGTGTTGCTCGACTTGACGATGCTGCGGTGCAGGTCCACCGCGCCCAGGCTGGTGTCGCCGTGGCTGCGGAAGCGGTGGTTGCCAAACATCCAGAAGCCGGGGTCGTTGATGGTGGTGCTTGCGCTGCGTGTGCCGGTTTCCAGGGCCGCCAGCGACATGAACGGCTTGTAGGTGGAACCCGGCGGGTAGGTGCCGCGCAGCGCCCGGTTCAGCAGCGGCTTGTCGAGCGACTCGTTGAGCGCGCGCCAGTTCTCCACGTCGATGCCTTCGACGAACAGGTTGGGGTCGAAGGTGGGCTTGCTGACAAAAGCCAGCACCTCGCCATTGCGCGGGTCAATGGCGACCAGGGCGCCGCGGCGCGTGCCAAACATGTCTTCCACCAGCTTCTGCAACTGGATGTCGATCGCCAGCACCACCGTGTTGCCCGGGGTGGCCGGCGTGTTGGCCAGCGAGCGCACCGCACGCCCGCCCGCCGAAGTCTCTACCCGTTCAAAACCCGTGATGCCGTGCAGTTCGCGTTCGTAGCTTTGTTCGGCACCGAGCTTGCCAATGTATTCGGTGCCCCGGTAGTTGGCCTGCTCTTCCTCGGGCCACTCTTCAATGCGGGTTTTTTCGCGCTGGTTGATGCGTCCGATATAGCCGATGACGTGGCTCGCCACCTCGCCATGCGGGTACTGGCGGATCAGCCTTGCCCGCACCTCGACGCCCGGAAAACGGTAACGCTGCGCCGTGAAGCGGGCCACTTCCTCGTCGGTCAAACGGGTGCGCAGGGGCAGCGAGTCGAAACGGTGCGATTCTTCCAGCAGCTTGCGAAAGCGGCGCTTGTCGCGCGGCTGCACCTCGACGATGTCGCCCAAGGCTTCGATGGTGGCGTCCAGGTCGGACACCTTGGAGGGGGTGATCTCCAGGGTGTAGGCCGAAAAGTTGGTGGCCAGCACACGGCCGTGGCGATCCAGAATCTGGCCCCGGTTGGGCACCACCGGCAGCACGGCGGTGCGGTTGCTCTCAGCCTGGGCCAGCAAGTCGTCGTGCCGCACCACCTGCAGGTAGACCATGCGCGCAGCGATGAGGCCAAACGCCAGCAACACCCCCAGCCCAGCCACCACCACCCGCGTGCGGAACTGCGCCAGATCGGCTTCGATGTTGCGGAGTTCGGTCATCTCGGTTGCTCAGCTTTGGGTATCACGGGTGAGAGACGCCGACCCGTGAAGGCAAGTTCCCTCCGGCGCGATAGGGCTGCACCAGGATGCGGTGGAACCGGCTTTGCCGGGCCACTTGCATCGCCCCCTTGAGGGGGTGACGCCGGAGGCGGCGCGGGGGGTACTCATAATGGCCGGTTGTCGTCGGGGTTGGGCGCGCGCCGCTGCGGTACCAGCAGCAGCACACTGGCCACCGGCCAGAGCAGGGCTTCAAGGAACGGCGCCAGGAAGAACAGTCCGCCCGGAAACGTGCCACCCGAGGCCATGCGCACCATCAATTCGAGCAGATGCACCCCGAGAAACAGCGGGAACAGTTGCACCGCCTGCGTGGGCACCGCAAACCAGAGCAGGCGCCGGTGCATGAACACGGCAAAGTAGCCCAGCACGGTGTAGGCCAATGCGTGCTGGCCCAGCAGCGCGCCCTGCTGCACGTCGAGGGCAAGGCCGAAGGCAAAGGCCACGCCCACGCCCACGCGCCGCGGCTGGTGCACGCTCCAGAACACCAGCACCACGGCGAGCAGGTCGGGCACCCAGGCGGCCCGCCCCCACAGGCCCATGTTCAGCGCCATGTTGATCAGCAACGCACCGAGCAGGGTGAACCAGATGAAGAACGGGTTGGCGGGCAGCAGCAACTGCTGGCCAGGGCGCATGATCATGGCGCGCTCCGGGGGGTGGCCACGGCGGTGCCGGGTGCGGTGAGCGGTGTCTGTGAGCCACTCGCCTCGGGCCGCTTGTATGGGGGCAGGCTGGGTCCCACGGGCGCCAGCACCAGCACATGCAACGCAGCTTGCACCCGGGCCAGGGGCTCGCAGCGAATGCGGGTGAAGGACGATTCGGCACGCCGTTCCACCTGTGTGACGCGCGCCACCGGCAGGCCGGGCGGGTACACCCCGTCCACGCCACTGGTGGTCAGCAAGTCGCCTTCAACGATGTCGGCGTTGGCCAGCGTGTAGCGCAGCTCCAGGCCGTCGCCGGTGGCCGATGGCTGGCCATAAGCCACATTGCGCACACCGGTGCGGGTGTTGAGCACAGGAATCGCCTGGTCTTGGTCCACCAGCAAAGTCACTTCAGACACCAGCGGGTACACGCGGGTGACCTGGCCGAGCACGCCGCGTTCGTCGATCACGGGCGAACCCGGCTCAATGCCGTGGGTTTGTCCGCGGTCGATCACCACCTTGCGCGAGAAAGGGTCGGCCGCGTCGTACAGCACCTGTGCGCCGGTGGCCGTTGTGGTGATGCGCTCACGCATGGACAGCAGTTCGCGCAGGCGCCGGTTTTCCAGGGTGAGCTGTTCCAGCTGGAGCGACTGCCCTGCCTGGGTGGCCAGGCGTTGCAGCGCCTCCCCTTCGCTGCGCTGCGCCTGGTGCAACGAGGTGAAGTAGCCGCCGGCCTGGCCTGCCGCCTGCACCGGTTGCAGCACCAGCCATTGCACCGGATACAGCGCGGTGGCCAAGGCCGATCGGATGGGCACGGCAAACTTGAAGCGCATGTCGGCCACCATCAGAAACAGCGCCAGGGCGCTGAACACCACCAGTTTGGACAGCGCTGAAGGGCCCTGTTTGAAAAACGGTGGCGGGGTGCGGTCCAGGGTGCCCAGTGGCATGGAGAATCGATCGGGTCTGGAAGCGTGCCGGCGGGCGGCGCGGGCTTATTCGCTGGTGAAAATGGTGCCCAGGCGCTCCATGCGCTCCAGCGCCATGCCACAGCCGCGCACCACGCAGGTCAGCGGCTCTTCGGCCACCAGCACCGGCAGGCCGGTTTCTTCGGCCAGCAGGCGGTCCAGGTCGCGCAGCAGCGCGCCGCCGCCGGTCAGCATCATGCCGCGCTCAGCGATGTCGGCACCCAGTTCGGGGGGGGTGTGTTCCAGTGCCATCTTCACGGCCGACACAATGTTGTTCAGCGGGTCGGTCAGGGCTTCGAGAATTTCGTTGCTGCTGATGGTGAAGCTGCGCGGCACGCCTTCACTCAGGTTGCGGCCCTTGACTTCCATTTCCTTGACTTCCGAGCCAGGGAAGGCCGAGCCGATGCTCTTCTTGATCGCTTCGGCCGTGGGCTCGCCGATCAGCATGCCGTAGTTGCGGCGGATGTAGGCAATGATGGCGTCGTCGAAGCGGTCACCGCCCACGCGCACGCTGCCCTTGTAGACCATGCCGCCCAGCGAGATCACGCCGACTTCGGTGGTGCCGCCGCCGATGTCCACCACCATGGAGCCCGATGCGTCGGACACCGGCAGGCCGGCACCGATGGCCGCGGCCATGGGTTCTTCGATCAGGTAGACCTCGGAAGCGCCGGCGCCCAGCGCGCTTTCACGGATGGCGCGACGCTCGACCTGGGTTGAACCACAGGGCACGCAGATGATGATGCGCGGGCTCGGCCTGAACATCGAGCGCGGGTGCACCATCTTGATGAACTGCTTGAGCATCTGCTCGGTGACGGTGAAGTCGGCGATCACGCCGTCTTTCATGGGGCGGATGGCTTCGATGTTGCCGGGCACCTTGCCCAGCATGGCCTTGGCTTCCTTGCCCACGGCCTGGATGGTCTTTTTGCCCTGGGGGCCACCTTCGTGGCGGATCGACACCACCGAAGGTTCGTCGAGCACGATGCCCTTGCCGCGAACGTAGATCAGGGTGTTGGCGGTGCCGAGGTCAATGGCCAGGTCGGTTGAGAACTGCCGACGAAACGCTTCAAACATGGTGCAAAAGTCCTGTGGGGCATGGGCACGGCTTCGCGCGCACATCGCCGGGTGTGGGGTTGGCTGGTCGGCCGGAAGGTGGGGCTACGCGTTTGATTGAAGGGCAAAAAGCACCGCAAGACGGGTATTGCCGCTAAACCTTGGATAATACCGTATCCCATGTGCATAACTGCGCGCATTGCGGTGCAAATTCCTCACGTTACAACCCGTTGCAGGGGCGTTTTTTTCACGCCCCGGGTGGTACCTTCTGTCTGACAAAGCAACCGAGTCCTGTCATGTCCCTGACCCTGTCCGACATCGGGCGCATTGCCAACCTTGCCCGGCTGGAGCTGTCCACCGCCCAGGGCGAACGCATGCTGACCCAGCTCAATGGTTTTTTTGAGACCGTTGAGCAAATGAACGCCGTCGACACCACCGGCGTGGAACCCCTGGCCCACCCCACGGCCGTGATCGACCATGTGAGTCTGCGCCTGCGCCCCGACGTGTCCAGCGAGCCCAACAACCGCGAAGCCAACCAGAAAAGCGCACCCGCGGTCGAGCGCGGCCTGTTTCTTGTGCCCAAGGTGATCGAATGAAAGCACTCCACGAACTGGGCGTGGCCGAACTGGTCGCAGCCATTGCAGACAAGAAAACTTCGGCTGTGGAAGCCGCGCAGCACCTGTTGGCGCGTGCCAGACAGCACGCCAGCTTGGGCGCCTACCTCGCGTTCAATGACGACGCCACCCTGGCCCAGGCCAAGGCCGCTGATACCCGCCTGGCCGCCGGCGAGCGCACGCCGCTGCTGGGCGTTCCGCTGGCGCACAAAGACATCTTCGTCACCCGCGACTTCCCCACCACCGCCGGCTCCAACATGCTGGCCGGCTACCAGAGCCCGTTTGACGCCACCGTGGTGGCCCAGTTGGCCGCTGCGGGTGCGGTGACGCTGGGCAAGCTCAATTGCGACGAATTTGCCATGGGCTCGGGCAACGACAACTCCGCTTTTGGCCCGGCGCACAACCCCTGGGACAGCTCGCGCGTGCCCGGCGGCTCGTCGGGTGGTTCCGCCGCTGCGGTGGCCGCGCGCCTGGTGCCCGCCGCCACCGGCACCGACACGGGCGGTTCCATCCGCCAGCCCGCCGCGTTTTGTGGCATCACCGGCATCAAGCCCACCTACGGGCGCTGCTCGCGCTACGGCATGGTGGCGTTTGCCTCCAGCCTCGACCAGGCCGGCCCCATGGCCCGCAGCGCTGCCGACTGCGCCGTGCTGCTGAGCGCCATGGTCGGCCCCGACATTGACCGCGATTCCACCAGTCTGGACCACCCGGCCGAAGACTACACCGCCGCCCTCACCCGGCCCCGCGCCGGCGCCACCGCCGCGCAGCCGCTCAAGGGGCTGCGCGTGGGGTTGCCCACCGAGTTTTTTGGTGCCGGTTGTGCGCCAGACGTGCTGGCCACCGTGCGCAGTGCGCTGGCCGAATGCGAAAAACTCGGCGCCACGCTGGTGGACATTTCGCTGCCCCGCACCGAGCTGTCGATTCCGGTCTACTACGTCATTGCGCCGGCTGAAGCGTCGAGCAACCTCAGCCGTTTTGACGGCGTGAAGTTCGGCCACCGTGCCGCGCAGTACGACGACCTGATCGACATGTACAAGAAATCGCGCAGCGAAGGCTTTGGCCCCGAAGTGCAGCGCCGCATCATGATCGGCACCTATGTGCTGAGCCACGGTTATTACGACGCGTACTACCTGCAGGCGCAAAAAATCCGCCGCCTCATTGCGCAAGACTTCCAGCAGGCCTTCACCCAGTGCGACGTGATCGCCGGACCGGTCGCGCCCACGGTGGCGTGGAAAATTGGCGAGAAAAGCGCCGACCCGATGGCCAACTACCTGGCCGACATTTACACCCTGTCCACCAGCCTCGCCGGCCTGCCCGGCATGAGCGTGCCGGCCGGTTTTGGCGCGGCCCACATGCCGGTGGGGCTGCAACTGGTGGGCAACTATTTCAAGGAAGGCGAGCTGCTGCACACCGCGCACGCCTTCCAGCAAGCCACCGACTGGCATACCCGCGCACCGCAAGGCTTCTGACCATGAATTCCAGCAAATCCCTCCTGGTGCAGGGTTACGAAGTTGTCATTGGCTTCGAAACCCACGCCCAGCTCTCCACCCAGTCCAAAATTTTCAGCCGTGCGCCCACAGCCTTTGGCGCCGAGCCCAACACGCAAGCCTGCGCGGTGGACCTGGCCCTTCCCGGCACGCTGCCGGTGATGAACCGCGGCGCGGTGGAAAAAGCCATTCGCCTCGGCCTGGCGCTGGGCTCGCACATTGCCGAGCAAAGCGTGTTTGCGCGCAAGAACTACTTTTACCCCGACCTGCCCAAGGGCTACCAGATCAGCCAGTTCGAGATTCCGGTGGTGCAGGGCGGCGAGGTGTCCTTTTTCCTCGGCGATGAAAAGAAAACCGTGCGCTTGGTGCGCGCGCACCTGGAAGAAGACGCGGGCAAGAGCCTGCACGAAGCCTTCCACGGCATGAGCGGCATCGACCTGAACCGCGCCGGTACGCCGCTGCTGGAGATCGTGACCGAGCCCGACATGCGCTCCAGCGCCGAGGCCGTGGCCTACGCGAAAGAGCTGCACAAGATCGTGACCTGGATCGGCGTGTGCGACGGCAACATGCAGGAAGGCAGCTTCCGTTGTGACGCCAATGTGTCGGTGCGCAAGCCCGGTGGCGAGCTGGGCACGCGGCGCGAAATCAAGAACCTGAACTCGTTCAAGTTCATGCAGCAAGCCATCGATTACGAGGTGCGCTGGCAGATCGAGCAGATCGAAGACGGCCATGCCATCCAGCAGGCCACCGTGCTGTTTGACCCCGACACCGGCGAAACCCGCGCCATGCGCACCAAGGAAGACGCGGCCGACTACCGCTACTTCCCCGACCCCGACCTGCCGCCGCTGGTGATTGGCCGCGACTGGGTGGAGCTTGTGAAAGGCGAGATGCCCGAGTTGCCGCGCCAGATGGCCGAGCGCCTGGTGCAGACCTACGGCTTGCCCGAATACGACGCCACCACGCTCACGCAAAGCCCGGCCATGGCCGCTTACTTCGAGACCGCAGCACAGGCCTGTGGTCAGGCGAAGCTGGTGAGCAACTGGATCATGGGTGAGGTGTCGCGCCGGCTCAACGCCGAAGAGCGTGACATGTCCGGTGTGCCCGTGAGCGCCGCGCAACTGGCGGCGCTGATGGGCCGCATTGCCGACGGCACAGTGTCCAACAACGCGGCCAAGCAGGTGTTTGAATCGCTCTGGAGCGGTGAGGCCACCGACGTGGATGTTGTCATCGAAGCCAAAGGCCTCAAGCAGATGAACGACAGCGGCGCACTGGAAAAAATCATTGGCGAGGTGATGGCCGCCAACGCGCCGATGGTGGAGCAGTTCCGCGCCGGCAAGGACAAGGCTTTCAACGCACTGGTGGGCCTGGTCATGAAAGCCAGCAAAGGCAAGGCGAATCCGCAGCAGGTCAACGACGTGCTGCGGCAGAAGCTGCAGTAGAGGCGGGCCAGGGGCCTGCGCTCAGCAAGTCCCCGGAGGTTCTTCCTCAGTTCGACCGCGCGGTACCGGTGCCTGCGCCCGTGCTGCCACGCCAGAGCTGGCGCAGTTTGGCCAGTTCGTCGTCGAAGCGCGCGTTGATGCGCTGCTTCTCCTGAACCCGTTCATCCAGGATCCGCTTTTGCAGCAGCATCTGCTGCTGGTTGTCTTCCAGTTTGCGCCGGAGCTCAACCGGAGCACGCTCCGGGTCGCGCTGGTAAAACTCCATCTCGCTGTCAATGGCTTTGCGCTGCTGCTGCAGTGTGCGTTCGCGCTTTTTCACAGCACCCATCACCTCGTCGATCAGGCTCAGTGCCTCGGCACGCTCTTTATCGTGTGAGGCCAGCGTCGGGTAACGGATCAGCAGCGCCCGGTTGCGGCGTTTTTCCTCGGCCTGCCGGGCTTGCTGCTCTTCTTTCAGCTTGCGCTGGGCCTCCATCCGGGCGCGCTCATCGGCGGTGTAGCTCGGTGGCAGCACGCGACGAACCACGCCGGTTTTGCCCAGCTGGCTTTGCTCGCGGTCGAGGCACTCGGGGATGGGGCGGTCCGAGGTGAGGCGCCTTCCCTGGCTGTCCACACAGGTGTAGATCGCTTGGGCATTGGTTTGCGCCGACGCGACCGCCGTCCAGGCCAGCGTCAGCAAGGCCATGCCCAGCAGGCACGGCAGGCTGCGCAACAGGAACAAACAATTTCGTGGCACCAGGATCCCTCAGGCCACACCATAGCGCTGACGGTAGGCCAGTACGCGCTCCACATGAGCGCCCAGCTCCCCACGGGTGTGACTGTTCAGATATTGCAACAAATCGGACAGCCTCGCAATGGCGCACACCTGCAAGCCGAGCTGGTGCTGGACGTATTGCACCGCGCTGTGGTCCACGTCACGCAACTGGCCGTTCGGGCCGGTTTCGGTGGCCTTTTCCTGGCGATCCAGCGCAATCGCGACCGCGTGCGGGGTGGCGCCAGCCGCCTTGATCAGTGCGATCGATTCGCGCGCGGCGGTGCCTGCGCTCATCACGTCGTCCACGATCAGCACCCGCCCCCTGAGCGGTGCCCCCACCAGCGTGCCACCTTCGCCGTGGTCCTTGGCTTCCTTGCGGTTGTAGGCGAACGGCACATTGCGGCCCAGCCGCGCCAGTTCAATGGCGACCGCCGCACCGAGTGGAATACCCTTGTAGGCGGGGCCAAAAATCATGTCGAATTCGATGCCGCTGTCGACCAGGGCTTTTGCATAAAATTGCGCGAGCCGGCCCAGCTTGGCGCCATCGTCGAACAGGCCGGCATTGAAAAAGTAGGGCGAAAGCCGCCCCGCCTTGGTCTTGAACTCGCCGAAGCGCAAAACGCCCGAGTCCACGCAGAACTGCACAAAGTCCTGCGCCAACGCGCCGCCACCACCCTCAGCACCGGCCGTTGCCGTGCCCGCATCCAACACCATGGGAAATTCCTTGTTCAAACTGACCAGCCTCAACCTCAACGGCATCCGCTCTGCCAGCACCAAAGGACTGGAGGCTTGGCTCGCCGGGCACCAGCCCGATTGTATTTGTGTGCAGGAAGTCAAAGCCCAGGCCGCGGACGTGCAGGGGCGCTTTGAAGCCGTGGCGGGGTTGAAGGGGCACTTTCATTTCGCCGAAAAAAAAGGCTATGCCGGCGTGGGGGTGTACAGCCGCCACGAGCCCAGCGACGTGGTGCTGGGCTTTGACGGCGGAGAATTCGACGCCGAGGGCCGCTACGTCGAACTGCGTTTCGACACCCCTGGGCGCAAGCTCTCGCTGATCAGTGCCTACTTTCCCAGCGGTTCGTCGGGCCCCGAGCGCCAGGACGCCAAGTACCGCTTTCTCGCCCTCATGTACCCGCACCTGACGGCCCTCAAGGGCGAGCGTGAGTTTGTCTTGTGTGGTGACATCAACATCGCCCACCAGCAGGCCGACCTGAAGAACTGGCGCAGCAACCAGAAAAACAGCGGCTTCCTGCCCGAAGAACGCGCCTGGATGACGCAGCTGCTCAGCGACGGCGGCCTGGTCGATGTGTACCGGCGCCTGCAGCCCGACACCACCGAGGCCTGCTACACATGGTGGAGCAACCGCGGCCAGGCCTACGCCAAGAACGTGGGCTGGCGCCTGGATTACCACCTGGCCACGCCCGCCCTGGCGGCGCAGGCGCGCACCGAGGCCATTTACAAGGCCGAGAAGTTTTCGGACCACGCGCCCATCACGATTGAATACGACTTCTCCCTTTAGGCACACCCATGCTGCACTACCTCACCGTTCCCGTCACTGCCTTTGCCCAAAACTGCTCCATCGTCTGGTGCGGTGACACGCTGGACGCGGCCATCATCGACCCCGGTGGCGACCTGGACCGGCTGCTGGCCGAGGTGCAGCGTCTGGGTGTTCACCTCAAAGCCATCTGGCTCACCCACGCCCACATTGACCACGCGGGCGGCACCGCCGAACTGGCCACACGCCTGAACCTGCCCATCATTGGTCCGCACCCCGGCGACCAGTTCTGGATCGACGGCCTGCCCCAGCAGAGCCAGATGTTCGGCTTTCCGCCGGCGGGCCACTTCACGCCCACGCGCTGGCTGGCCGACGGCGACACCGTGCAGATCGGGCGCTGCACGCTCAACGTGCGCCACTGCCCGGGCCACACGCCCGGCCATGTGGTGTTTCACAGCCCCGAAGCGCAGCGTGCGTTTGTGGGCGACGTGCTGTTTGCCGGCAGCATCGGCCGTACCGATTTCCCCCAAGGCAACCACGCCCAGCTGATCAGCAGCATCCAGGAACGCCTCTGGCCCATGGGCGACGACACCGTGTTCATTCCCGGGCACGGGCCGGAGAGCACCTTTGGCGAAGAGCGCCGCTTCAACCCGTATGTGGGGCGGGGCTGACCTTCAAGCGCGCACAGGGTCCCACACGCGTACCGGGCGCTTGCGGCGGTGTTTGCTAGCCGCGCCGCGCCTGCTCAAAGAGTCCCTGCACCTTCGGCACATTGGCCTGCAGGTCCCGAATGCGGTTGGGTCCGCTGGGGTGGGTGGACAAAAAGCCCGCTCCAGCGCCCCCGGTCGTGGCGGTCATTTTTTGCCACAGGCTCACGCTGGCCTGCGGTTTGAAGGCGGCGCGGGCGGCCAGCTCCAGGCCCACCAGGTCGGCCTCGGACTCGTCTTCGCGGCTGAACCTCAGCGTGAGCAGCTGCGTGCCCAGGCCCGCGGCCATATTGCCCAGCTCACCCAGGCCCAGCAACTGCGCGCCCAGGCGCAGGCCGATGTTGGTGGCGCTGCTCTTGGCCACCCGTGCGCGGGCGTGCTCGCGCAGCGCGTGGGCCATTTCGTGGCCCATGATCATGGCGGCCTCGTCGTCGTTCAGTTTCAGCTTGTCCAGAATGCCGGTGTAAAACGCAATCTTGCCGCCGGGCATGCAAAACGCGTTCACCTGCGGGCTCTCAATCAGATTCACTTCCCACTGCCACTGCGTGGCGCGTGCGTTCCAGGGCGGGGCGTGCGGAATGATGCGCCGCGCAATGCCGCGCAGGCGCTGCACCTGAGGGTGGCTGGCCGGCAGCAGGGCCTGCCTCCCGCTGGCCTCGCTCATCATCTGCGCGTATTGCTGCCGCGCGGCGCTTTCCAGCTCGTCGGCGGGCACCAGCTTGCGCAGCGCAGAAGACCTGCCCACATCCACCTGCGCTGCGGCCGGCAGCGCAGCGGCAGTGGCTGCGGCCGCACCCGCCAGCACAAAAGCGCGTCGGGCCGACCACACCGGTTCCTCACGTGCCGTGGTCGTGGAGGTGGAGACGGTGGCGGACGAGGCCGATTGGAGGTCGCAGATGAAGCACATCGGTGAATAATAGTCAAAGCGGCGCATTTGTGCCCGCCACTGTCCATCTGCCCCACCCGATGCCGCTGCCTCCGTCTTCTGCCTTGCCCACGGCGTCCCCCGCGGCGACCGAAACCACCGCTCCTGCTGCCGAGCTGAAACCCACCTGGGGTGAAACCCTTCGCGTGTACCTGGAGCCCGCGAGCCTGCGCATGTTTGCGCTGGGCTTTTCAGCGGGTTTGCCGCTGCTGCTGGTGCTGGGCACGCTGAGCTTTCGGCTGCGCGAAGCCGGGCTGGACCGCACCACCATTGGCTACCTGAGCTGGGTGGGGCTGGCCTATGGCTTCAAGTGGTGCTGGGCGCCGCTGGTGGACCGCATGCCCATTCCGCTGCTCACCCGCTGGATGGGCCGGCGGCGCAGCTGGCTGCTGTTGTCGCAGCTGGCCATCATGGCGGCGCTGGTGGGCATGGCGCTGGCCGACCCGCGCAGCCAGCTCACGCTGGTGGTGTGGTGTGCGCTGGCCGTGGCCTTCGCTTCGGCCACGCAAGACATTGCGCTGGACGCCTTTCGCATCGAATCGGCCGACGCGCGCCATCAGGGTGCGCTGGCCGCCACCTACCAGACCGGTTATCGCCTGGCCATGATCTGGGCCGGCGCGGGCGTGTTGTGGCTGGCGGCCCGTGCCGAGGTGGTGCCTGCTGCGGCCGCCGCCGGGGCTGCCGGGCCGGGTGTGCTGTACCAGCAGGCGGCCTGGACCTCGGCTTACCTCGTCATGGCGGCCAGCATGCTGGTGGGCGTGCTCACCGTGCTGTTCACCCGCGAGCCGGTGCGTGTGGCGCTGGCGCCGTCAAAAAACGCGGCCGAGTGGTTGCGCAGCGCACTGGTGGAGCCGTTTGCCGACTTTTTGACGCGCTATGGCAAGCAGGCGCTGCTGATCCTGGCGCTGATCGGCGTCTACCGCATCAGCGACGTGGTGATGGGCATCATGGCCAACCCGTTTTATGTGGACATGGGCTACACCAAGGACGAGGTGGCCGCGGTGACCAAGGTCTACGGCATCATCATGACGCTGGTGGGTGCCTTCATTGGCGGCGCGCTGTCGGTCAAGTTTGGCGTCATGCGGGTGCTGATGCTGGGTGCCGTGCTGTCCGCCGCAAGCAACCTGCTGTTTGCCTGGCTGGCCGGGCACGGCCACGACGTAACCGCGCTGATTGCCGTGATCTCGGCCGACAACCTCAGCGCCGGCGTGGCCTCGGCCGCCTTCATTGCCTACCTGTCGAGCCTGACCAACGTGACGTATTCGGCCACGCAGTACGCGTTGTTCAGCTCCATGATGCTGCTGGCGCCCAAGTGGCTGGCCGGCTATTCGGGCGCGTTTGTGGACGCCTACGACTACGCCACCTTCTTCACCGCCACCGCGTTCCTCGGGGTGCCGGTGCTGCTGCTGGTGTGGCTGGCCACGCGCTTGCAGCCCACCACCGTGGCGCAGCCTCAGCCTGCCGACTCGGCCAACACTTTCTGAAGCGCCGCCTTTTGCACCTTGCCCAGCGCGGTCTTGGGCAGGGCGTCCACCCGCAACCAGCGGCGTGGCCATTTGTAGCGCGCCAGCCGCCCGTCCAGAAACTGCTGCAGGGGTTGCGCCCAGTTGGCGCCGGGCGGTGTGCCGTCACGCAGCACCACCACGGCCACCGCCACCTCGCCCCACCGGGCGTCGGCCTGGCCCACCACCGCGCATTCGGCCACGCCCGGGTGTTGCGCCAGCAGGTTTTCAATCTCGGCCGGGTAAATGTTTTCGCCGCCCGAGATGATCATGTCCTTGGCCCGGCCCACCACGGTGAAGCTGCCGTCAACCGCCTGTTGCGCCAGGTCGCCGGTGTGGAAGAAACCGGCGTTGTCCAGCGCGGCGCGGTCGGGCCAATAGTGCTGCACCACGTTGGGCGCGCGCACCCACAGCTCGCCCACGGCGCCGGGCGCCACCGGCAGGCCCTGGGCATCGCGCAGCACCACACACACGCCTGGCGCCGGCCAGCCGCACGAGCCCACATGGCTGCTGGCGTGTGTGGGCGGCAGGGCAATGGAAAACGGCCCGGTTTCGGTGCTGCCGTACACATTGCACACCGGCACGCCCCGCGCCATGAACGCCCGCAACGGCTCGGGCGGCAACAGGCTGGAGCCGGCCCACACCGCGCGCAGGCTTGAAATGTCGGTGGCCGCCCACTGCGGGTGGCCGCTGAGCGCCTGCAGGGTGGCGGGCACCTGCAGCGTGAGCGTGGGGCGCTCGTGCTGGATGCAGGCCAGCGTGGCGGCCGCATCGAAGCGCGAAAACAGCAAGACCTGCGCGCCCACCGAGAGCGCGGGCAGCGTCTGGATGCCCAGCCCGCCCACATGGAACAGCGGCAGCACGGTCAGCACCGTGTCGGCGGCGGTCATGCCCTGCACCTGCGCAGCAATGGCCATGTTGGCCAGCAGATTGCCCTGGGTGTGCACAGCGCCTTTGGGCTGCCCGGTGGTGCCCGATGTGTAGACCAGCAGCAGCGGGGTGTTGAGCGCTTGCGGTTCAGGCTGCGGGCCTTGCGTGGGGTGGATGGCCGCTGGCTTGTGGCCCCACTCAACCCCCAGCGATTGCACGGGCCACAGCTTCAAGCGCCAGTCAAGCCGTGGTGCCAGATCGTGCGCGGCATTCACCAGCGTGTCGTCGTGCACCAGCAGGGTGGGCGTGCAGTCGTTCAGCACGGCGCACCACTCGGTGGGCGACAGGCGGTGGTTCAGCGGCACCAGCACCGCGCCCAGCCGCGCCAGGGCCAACAACAGCGCCAGCTGCGCCGGGTGGTTCAGGCCGAGCCAGGCCACACGGTCGCCCCGGTGCAGGTGCGGGGCCAGTTGTAGCGCGAGGGTGTCCACACGCTGGGCCAGGTCCGCGTAGGTGAGCCGGGCCCAGGGCCCATCGGCCACCGGCCCAGCCGGGTCGCGCCAGCTCAGCGCCAGGGCCTCGGGCCGGCCCAACGCCTGCCGGTGCAGCAAGGCGTCAAACGACCGCGCGGGCAGGGCGGGCGCCGCCTGGCCGGCCTCGGGCGGTGGTGCAGCGGGGTCGGGTGGGGCGCAAGGCCCGGGCGGGGGTGTCCACATTCACGGAACTTTACGCGAGCCACAAGCCCGCTTCACCTTGGGCTATCACCATGGTTCATGAACGGAAAATTTCCACGGACGTCGTTAGACTGCACCCCATGACATCCCCTTTGCTGATGATTGAAGACGATGCCCGCCTGGCGCAGATGGTGGTGGACTACCTCGGCCAGTCGGGGTTTGATGTGACCCACGCCGCCGACGGCGAACAAGGCCTGGAGCACCTGCAGGTGATGCTGCCCGAGCTGGTCATCCTGGACCTGATGATGCCCGGCATCGACGGGCTGGAAGTGTGCCGCCGCATCCGCGCCCTGCCGGGGGATGCCGCGCGCGTGCCGGTCATCATGCTCACCGCCAAGGGCGACCCCATGGACCGCATCATTGGCCTGGAAATGGGTGCCGACGACTACCTGCCCAAACCGTTTGAACCCCGCGAGTTGCTGGCACGCATCCGCGCGGTGCTGCGCCGCCGCGGTGAGCCCGGCCAGGCCAGCACCACCCGCAGCACGCCGGTGTTGCGGTTTGGCTCGCTCGAAATCGACCGCGATGCCCGCACCGTGCAGGTGGGCGGCGTGGCCTGCGAACTCACCTCGTACCAGTTTGACCTGCTGGTGGCCCTGGCCGAACGCGCTGGGCGCGTGCTCACACGCGACCAGATCATGGAAGCCGTGCGCGGCCGCGAGCTGGAGGCGTTTGACCGCTCCATCGACGTGCACATTGGCCGCATCCGCAACGCCATCGAAGCCGACAGCAAAGACCCCAAACGCATCCTCACCGTGCGCGGCGTCGGCTACGTGTTTGCCAAACAGCAAGACTGATGCTCCCTATGTGCCACGCCCACAGCGCTGCGCGTGCCTGAACCGCCATGGACTCCCTGATCGGTCAAAAGCTCTACCTGCGCATCTGGCTCGCCGTGGTGGCGGCCGTGGCCGTGCTCACCCTGGTGGTGGGCTGGCTCTGGCAGGTGGCGCTGGACCATGAGCGCGAACAAAACGCCAACCGCGCCGGGCGCGAAATCGTGTTGCGCAACGGCGCGGGCGACATCGTGGGCCAGGCACCCGCCCGTGCCGTGCGTGTGCCCGGTGAGGGGCTCGAATTTCAGGTCACCATGAAAGACGGGCAAACGCTCTACGTGCAACTGCCCCGCGCCAACCGCCCGCCCGGCAGCCCACTGCCCGCGCGCCGCGCCCAGGCCTGGCTGCAGTCGGCCCCCGGGTTTGCCTGGCTGCTGGGGCTGGTGGCGATTGCCGTAGCCCTGGGCGCTTACCCCATCGTGCGGCGCCTCACCAAACGGCTGGAAGCCCTGCAAAAAGGCGTGGAGCGCTGGGGCGATGGCGATTTGTCCACCCGCCTGCCGGTGCAAGGGCAAGACGAAATCGCCTTTCTGGCCACACGCTTCAACGCCGCCGCCGAGCGCGTGCAAACCCTGCTGCAGTCGCACAAAGCACTGCTGGCCAACGCCTCGCACGAACTGCGCTCACCGCTGGCCCGCCTGCGCATGGGCCTGGAGCTGCTGGGCCGCGACAGCGCCAGCGCCCCGCAGCGCCAGGAAATGGCGCGCAGCATCGAAGAACTGGACCAGCTGATTGACGAAATTTTGCTGGCCAGCCGCCTCGATGCCCGCGACGCCAACGACGCCTCGGCCCTGGGCCCCACCGAAGAAGTGGACCTGGTGGGGCTCGCCGCCGAAGAGTGCGCCCGCACCGGTGCCGACCTCGACATCGCCCCCGGCGCCTCACCCGTGCTGCTGCAAGGCCATGCCCGCCTGCTGCGCCGCCTGCTGCGCAACCTGCTCGAAAACGCCCGCCGCTACGGCACCCGCTCCCCGTCCCACACGGCAGACGAACCCGCAGACGCCGACGTGCGCCTGACCATGGCCCTGCAAACCCCAGGCCAAGGTGGGCCGGGCAACAAGCGGGCAGACAACCCGACCCAACGCGTGGTCGAGATCTGCGTCGAAGACCGCGGGCCGGGTGTGCCACCCGACCAGCGCGAGCGCATTTTTGAGCCGTTTTACCGCTTGCCCGGCGCCAGCGAACGCGAAGGCGGCGTGGGCCTGGGCCTGTCGCTCGTCAGAACCATTGCCGAGCGCCACGGTGGCCTGGTGCGCTGCGAAGCCCGGGACGGTGGCGGCGCCCGCTTCGTGGTGGAACTGCCGCTTTGAGTTCAGGCTGTGGACCTAACTTGGGTCAGGCTGCCTGACTCCGACGCTCAGCAGGTGGTTTTGGGTGCGGGCACCTCATACTTCGTCACAAATACCCTGAAAAGGGGATGGCGGGAACACATACTAAAGTGCACAATCCCAGCCGTTGCTGTCACAACACAAAAGAAACCCGGGTCCGGCCAACAAGCTGCGTCATCCATAACGTTGAAACGGGTCTCCAACGGCGTCCTTCCTCGGACTTGTCGAGCCACCGCGAGGTGGCTTTTTTTATTCCCGCACTGCTGTGGCATGCTCACAGCAATGGCAGGACATCACGACGACCGCGTGACGATCGCGTATGCAGGTCGCCCCTTGCAGCCGGGCACAGGCCATGATCTCGGATGATGCCCGTGGGAAACCCAGGCTTCGCTTTGGCTGAGGTCTATCCCGTCGCCAGAATGGGCACATGGCTGTACCGTGTGCGCTGCGTGCGTATCCAACGGGTGTTTTGAATGACTCACATGCCCCCTATTTGCCCGGTGATTCTTGCGGGTGGTTCCGGCACCCGTTTGTGGCCGCTGTCCCGTGCGGGTTTCCCCAAACAGTTCCTGTGCCTGGAAGGTGCCCACAGCCTGTTTCAGAAGACCGCCATGCGCCTGTCAGGGCTGCATTCAGAAGGCCTGGTGCTGCAGGCCCCACTGGTGGTGGGCAACGAAGACCACCGCTTTCTTGTGCTTGAACAGTTGCGCGAAGTGGCTTGCGAAGCGCCCACCGTGTTGCTCGAGCCCATGGGGCGCAATACCGCGCCCGCGCTGGCGCTGGCCGCCATGGCGCACGGGCAAGACCCGGTGCTCGTCGTCACCCCCGCCGACCATGTGATTGCCGACGAAGCGGCGTTCCGTTCTGCCGTGGCCACCGCTGTGGCCGATGCCGCTCTCGGGCACATCGTCATCCTGGGCGTGGCGCCCACCCGGCCCGAGACCGGCTATGGTTACATCCAGGTGCAAGGTGGCCAGCCCCATGCCGCTGCAACCGTGTTGCGCTTTGTTGAAAAGCCCGATGCATCCACCGCGCAGCGCTACCTGGAAGAAGGCGGCTACCTGTGGAACGCGGGCATGTTCGTGCTGAAAGCTTCGGTGTGGCTGCAGGCGCTGGAGCGTTTTCGGCCCGACATGTTGCAAGCCAGCCAGGCGGCCTGGGCCGCACGCAGCACCGACGCCCCGTTCATACGCCCCGGCAAACCCGAATTCGCCGCCATCCCCGCCGATTCGATCGACTACGCCGTCATGGAGCGCTGCCCCGGCAGCGGTCAGTCCATCCGCATGGTGCCGCTCAACGCCGGCTGGAGCGATCTTGGCGCCTGGGACGCCGTGTGGGACATGTTGCCCAAGGACGATCTGGGCAACGCCACGCAGGGCGATGTGCTGGCCGTGGACAGCCGCAACAACCTGGTGCATGCCAGCAGCCGCCTGGTCAGCCTGGTCGGGGTGAGCGACCTGGTGGTGGTTGAAACCCCCGACGCCGTGCTGGTGGCCCACCGTGGCAGCGCACAAGGCGTCAAACACATCGTGGGCCTGCTGCAGGCGCAGCAGCGCGAAGAGCACAACCTGCACCGCAAAGTGCACCGCCCCTGGGGCTGGTACGACAGCATCGACGAGTCCGAGCGCTTCAAAGTCAAGCGCATTCTGGTCAAGCCCAAGGCCAGCCTCAGCCTGCAAAAGCACTACCACCGCGCCGAACACTGGATCGTGGTGAAAGGCACCGCCGAAATCACCTGTGGCGAGAAGGTGGTGGTGCTGACCGAAAACCAGTCCACCTACATTCCGCTGGGTGAAGTGCACCGGCTGGCCAACCCCGGCACCATTCCGCTGGAAATCATCGAAGTGCAGTCGGGCAGCTACCTGGGCGAAGACGATATTGTTCGGTTTGAGGACCGGTACGGGCGCTGAAGCGCCGTTCGCCTGCTGACTTTCAAGCGGTCAATACGTATTTCACGCCCTGCCTTCGTACGATCGATGCCATCGCACTTCAGCGTTGAATACGCCCGGTCCTGAAGCCCATTCAGGCCCCCAGTTCCTGGGTCCCGATCGCTCCGATCTCGTACCACTCCTTCTGGTGAATGATCCGGGCCACCAAAACGGTGTCTGTCCGCTCATAACGCTTGTAAAAAATCAGATAGCCACTGGCCCCAAAAGCGACCACTGACTTGCGGACATGTGGGGGGTCTTCTACCGGAGACCCGCTGAGGGGATAGGTTTCGAGATAGTCCAGTCCTGCAACAATGGCATCGTTGCCGCTGTCTGCAGCCGTCAAATCGAACTGCGCCAAAAAGTCGTAAAGCCGTTGAATGTCAATACGGGCCGCATCCGAAAGCTTCACGCGTGGCATGGGGGTAGCTGCGCGTCACGGCTGGTCTTGACTTCCTTCGCCCACGCCTTCACGTCGTCCAGCGAGACATGGAGCCCCGTGGCTTCAAAGTGCGAAACCGAATCGTCGACGCTGTTCAATACAGCCAAATGTGCCTCCTCTTCGGCGAGGTAACGTTCAATCGCTTCTTTCATGAGGTAGTGGGCCGTGCGCTTTTTGGCCAACGCCAGCGACTTGAGCCGCCCCCGGTGCGATGCATCGAGTTTGAGTGTTACGGTAGGCGCGCGCGGTTTCTCAAGCGTATGGGGCACGGTGTCACCTCGTGGGGTTGGAGTGTCACCATTCTATTGATTCGACCCAGTTTTGTCTTCACGCCCTCTCCCGCCTGCGGGAGAGGGCTGGGGTGAGGGGCCACTGACTTCACAGGGCCGGAGCAATATGCACTTTTCTCAGTAAGCGCCTTCGCGCTTGAACACCACCCGCACCGTCTTGAACAAAATGGCAATGTCGTACCAGAGCGACCAGTTCTTCACATACCAGGTGTCCAGGTAGACCCGGGTGTCGTAGTCCACGTCGTTGCGGCCGCTCACCTGCCACAGGCCGGTGATTCCTGGCCGCACCATCAAAAAATATTCCACGTCTTCGCCGTATTTTTCCAGTTCGGCCGTGACGATGGGGCGCGGCCCCACCAGGCTCATTTCGCCCCGCAACACGTTGAACAGCTGGGGCAGTTCGTCCAGGCTGGTCTTGCGCAGGAAATGGCCCACGGGGCTGATGCGCGGGTCGTCCTTCAATTTGTGGTCGCGCTCCCATTGGGCGCGCAGCTCGGGGTCGGACGCCAGCAGCTGCTCCAGTTGCTCCTGGGCATTCATCACCATGGAACGAAATTTGTAGCAGGGAAACATGTTCCCGCCGCGGCCCACCCGCTGGTGCGCGAAAACAGCCGAGCCGCCATCCCTGCGAATGCGCAGCGCCAGATAAGCCATGAGCGGCGACAGCGCCGCCAACAGCGCCATCGATGCGACGATGTCAAAGGCACGCTTTGAAAGCCGTGCCGGCCAATGCCGCAGGTTGTTGCTGACGCGCAAGAGCGCAACCTCGTGCGAAAAAAAGTAAGAAATATCGGTGCCATACAGCGGGATGCCGCGCATCGCCGGAATCACGCTCACGTCTTGGACCCTCCACTTGGCCAACTGGCGCAGCCACATTTCACGTAAGGCTGACTCGTGGTGCTCCAGCGCAATCACCACCTGCAACCCCGCGTGCCGGCTGAGCCGGTGCAACTGTGCGGAGGTGAGCCGCGGGGGCAGCTCAGGGCCGGCGGTGGTGGGTGCGCCGTCGTGGATGTTCGCCGCCAAACAGCCCACCACCTCAAACCCCATCAAGGGTTCGCTGCGCAGCGCCAGCAGCGCCTCAGCCGCATTGGGGCCCGCGCCGATCAATACCGTGGGCCGCTGCCACAGGTTCAGGCGAAGCAGCACACGCCGCACGGCAGCGCGCACCAGCGGAACCAGCGCCGCCGCCAGCAGCCAGGCCAGCAGCCACCACAGGCGTGAAGCGTTCCAGCGCGCAAGAGACATCAAGGCCATGTCCAGCAGCGCCAGCCAGAAAATGTTGTGAAACACCTCACCCAGTTCGCGCCAAAAAGGCTTGCGTTCACTGTAGTGCCGGTAGCGCCCCAGAAACAGCGCCACGCCCAGCAGCACCACCAGCAACCAGCCCACATAGCGCCCCGGCGACTGTGTAGCCGCCCACTGCGCAAAGTCCCCAGGCACGCGCGCGTCCCAAGTTACGGCCAGCACCGCAGCCAGCAAACCGCTCAGCAACAGCGCAAAGACATCAGCAAGCAGCAGCGCCAGCTTCGTCAGCCGGACCGACAGCACCGACTGCGGCCTTGCCAACCAGGGTGCCAGCAAGGGCCTTGCCTCTCTTTTTCTATTCACGCCGTCCCCTCAAAGTGCTGCTTATTTTTATACTTACCTGAACCGTCAGTCCCAAAACCCGCTGAACATGCTCAACCGCTTCTTAAGCGCCAGCGGAAGACGCGCCTCAGCCCGGCCAAGCCGATAACCCAGTAGTTTAAGCACCGTACGCTGCAACGCACTCGGTATCAGCCAGGACGCATGCTTCAGCAGGTACCGCAACTCCGACTTGACGAAACGAAGCCCTTCCCCACTGGCACCACCAAACGCATCCAAAAGCCATGGTTCGCGGGCGTGAAAAACACCGGTGTCGAAATAGCGGCGAAAGTCCTCAAGGGGCGTGTAGTTGTGAGAGTGGTAAGCGCAGGCCTCAGCTTGGTAGGCAACCTGCTTGCCTGCGAGCAGCAAGCGCGCCGCAACGGCCATGTCTTCACCCAAAATTACATGTGACGGAAACCCGCCTACCGCCAGCAGGTCTGCCACGCGGTAGGCTGCAAATGAGTTCGACATGAAGCAGGTCTTCAACCCCAACCGGTCTTTGTCAGCCAGGCTCACCACCCGCGACGCGTCTGGGTAGTTGAACAGCCGCGCGTGCGCAGCCAGCGCTGATGCATCTGCATGAGGCAGCTGCCGGCCAAACGCACAGGCCACGGTGGGGTCGTCAAACGCTGACACCAGCTTTTGCAGCGCGTCCACATCGGCAAGCAGCGCGTCTTGGGTCATGAACACCACCACATCGGTGGCAGGCGGCAAATGTTGAAGTGAAAGGTTTCGAGTGCCCCCGTGGTTGAACGAAGCAACCGGTATCTGAATACAGCGCGAGCCAGCAGGCAGACTGGTAAAGTTTGTACCGTCGTCGGAGCAGGAGTCCACCACCAAACTGGACACACAAGGTTGTTGAAGCCGCAGTGCTTCCAGCCATTGGCTCCACCGCGCCCCAGGATTGCGCGTGGGCACCACAACATAAACTGACAAAGAAGACGACACCCAGACCCCTGTAGACAACTGACTGAATTATTTCATGCCCCAACCGACCGTCCACATACTGCTTGCCACCTACAACGGCGGTCGCTTTCTGGCTGAGCAATTGAGCTCCATCGCCCGCCAGACGCACACAGATTGGACGCTCACGGTGAGCGATGATGGCTCAACCGACGACACACTCGACATAGTTGCTCAATTTGCGGAGCAAGTTAGCCAGCCGATAACTGTACTCACAGGCCCTTGCCAGGGTTCATCTACGCGCAACTTCTTTCACCTCATACAGCATGCTCAGGCCCGCTCGCCCTCTGACTTGTTTGCATTCTGCGATCAAGACGATGTGTGGCTTGACTATAAATTGGCACGTGCGGCGGCTTGGCATTTAGAAAACAGCAAGAACCCTGTTCGGCTGTATTGCAGCCGTACACAATTTGTCGATGAACAACTTAAACCCATTGGCCTAAGCCCCGGCATTCAACGTGCGCCTACCTTTGGCAATGCATTGGTTCAGAACATTGCCAGTGGCAATACCATGGTCATGAGCCAGGCCGTGTTAATGGCGCAAAAAAAAGTTCAGCCTGAGCACAGTGTCTGGCACGACTGGACGACTTATTTGGTTGCAACGGCACTCGGTGGACAGGTCTGGTTTGACAACCATGTGGGTGTGTCATATAGACAACATGCGAGGAACGTAATCGGGTCGAATAATGGCGTAATTGCACAGGTTAAGAGATTAAAGCCGCTTGCTACTGGACGCTTTAGGCAGTGGACTGACGCAGGCTTGGCAGCCGTTAAAGACCTTGAGACCTTGCCTACGCCTTCAGCTTTGGATATATGCCATCAGTTTGCGATGATTCGATCCAATCCATTTATATGGCGGCGACTCATGGCTTGGAGGAAAACAGGTATTCGTCGACAAACTATAGGATCCAACCTGTCACTTGCTTTTGGCTTGATGTTATCTTTGGTATAGCAATATTGATTTTTTGAGTTATTGGCGCAAGCTATAATTTATAGTTAAAAAAATTATCGCTCTTCCTGCCCAGTCATGGAGAGCCAGTACTTCAACTAGAACATATTGTCTACCCAGTTGAGATTTCCCAGTCTTCGTTTGACTGATTTGATTTACTTCCAGGCATCTTCAATAGTTAGAATAGATTTTAGGCGCTTGCCACATTTGTTGGCTGTTGAAGTGTTGGCGAAGGATTTCGCGGTTTGAAATTTAACGCACGGCGCTCGACTAGGTGCCAAGACAACATCGCCATCAGATAGGTGCAGGCTGTGCAGATTAGCAGGTAGTTGCCAATCCCAATATTGGGCCACATATAAACCACAGACTGCTGGATCGGGAATGCGTAGATATAAATCCCGTACGAATAATCTCCGGATCTTGTGAGGTGCCTGAGCCAAGGGCTGTAAGCGAAGCCGAAGGCGAGTACGACTATTGGCAGTAACACCCAGGAAGTCAATGCGAGTTGGCTCGGCCAAGGTTCGAGGGACATCATTGCAAACAAAGCGAGCATCCCCGCTGTTGGTGTTAGATGCCGCTTGAGATTGAAACGTTGGAGGCAGGCGCCGATCCAAAAATACGTGCCACAGATGAAGGCTTGCCGCAGGTCAAAATTATAAAATACCAGCATCTCCGTTGAGACTTGGGCCCACATAAGGCATGTCGCGGCCGAGGCAGTTGCCAGAATAACTAACGTCCACCGGTTCCCTTGCAGCACTCCTATTAATGCTATTACAACATACATCAGGAATTCGACAGGCAGATTCTAGAGCGAGCCGTTTACTGCGTTACCAATTTTATTATGCTCGAATACGCCGGGGAGATAGTAAACGATGTGTAGCCCTATGTTCTGCAGATATCCACGGGTGTGTGGATTGCCGAAATACTCCTTCATGGGTAACGTAGTAAATATAGGACCGAGTACAAATATTGTGAGTATTGTGCAGATGACAAGTCCCGGTAGAATACGTACTAGCCGGCGCTGAAAGAAGCGTAAAATGTTTGGGTCGCGTTCCCAGCTTGCACTGACTAAATAGCCACTTATTGTAAAAAAAATAAAAACTCCCAATGGTCCAAACGGAATCCATGAAAGAAATCTTGGCTCAGTCAAGCCGAGTAAGGCGAATGAATGTGAATAGAGAACCATCCATGCTGCTGCCAGCCTAACTGCATCTAAGTTGTTTCTTTGAAAAGGCTCCGGGGCCATAGTTGTTCCCTTATCCTCATTCGGGTCGATTAAAATAAGGCGACATATCTTCTGCAGAAAGGTTGGTTCTTATGTTTTTCGTGTTGTAGGCTTGCGCCCGTGCCAGAGCTAGCGGATATGCTTTTCCAAATGCCTCAGAGCGTTCTTCTGCTTTGGCTGGATCAGCTGGGGTGCGATACATTGATGTAACCTTGGGCACGTACACGAAGCGGTTGCCTTTTGCATACCGCATCCATAAAAGCCAGTCCTCAAGTGCGTCCATATCCTCGTCGAATCCGCCTCTCTCTTCAAACAGTCTACGCTCAAACAGTACGGATTGAATGGCAAAGTAGTTGTGATGTAGCAAGGTTTGATAGTCAAATGGCTGGCGCAAAACCGCAGGTATAAAGTAAGCAGTTTCAACATACCGTCCCTGCGCCAGTTCAGTCGAGTCAGTGACCACTTCCAATGCGAGTGTGTAACTGGCCACCGCTTCACAGTCACCCGCTACTGCACTTGCCAAAACCTCAACGTGATCGGCAAACAGAAGATCGTCGTCATCTAGAAACACACACCAACGACCGCGCGCCGCTGCTAAACCGGTATTACCTGCCTTAGATCGGCCATCTTTTCCATTGGCGATGAATCGTATGGTGCGTCCCGTTGCTTTGGCTACCTCCTCACACAGAGAGCGCATCGTGTCGCCGCCATCCTCAACCACAATGTGTTCAAGGTTGGACCAAGTCTGGTGGGCACTACTCATAAGTGCTTGCCGGAGATATAACTCTCGTCCCCTGTATGTGCGGGTGACGATACTGATCAATGGCTGCTTGGCCTCCTGCATTATTTGCTCGACAAATGCACCTTCACGGATGAGCTCATAGTCCCATGTTCTGAACGGGAAATGTGCAGATGACGCTTTACGGGTCAATAATGCCTTTGGGGCCACGAAGAGTAACCGCAGGAGGTTCCTTGCAACCTTCCGCCGTGAGCCCGGAAAGACCTCTGGGACTGCCAGTAGTCGCAGTGCCAGCATTGGCACAACCAGTATATCGCTGAGCTTTCCGTACTTCAGGCGAAGATACAGGTTACCGAACGTACTGCCGCTGTACTGGAGCGGCTTGATCTCGGTACTTGACACATAGCTGTAGTGCCATACAAAGGCCACGGGACAGTAGCGCAGCAGATGACCGTTCCTTCTCAATCGATACGATAGTTCGACATCTTCGGCATACATGAACAGAGTTTCATCGTAACCACCGATCTCCTCGACTGCAGTGCGACGCAATAGAACGCATGCGTGGGAATTCCAGTTGGTGGTACCCGTAATCGGGTCGTAGAACTTGGGATGTTCATAGGGTTTTTGACGCAACTCCCAGGCCGCAGCTAGTGGGTCATCGGCCAGCGCAATAGCGACTACCTTTTTAAGGCTATCTGGTTCAAATGTCAGGTCGATATTAGTAACTAAACAGAATTCAGCGTGGCCCGAACTAATTGCCGCATTATGGCCTGCGCCAAATCCTTTGTTGGGTCTTGAAATTACCTCGGCTGCGAACCCAGCTCCGTGTAGTATAGGTAATGTTTCACGAAGAAAGTTCTCAGTGCCATCACTAGAATTGTTATCAATGAAATGAATAGATAGGAGCTTCGCTGGATAATCAAGCTTTAGCAGGCTGTCGACGAAAGCTCCGATCCATGCCTTGCTATTGAAGGTCACTACTCCAATGTCGAGAGCAGGCCAGTTAGAAGGTATTGGTGGACACATTGGGTCCAGATCAATGGGATTACGGGTGCGCTCACAGCGATCGTCGATCATGGTCGAAATCGCAGGTAAGTTAGCGCTGGAGTTTGGTAGTATGCCTGTGAGATTGAGTATAAACTCACGCCCACGGCGGAGAGTCTTGACTAAACGCAGAGGCAGTTTCCCTACCGCGCGCGAAATTGCATGACCGATCAACAGTGATGCAAGGCCGAAGTTTCCGCGAGCAATGTGGCCGATAAGCCTTATCGGAGCTGTGGCGCGCCAGGATATGGAGGATCGCATCAAGCCTACGTTTTGTACCGCTGCATCCAACGCTTTGACGCAATTGATAAATCCCTCAGGTAGCTTCCCATTCAAGATAAAAAGTTGATAGGCTTCCGTTGGCCCAATTTGCTGGATCAATTGCCAGGTCTGGGGCAAGGACTGACTAGATGGGGGCGGTTTGCCTATATCACTCAGAAATGTAATTCCCGTTCTTGCAGCTACACGTAGTAATTGCTGAGCACGCAGTGAAGCATCGTCTTGAAAATAAATAGGCTCTTTATAGTTCACGAAATAGTCGACTGGCAGAAGACATCGGTTGATCAGGTCGACATTCAGTTGTCTCGCAAGCTCCAGCCAAAGACTATTAGGTTCTCCGTCGGTTTGGTGCATTCGGGGGCAAATAACGCCTTCAGGCTGTTTGCATATCAGTGCTTCAATCAAGTTTAGAAATTCATCTGAAGACCACATCGCCTCAGATTTGAAGTGCAATACATACCTACCCGTTATTACTTCTTCAATGCCCGCATCCAACGCTACATACTGAATATCTATTCGAGGTGAATCAATGTCAAGGTCGATGGCGAGTGATTGTGTGGCGCAAATAATTTGCACGCGATGATCGGAAGGGCTTCCCCAGCATTCGTTGCGAAAAATTGCATGCACCGATCTAAAGTCGGAATTTGTTGTTACAATTAAAGACAAGACTGGGGGTGGAGAGAGCACTTGGTGGCTCTTGTCGCTCACCTCGAAAGCCCTGACGAATTGATAGACGTTGTAGTTGCG
The DNA here is from genome assembly GCA_018333605.1 of Hydrogenophaga sp. GTDB lineage: Bacteria > Pseudomonadota > Gammaproteobacteria > Burkholderiales > Burkholderiaceae_C > Hydrogenophaga. The sequence continues at coordinate 40,324 of JAGXSV010000002.1, read as the reverse complement.
ATCTACGTATCTTTTTATAGTCCGTATTAGTGAGTCCATGCCTCCAGTGGCGCGATAGTGGGCAGGCGCAGGAAGCAAACGTTGTTCGGTCAATTCCAGGCGGTAATCTAGAGCAGCAACCTCTTTCCAGCCAGCTGATGTAGTTAGTTTCCGAAGATTCTCTTGTGTATAGACCACACGGTGTGTCCTGTCTAGTATGCCTGTCTCGGTATAATCCCAAATGCCAGAAACCAATTTTGTAGAAACATCTTCGTGCGCAAAATTAGGCACACTCAATATTAGTATTGGGTTGGCTGCGTCTTTCAATTGAACTGCAATTTGACTGAGTAACTCACGAGCCTTGTCTAGGTGTTCGACCACATCAATCATGGATATAGAATCGACCTGACAGACGCTTGAAATGGCGATGATTTGTTCAATAGTATTGGTTGTGCTATTTAAGTCGATGTGATATGCCGCCAGGCCTCGTCCCCTAAGGCTGGTAATTGTTTCCAGATCGCCATCAAAGCCCACGTAGTTAATGCCACGATCCATCAATGCTCTCGCTATCGCCGCATGTCCGCAACCTAGATCGATGTGCGTTGAGCCTGATTCGGCATATCGCATAATCAAATCAACAACATTTGCATAAACGCTTACATCTTCAAAGTCAAATTCATACTTAACCTTCATATCTGTCAATCTCTATAGATAGCATGGGTATGCCAAGCAGTCCGGTCGCCATGCTCTTGCTGTTTGAACTTATTACTAATGAATCATGAACCCAGGTATGCATCACGTGATCTTGCTGCGTCCCGCTCGCGATCGCTATTCCTACTGTGTATTCACCAGCTGGCATTATTGGCATACGGAAAGTAAAACTTGCAGTGGAGTATGTGTTTTTCTGAAGTGCGATACGTTCTTCAGCAAAAGTTAAATATGTGTTATCGCCAAAAAGGGATTGCCCAAGCTTGTCCTTTATTATAAATCCGATAATTGGCTGCTGAATATCAATTTCATTTCTAAAAACTACTTTCAGAGTTACTAGTTCACCACCGATAAACCACTTAACGGGTTGTCCGTGGATGTCCTGGAAGTAAACATCTACTACTGAGACTCGTCCGGTTTGACTGGTGGAGTCGTCTTGGTCTTTGAAAATCGACACCTCTAAATCGTTTCGTAGCGATGAGGTATTTATCAAGTTTTGCCGACAATCGTAAAAATCTTCTGAATTTAGCTTGTCTTTATAGGTTGTCTGTTCTGCTGTCGGTTTGCCTATGGTGCTGTCACGATTTAGATCGTAATAGTGGCTGAGATAGGACTCGCAGATAGTTTTGGCTACCCCCCACTCTTTCAGTTGACCTTTATCGAGCCATACACCGCCATCACATAAAGCGAGGACGCTACTCATATCGTGGGTTACAAGAAGGACCGTTCCTCTTTCTTGAAACTGTTTCAAGAAGCGCATGCATTTTTGCGTAAAAAATACATCCCCAACTGCTAGTGCTTCGTCAATGACTAGGATATCTGCATTCACATGTGCAATCACAGCAAACGCTAGGCGCACGTACATTCCGCTGGAATAGGTTTTGACTGGTTGGTGAATGTGGTCACCAATGTCTGCAAAGGTGGCAATTGCGTCAAAACGCTGATCGACTTCTTCTTTGCTCAGGCTGTAGAGAGAGGCGGCCATATAGACATTTTCAACGCCTGAAAATTCGGGATTGAACCCGGCACCCAGTTCCAGCAACGCCGCCACACGGCCATTCACCTTCACATCACCCGTCGTGGGGTTCAGAGTGCCGCATATCATTTGCAGCAGGGTGGACTTGCCCGAGCCGTTGCGCCCAATGATGCCGATGGTCTCGCCCTTTTTGATCTTAAAGCTGACGTCTTTAAGAGCCCAAAACTCTTTGTAGTACTGCTTGCGCCCGCGCACAAGCATCTGCGTGAGGCGGTCTCTGGGCTTGTCATAAATTTCGTAGCACTTGCTCAAGCCAGTGACTTCGATAGCGTATTCTGGTGACGAATCAGATGACATCTGCAAATCCTTTGCGGGTCTTCTGAAACCAGGCAAAACCGAGCATGGCAACGGCCCCGGAAGCGAGGGCGTATAGGGCTAGTTGGTTAATGTGTGGCAGCTTTCCCCAATAGAGTAAGTCACGAGCCATTTCTATGGGTAGCGTCAGGGGGTTCAAAAGCATAAGCGGCCGGTAGGCTTCGGGTAGTGCCGAAGCGGGGTAAAAAATGGGGGTTAAGAACATGAGCACGGTGATGCTGAGGCCGATAATTTGGCCAACGTCGCGTATGTACACGCCCAAGGCGGCCAAGGCCCAGTTCAGTCCCATGACAAACAGCACCAGCGGCAACACCACAAGCGGCATCAGCAAGGCTTGCCAGTGCGGCATTCCAAAAAGTACCCCATAGGCGACCAGCCACACGCCCAGGCTAACGGCGAAGTGAAAAAGTGCGCTGCCCATGCTGACCCAGGGAAGCACTTCGAGTGGGAAAACCACCTTTTTGACATAGTTGACGTTGGCCAGAATCAGTCCTGGCGCGCGGCTTATACATTCAGAAAACAGGTTGAAGACAATGAGCCCGGCAAACAACAGCAAGGCAAATTCTGTTTTTGAGTCGCTGCCCGCGCCCCAGCGGGCCTTGAAGACGACGCTGAACACAAATGTATAAACCGCCAGCATGAAGATGGGCGTGACCAGCGACCAGAAAATGCCCAGCATTGAACCCTTATAGCGTCCCACCACCTCGCGTTGCACCAAGCTTCGGATTAATCCCTTATTTCGCCAAAAGCTGGCCAGCATCTCGCGGGGCGAGGCAGAGAAGTTTTGCATTAGGCAAACACCTCAGCTTGCGAGAGGCTAAGGCCAGCTTGGTCTTTGGCCGATAGTTGGGGCGCAATGTCCGCTGGCCATTCAATGCCAATGGCGGGGTCGTCCCAAGCAATGCACCGCTCATGCGCCGGAGCGTAGTAGTCCGTGGTCTTGTACAAAAAGTCCGCCGTTTCGCTCAGAACCACGAACCCATGGGCAAACCCCGCAGGTACCCATAGCTGTTTATGGTTGTCTTCGCTCAGTTCCACGCCCACCCATTGTCCAAACGTGGGTGAGCTTTTGCGGATGTCAACTGCCACGTCAAACACCGCGCCGCGCACCACGCGCACCAGCTTGCCCTGGGGTTGTTGCAGTTGGTAGTGCAGGCCGCGCAGTACACCCTTGGCGCTGCGGCTGTGGTTGTCCTGCACAAAGTTCTCATTGGTGCCGGTGGCGTCGTTGAAGGCATTCTGGTTGAAGCTTTCAAAGAAAAAACCGCGTGCGTCGCCAAACACTTTGGGCTCAATCACCATCACGTCGGGGATGGCGGTGGGGGTTACCTTCATGAAAACACCTTCTCGCTCAAGATGCGCTTCAAGTACTGGCCGTAGCCGTTTTTCAGCAACGGCTGGGCCAGGGCTTCCAGCGCAGCGCTGTTTATCCAGCCGTGGCGCCAGGCAATTTCTTCCGGGCAGGCAATCTTCAGCCCTTGGCGGTGCTCCAGGGTGGCAATGAACTGGCTGGCTTCCAGCAGGCTTTCGTGCGTGCCCGTGTCCAGCCAGGCGTAGCCGCGCTGCATGATCTGCACGTTGAGTTGTCCCATGTCCAGGTAAGTCTGGTTCACCGCCGTGATCTCCAGCTCGCCCCTGGGGCTTGGCTTTACGGCCTTGGCAATGTCCACGACCTGGTTGTCGTAAAAATACAAGCCGGTCACGGCGTAGTTGCTCTTGGGCTGCAGCGGTTTTTCTTCAATGCTGCTGGCTTTGCCAGCAGCGTCAAAGGCCACCACGCCGTAGCGCTCGGGGTCTTGCACATGGTAGGCAAACACGGTGGCGCCGCCGCTTTGGGCATCGGCACCGGCCAGCAGGTGGCTGAAGTCGTGGCCGTAGTAAATGTTGTCGCCCAGCACCAGGGCGCTGGGGGCATTGCCCACAAACTGCTCGCCAATGATGAAGGCCTGGGCCAGACCGTCTGGGCTGGGTTGCACGGCGTATTGCAGGTTCATGCCCCAGGCGCTGCCGTCGCCCAGCAGTTGCTGAAAGCGGGGCGTGTCCTGCGGCGTGCTGATGATCAGCACGTCGCGGATGCCGGCGAGCATCAGCGTGCTCAGCGGGTAATAGATCATCGGCTTGTCGTACACCGGCAGCAGTTGCTTGCTGATGGCCAGCGTGGCCGGGTGCAGGCGGGTGCCGGAGCCGCCCGCGAGGATGATGCCTTTGCGTTGGGTCGTGGTCATGTCTTGTTAGGAATGGAGAAGGGTTCGAGCAGGAAGCGGATCACGAAGTGGTCCTTGCCGTCCTGTACCCAGGCGCGCACCTGCACCATGTCGATGTTCATGTAGTCGTGCACGATGCGGTTGCGCAGCCCCACGACGGCGTGCCAGGCCGGCACATCGGCCGCGTCAATCAATTGGTGGGTGGCCAGTGCAGCAAAGGCATCGTGCGCTGAAACAGGCACAGGCTGCCCAGCCGCTTTGAGCAACTGTTTGGCTTTGCCAATGGCGTTTTCGATCAGCACCTGCAGTGCATGCAGCACGCCAGCGTCCTCCAGCGGGCGCAGTGCCTGGCCTTGCTGCATCACGGCACGTGCCTGGTCCAGCAGTGCGCCTTGTTCGGCTGCGATGCGTGCTGTTTCGAGTTGGTACAGATCAAGCCGCATGCTGCTGCTCCCAGTAGTGCTGTTCCAGTTCGCGCCAGGTGCGCTGCAGAAAATGCATCCACGCCAAGCCGTCGGTGCCTGTCAGTGGCACGCCCTCTTCTGCCACCGCGGCTCGCATGGCCAGATTGGCGCGGCGCAGATCGATCAGGTCAATGGCCTGTGGCGAGACGTGCAGTGTCTGCGCCAGCTGGGTGCGCAGGGCTTCTGTTTGGCCCAGGATGTCCATCCAGTTCACCTCAGGGGCCCATTGAAGCGCAATGTCCCAGTCGCTGCCAGTGTGGGTGTTGCCCGTGGCCTGGCTGCCGACCAGCACAGAAAACACCAGCTGCGGCTGTTGCCGCAGCAGCTCAATCAGTGCAGCAGGCACAGTGGCAGGGGGGCTGGTGTGGCCGGGGGGCGTGGTGCTCATCAATCCTCCGGGTTTCACAGAATCTCGACCAACATGCGGTCCACCCCTCGCCGCCAGTCCGGCAGGCGCAGGCCAAAGGTCTGTTGCAGCCGTGTGGTGTCCAGACGCGAATTGTGCGGCCGCTGCGCCGGGGTGGGGAAGGCGCTGGTGGGCACGGCAGCCACGTCCTGCACCGCCAGTGCCATTTCGGGGCGCAGTCGGCGGGCCGTTTCGATGACGTGGCGGGCATAGCCGTTCCAGGTGGTTTCGCCCGCAGCGGCCAGGTGGTAGGTGCCGGCGTCCTGCGGGCGCTGCAACACCTGACGGATGGCGTGGGCCGTGACGTCGGCAATCAGCTCGGCCCCGGTGGGCGCGCCGAACTGGTCGTCAATCACGGTCAGGCGCTCGCGCTCTGCGGCCAGGCGCAGCATGGTTTTGGCAAAGTTGCCACCGCGTGCGGCATACACCCAGCTGGTGCGAAAAATCAGGTGGCGGCACCCGCTGGCCTGTATGGCGCGCTCGCCATCGAGCTTGGTGCTGCCGTACACGCTCAGCGGGCCGGTCGGCGCAGCTTCCGCCCAGGGGGTGGAGCCGGTGCCGTCAAACACGTAGTCTGTGGAGTAGTGCACCAGCAGCGCGCCCACACTGTGCGCGGCTTCGGCCAGCACGCCGGGGGCCAGCGCGTTGAGGGTGCGGGCCAGCTCGGGTTCGCTTTCGGCTTTGTCCACGGCGGTGTGGGCGGCGGCGTTGACGATCACCTCAGGCCGCAGCGCCCGCACGGTTTGGCCCAGGGCGTCCAGTTGGGTCAGGTCGCCGCAACCGCCTTCGGCTTCGGTGCTGTGGCGGTCCAGCGCCACCAGCTCACCAAAGGGCGCCAGGCTGCGCTGCAGTTCCCACCCCACTTGGCCGTTGGGGCCCAGCAAAAGAATTTTCATATGGTGTTCTCCATGCGAGTACAAACGTTCTCGTCGACAGAACAACGAGTCTCAGCCTTGGTGAAGCAGGTGTTCACGCTGGGCTGTAGTGCTTGCCCACCCATTCGCGGTAGGCACCGCTTTGCACATGCGCCACCCAGTCCGGGTTGTCCAGGTACCACTGCACCGTTTTGCGAATGCCGCTCTCAAACGTTTCGGCCGGCTTCCAGCCCAGTTCGGCCTCCAGCTTGCGCGCGTCAATGGCGTAGCGCCGGTCGTGCCCGGGGCGGTCGGCAACAAAGCTGATCTGGCTGGCGTACCGCTGGCCATCGGCGCGCGGGCGCAGTTCGTCGAGCAGTGCACACACGGTGTTGACGATTTCAATGTTGGGCTTCTCGTTCCAGCCGCCCACGTTGTACACCTCGCCCAGGCGGCCGGCTTCGAGCACGCGGCGAATGGCGCTGCAATGGTCCTTCACGTACAGCCAGTCGCGCACCTGCATGCCGTCGCCATACACCGGCAGGGCTTTGCCCGCCAGCGCGTTCACGATCATCAGCGGGATGAGCTTTTCAGGGAAGTGAAACGGGCCGTAGTTGTTGCTGCAGTTGGTGGTGAGCACCGGCAGGCCGTAGGTGTGGTGGTAGGCGCGCACCAGGTGGTCGCTGGCGGCCTTGCTGGCCGAATACGGGCTGTTCGGCTCGTAGCGGTGGGTTTCGGTGAACGCCGGGTCGTCCTTGCCCAGGCTGCCATACACCTCGTCGGTGGACACATGCAGCAAGCGAAACGCTTCGCGCTCGGTGCCCTGCAAACCACCCCAGTAAGCGCGCACCGCTTCCAGCAGGTGAAAGGTGCCCACGATGTTGGTCTGGATGAAATCTTCCGGGCCGTGGATGGAGCGGTCCACATGGCTTTCGGCCGCAAAGTTCACCACCGCGCGCGGCCGGTGCTCGGCCAGCAGGCGGGCCACCAGGGCAGCGTCGCCAATGTCGCCCTGCACGAACACATGGCGCGCATCGCCCTGCAGGCTGGCCAGGGTTTCGAGGTTGCCTGCGTAGGTGAGCTTGTCGAGATTGACAACTGGCTCATGGTGTTGAGCGAGCCAGTCGAGCACGAAGTTGGCGCCGATGAAGCCGGCGCCGCCGGTGACTAAAATCATTTTTCCCCCTGGGTCATCTTGAACCAGCGAGTTTAACCGTTGACTTTTTGTGGGGCCATCGCGGCCTGTAGTAGCGCGAGGGTGACACCCATTCCCAGCATCAGTGCGTAGTAGTTGTGGGCAAAGTTGACGTTACTCAGGCCAGCGATGCCGTGCACAAAAGCCATGCCACCCAGCTGCTGGGATGCGATCCGATGGGTCTTTCGCAGACGCCAGGCCGCAGCCACCAAGCCGCCAAGCAGGGCCAGCAAACCGGACAAACCGAGCAAGCCACCATCCATAGCCTGGTGCAGGTACTGGTTGTGCACATGACCCAGCGTGCGGACCAGGCTGTGGCGCTCTGCGTCTGCTGCCGGAAGATCTAGCCCGGCGCTTTGCAATCGGTTGATGCGCTCGGTCGCCCCGATGCCGATCCAGGGTGATTCCATAAAACCCGCCCAGCCGGTCTGGAAGAGGTACACCCGTGCGCCCAGTGAGGTGTTGAAGTCTTGCGTTTTCAAGGCCGAGTTGACCTCGTTCCAGGCCAAACGCAAACGCAGGGGGTCCTGAGGCATCAGCACCGAGGCGGCAAGCAGGCAAACGCTCAGCGTACCCAGCCAGCCCGCCCGCACCGCCGCTTGGCGATGGTGCCGGAGGCTGTTGGCCACCAGCAAGATGAGTGGCCACACGGCGATGGCATACGCACCCCGGGATTCGGACAGCAGCACCGCGACAATGCCCAACGTGGCCGCACCACCGTAGGCCCAGACCCAGTGCTTCGGCGTTTCGTTGGACATGGCCTGGGGAAGCAGGAACGCCACCCAGATCGACATGCTGACCGCCCACGGAATGGGGTGCGAGGGCAGCAGTGGCCGACTCACCAGCAGGGTCAGCAGAAAACCCAGCGCCAGCGCCACCGCTGCCGCCGTGCTTGCGTGGCGAATCGGGTTGCGCAGGGGATCCATGCGCTGAACGAGGACCGCCGTGGCCACCGCCGCAGCCAGCAAGCGAAAGCCTGTGTTGATATCGCTGCTCACCTCGAAACCGGGTTCCGGCCAGATCAAAGCCAAGGCCGCACTCGTGGCCAGAAAACAAGTCACGCCTATCAGCCAGTGGCGCAGGGCAAGACTGATGTCCTGATGCGGGGCGTGGGCGTGGCGTCGAAGTGATGAGAGGGCTGCTATCAAAAGAAGCAGCCAAGCCAGCCCGGCCAGTTTCGTATGGAGCGACGAAACCGACAGACAGAGCAACATGACGAACAGAAAGCGTGTCTGCATGGGTGTGTCTTGCACGGGGCAAGGCGATCAGCGCTTGGGCAGCGTTTGCATGTGGCTGCGGTCGTACCTCAAGGCCACATAGCGGAAAAAACTCTCAAGACTGACAAACAGACAATACAGAAAGCCCTGCGGCCCACACATGAAGCCGCGTTGCAAAAAATAGAGGCGGAAGAAATTGGATGCCGCCGACAAAAAGCCGCGGAAGATGCCACCCGTCTTGCCCAGGCGAGCGCGCTTCACCGCACCCAACTGCGCATATTGCGCAAGCTTCAGCAGGCTGCCGTGAATGGTTTCGCGGGAATGGTGAAGCAAGCGGTGCTTGAAACGGCGCAAGGGCCGTTGTTCGCGCAGGACGGCGTGCTCATGAACAACGCCCTCAAAGCGCTCAATGTCCGCACGCCAAAACAACCGCTGCACGCTGCCTGAACTGCGCATGAGGGTCAGCGGGCGGCCAAACGCCACCTGAATCCACCGCAGTTCCCAAACGGACTTGTCACCGCTGGCCAGAACGGCTTTCAACTCGGCTTCCAGTTCCGGGGTGAACTCTTCGTCTGCATCGAGGAAAAAAATGTAGTCACCCTTGGCGTGGGTGAGAAGCCTGTCGCGCTGCACCGCAAAACCTTGCCAGTCGTCATACACATGCACCTCAGCGCCGAGGGAGCGTGCAATTTCGGCAGTGCCGTCCTTGCTGGCGCTGTCCACCACCACGATCTGGTCGGCAAAATGCGCGCTGCGGATGCAACTGGCTATGCGCCGGGCTTCATTGAGCGTGAGGATGGCAACGGTGAGTTGGGGCATTGGGGAGTGCGATGGGTTAAGCGCGATCGCGTTTGGACCTGATCCACGCCTTTATGTGTTTGGACAGAGATTTTCGATTGGTGCCACTCACGCTCACGCCATCTCCAATATGACGACACGCACCGGGGTCTGCGTAGACGACGAAACGGCCTTGCGCGCGAATTGCAGCTGAGATGTCTTTTTCAGCGTTGAAGCGAGAAAAACCGCCAAGCTCTTTCCAGAGCGAAAGAGCACTGAAATGGGGGTTAAAAGTAAACCCGTGCCACTGTTTGTGCAAATGATCAAGGCGCCATGTTTTTTGGCCGTTGAATTCGTGCCTGGCAGGCTTGAAGTGCAGGGGTTTGTCGTGCAGCACATCCTCTACGGCACGGAAACACACCATGCTTGCTCTGCTGTCTTGAAGCAGTGCTTGTGCACCAGACAAGTCGGGCGCAGTTTCGAACACCCAGTCGTCTTCACAATGAAAAACGTAAGGTGTAGTGATGCGCTCGTACATCGCGTCAGCCGCGATATGGTGGCCCATCTGGCGCTCCTGCACGATCAATGTGCCTGACGGACACAGCTCGCGAAACACGCTGTTCGTGGGCTCATCACCAAAGTCATTGACCGCGATGACCTCGTCAAAGGCAATGTGACCGAGCAAGCTCGTCAGCGTTTGCCGAAGCTGCTCCGGTCGGTTTCCGATCGTGAGGCACAGGGTTGCAGACGGTCTCATAAGCGGGGCTTAATGCCCATGCCCAACCGTTTCGCCCGCCTTCAGCCGGTAAACCGTCCCGCAATACGGGCAGCGCGCCTCACCGGTTTTGGCCACGTCCAGGTACACCTTGGGGTGGGTGTTCCACAGTTTCATGTCGGCCAGCGGGCTGGGGCAGAACACCCCGCCGTGGGTGTTGAGGTCTTTGGCGCTCAGTTCAATGGCAGCGTTGCTCATGGTGGTAGGCCTTAAACCTGCGTGAGCCAGTGGGCGTATTGGGGGTTGCGGCCGCCGACGATGTCGAAGAACGCGCTCTGGATCTTTTCGGTGATGGGGCCGCGGCTGCCCACGTAGTCATCTTTGCCGAGTTCGATGCGGTCGAGTTCGCGGATGGGCGTCACTTCGGCGGCGGTGCCGGTGAAGAAGGCTTCGTCGGCGATGTAGACCTCGTCGCGGGTGATGCGCTTTTGCACGATCTCCAGCCCCAGGTCTTTGGCGATGTGGAACACGGTGTTGCGGGTGATGCCGTTGAGCGCGCCGGCCGACAGGTCGGGCGTGTAGATCACGCCGTTTTTGATGACGAAGATGTTTTCGCCGGCGCCTTCGCTCACAAAACCCGAGGTGTCCAGCAACAGGGCTTCGTCGTAGCCCTCGTCGGTCACTTCCATGTTGGCCAGAATGCTGTTGGTGTAGTTGCTCACCGCCTTGGCCTGCGTCATGGTGATGTTGACGTGGTGGCGGGTGTAGCTGCTGGTTTTCACGCGGATGCCGCGCTTCAGGCCGTCTTCGCCCAGATAGGCGCCCCACAACCAGGCCGCCACCATCAGGTGGATGGTGTTGCCTTTGGGGGACACGCCGAGTTTTTTGTCGCCGATCCAGGTCAGGGGGCGGATGTAGGCGCTTTCCAGCTTGTTTTCACGCACCACGGCTTTTTGGGCTTCGTTCACTTCTTCTTTGGTGAACGGCAGCTTCATGCGCAGAATCTTGGCGCTGTTGAACAGGCGTTCGGTGTGCTCTTCGAGCCGGAAAATGGCGGTGCCGCCATCGGCCGTTTTGTAAGCCCGCACACCCTCAAAGGCACCGCAGCCGTAGTGCAGGGTGTGCGTCAGGACGTGGATCTTGGCGTCGCGCCAGTCGACCATCTGGCCGTCCATCCAGATCTTGCCGTCGCGGTCTGACATCGAGGGAACTACGGGGCTCATGTGCGGTGTCCTTTGAGGGGGTTGGGTGGCGGCAGACGTGTCGCCTGCTTAACCCGCTGATTTTACGGCGCCGTGCCGGGTGCTGGCGCAGCGACGCTGGAGGCTGGCATTCCCTCGTCCGGCGGGGGGCGCTGCAGGGTCCACTGCACCAGCTTGCCGCCTTGAAAGTCGGCGGTCACGGCGGAGCCGCCGGTGTCGGTCCAGCGAAAACGCTCGGGCTCCTCGCCCTCGGGCGAGAGGCGCTCGCCCAGCGAGCGCGTCATGGCGATCACGTGCATGAGCGTGACGCCGCGTTTGAGCTTGACGTTGAACATGACGGCGCTGCCGACATGGCCAATGGGGCGGTTGGCGGCGCGCTTGAGCACGGTCATGAGCCGGGTGAAGTGCAGCATCACCCACATCATCACGGCGCCCAGCGCCGCGGCCACGCCGGGCCAGCCGTAGGTCTGGTACGCCATGGCCACCAGCACGATGCCCGCCAGGGCCACCAGGATTTTTTGCAATGTCATGCGCCGATTGTCCAATGCCGCGCGGGGCCGCCGATTGCGGTTTGTACGCAGTCTGGTGTGTCGTGCGGGTGCGGGTGTAGGTGCCGGTACCGGTGCAGATTCAGGTTCATGTGAGGGAGCGCGCCAGTTCCATGGCCTCTTCGATGCGTTCCACGCCATGCACCGTCAGGCCCTCAAAGGCTTTGTCGTTCTTCTTGGGCATGTTGGCTTTGGGCACCACGGCCACGCTGAAGCCCAGTTTGGCGGCTTCTTTCAGCCGCTCCTGGCCGCGCGGAGCCGGGCGCACCTCGCCGGCCAGGCCCACTTCGCCAAAGGCCAGAAAGCCCTTGGGCAGGGCCTTGCCGCGCAGGCTTGAAGTGATCGCTAACATCACCGCCAGGTCAGCCGCCGGCTCGGTGATACGCACGCCGCCCACGGCGTTCACAAACACGTCCTGGTCCATGCAGGCCACGCCCGCGTGGCGGTGCAACACGGCCAGCAGCATGGCCAGGCGGTCGCGGTCCAGGCCCACGCTCAGGCGCCGGGGGCTGGGCCCGCCGGTGTCCACCAGCGCCTGAATTTCGACCAGCATGGGCCGCGTGCCTTCCAGCGTCACCATCACGCAGCTGCCCGGTACCGGCTCGCTGTGCTGGCTCAAAAAGATGGCGCTGGGGTTGCTGACGCCTTTCAACCCCTTTTCGGTCATGGCAAACACGCCGATTTCGTTCACCGCGCCAAAGCGGTTTTTGATGGCGCGGATCAGCCGAAAGCTGCTGTGCGTGTCGCCCTCGAAGTACAGCACCGTGTCCACCATGTGTTCCAGCACCCGCGGGCCGGCCAGCGCACCTTCTTTGGTCACATGGCCCACCAGCACGATGGCGGTGCCGCTGGCCTTGGCTGCCCGCGTCAGGTGCGCCGCGCATTCGCGCACCTGCGCCACCGAGCCGGGCGCGCTGGTGAGCTGTTCGGAATACACGGTCTGGATCGAGTCGATCACGGCCACCGCCGGGCGGTGGGCGTCCAGCGTGGCGAGTATTTTTTCCAGCTGAATTTCGGCCAGTACATTGACCTTTGAGCCGTCCAGCCCGAGCCGGCGGGCGCGCAGCGCCACCTGGGCGCCGCTTTCTTCGCCGGTGACGTAGAGCGTGCCCCCACGCTGCCCCGCTTCGCGCGGTCCGCTGCCCCCCGAGGGGGCTTTCGCGCCTTGGGGCGGCCCGGCGTCGCTCATGTCAAGCGCGGCCCCACGTTTTCCGGCCGCACCCTGCGCCGCTTCCCAGCGCCGCTGCAGCGAGTCCAGCGCCTGCAGCAGCAGGGTGGACTTGCCAATGCCCGGGTCGCCGCCGATCAGCACCACGCCACCTTCGACAATGCCGCCGCCCAACACACGGTCCAGCTCGTCGTGGCCGGTCGGGGTGCGCTCCACGTCGCTGGCTTCAATGTCGGCCAGCGCGGTCACCGCGGCGGTTTTGGCCAGCGAGGCAAAGCGGTTTTTGGCGGGGACTGACGACTCGGCCACCGATTCGATGAGCGTGTTCCATGCGTTGCAGTGCGGGCATTTGCCCAGCCACTTTGGGCTGCTGCCGCCGCATTCGTTGCAGGTGAAGAGGGTTTTTTCTTTGGCCATGTGGCTGGCAATATAGTCGAGTCCCGCCGCGCCCTGGCGCAGCCCGCTTCCGTGAGACACCCCTTGTCAACCAGCCCCGATTCTTTTCCCCCCACCGTGGCGCAGGCGCTGCGCGTGCTGGCGCCGGACGACCTGCCCGCCTCCAGCGCAGCGCGCGCGTTCAACCTGCAACTGGCCCGCATCGACAAGCTCAAGGCCCAGCTCGACGCGCTGGACGCCCTGGGCCAGTCGCACCGGGTGGAACTGCACCGCTGGGTGGCGCCGCTGCAGCAGCGCCTGCGCCAGCGCACGCGCGAGATGGCTCTGTGGCTGGCCGAATGCCTGCAGTGCAAGACGCTGAGCCGGCTGCAACACGACACCGCCACCGAAGCGCTGTGCCGCCTGGCGCAGACCCTGGCCGACGAGGGCGACACAACCATGGCCGCGCTGCACGACCAGCACAGCCGCCACACGCTGGCGCAGAAAAAGCAGGCCGCTGCCGACGCCCTGCGTGCCAAGCTGGAAGCCGTGCTGGGCGAGCCTCTGGCCGAGACCGACCCGGACGCGCCCATGGAAGAGCTGTTGCGCGCCGGCATGGCGCGTTGGCGCGAAGCGCAAGACGCCGCGCAGGCGCGCCGCCGCGACAAGAAAAATGCCCGCAAGGCCCGCCAGAAGCCGGGCGCCGAGCAGGAACAGGCACAAGCCCAGCAGGCCGACGCCGACACGCAGCTGCGCACCCTGTTTCGCCAGCTGGCCAGCGCCTTGCACCCCGACCGCGAACCCGACGCGCAGGAGCGCCTGCGCAAAACCGCGCTGATGAGCGAGGCCAATGCCGCGTATGGCCGCAAAGACCTGGTGACGCTGATGCAGATTCAGCTGCGCGCCGAGCTGGCCGACCCGCAAGCCGTGTCGCGCCTGGCCGACGACAAACTGGCCGCGCTCACCTTGTTGCTCAAACAGCAGGTGGCCGAGCTGGAGCGCGAACGCGCGGCCCGCCAGGAGCGTCTGGCCGCCGAGTTTGACCTGCCGCCCGGCGCCGTGACCAACCCGAACACGCTCAAGCACAGCCTGCTGGCGCAGGTGGAGGCCTTGGAGCGGGACGTGGCGCAGCTGGAGCGCGACCTTGAGCAAGTGCAGGAGCCCGCCGGGCTCAAGCGCTGGCTGAATGCGCAGCGCAGCGCGCCCAGCAGCGTGCGTGCCAACCGCGACCCCGACGACTATTGCTGACCCGGTATCTCCGGGGTTTTACGTTGCCGGGTGGCTGTAGTGCCGTGTCACCTCGGCAATGTCCACCGTGTAGCTGGCGTACCAGCGCTCCCGGCCCAGGCGCTGCGCGGCCAGCTGGTCCGTTTGCTGTTTCCAGGCGCGGATGCTGGCTTCGTCGGGCCAATACGACACGGCAATTTCCTGCCCGCCCTCGGTCACAGCGGTGAAGTCGATGCAGCCGAATTGCGTCAGCGCCAGTTCGCGCATGTGCGCGGCCATGGCGCTGTAGTCGGCGTCGAGCGCGCGGGCTTTGGCGCGGAAGATCACAACGAACATTCAAATCCCCGGGCGAGCTGGTGGGTGATCTCGGCCGCTGGCAACGAACGGCAGCCGCTCGCGTTTTGCCCCGCCCACAGGGGTGAAAAGTCGCCACGGCCCAGCGCTTCAAAGTGCGCCCGCAGCGGTGCCATGGCGGCGGTGGCCAGTGGGAAAGCCGGGGCGGCCAGGCTCATGGGGCCCAGCTCGCGCATGGCGCGGTTGACGATGCCGCGCGCCGGCCGGCCGGTGAACACGTTGGTGAGCGCGGTGTGGCGCGCCGCTTCGCTTTGCAGCGCGGCGCGGTGCAGGGCGCTGGTGGTGGCCTCATGGCTGCACAGGTAGGCCGTGCCCACCTGCACACCCGCAGCGCCCAGTGCCATGGCTGCTGCCACGCCCGCCGCGTCGGCAATGCCGCCCGCCGCGATCACCGGCACACGCACGGCAGCCACGATTTGCGGCAGCAGCGCGAAGGTGCCCATTTGCGAAGTCAGCAGATCCGGCGCCGGGCCGCCCCAAGCCGGGTCGCTCCCCTCGATGGGCAGCGACCCGCGCGGCGGCGGAGCGTGGGGATTCAGAAACGTCCCGCGGTGGCCGCCGGCTTCCAGGCCCTGGGCAATCACCGTGTCCGCGCCGTGCGCTTCCAGCCAGCGTGCTTCTTCCACCGTGGTGGCGCTGCACAGCACCACGCTGCCCCAGCTTTTCACGCGGGCCAGCAGGTCGGGCGCGGGCAGGCCGAAATGGAAGCTCACCACCGGCGGGCGAAAGGGCTCGATCACATCGGCCGCCGCGTGGCTGAACGGCACGCGTCCGGCGCCGGCGGGCACCGTTGAAATGTCCAGCCCGGCTTCGGCATACCAGGGTGCCAGCGCATCGCGCCAGCGTGCCTCGCGTGCGGCGTCGGGCAATGGTGGCGTGTGGCAAAAAAAGTTGACGTTCCAGGGGTGCGGCGTGCCTGCGCTCAGAGCGCTCAGCTCGCGCTCCAGCGCCTCCGGTGTGAGCATGGCGCCCGGCAACGAGCCCAGGCCACCGGCGTTGCACACGGCGACGGCCAGGGCCGCGCCCTGCACGCCGGCCATGGGTGCCTGGATCAAGGGAAATGTGGTGCCCAGCAGGGCGGTCAAGGTGGTCATGGCGGGCATTTTCACCTGTGTGGGAACGCCTGAGTCATATGGATAGAAGCACTCGGGAAAACCCTTGTCAGGCAGTTCGCCAAATCATTTAACATATTAAACAAATGAGCGATCCAATCCCCTTTGTCCACCGCAACCTGCCGCGCCTGCTGCTCGAAGCGCGCGAGGCCGTGATGCACCACACCCGGCCCAGCCTGCGCGAGCACGGCTTGTCGGACCAGCAGTGGCGCGTGCTGCGTGTGCTGGGCGAACACGCCCGCGAACCCGGCGGTGTGGAAACCGGCCGGGTGGCCCGCGAGGCCCTGTTGCTGGGCCCCAGCCTCACCGGTGTGCTCACGCGCATGGAGCGCGATGGGCTGATTCGACGCGCCCGCTGCCCGCAGGACGCGCGCCGCACCGTGGTGCGCGCCACGCCCGCTGGCCTGAAGCTGGTGCGCACGCTGTCGCGGACCATTGAGGCGCATTACGCGTGGATGGAAGAGCGCCTGGGCAAAGCGCAGCTGGCCCAGCTGTATGCGTTGCTGGACCAGGTGATCGCGTTGGAAGCGCCCCTGGGCGAAGACGACTCTGAGGTGGAACCCGAATGAACATGCCCTATATGCCCGCAGGCACGGTGTACGGCACCTTGCTGAACTTTCAACGCGAACACGCGCTGTGGGCGCCCCGTATGAACGAGGCGCCCTACAAAGCGCCACCGCAGGCGCCGGTGCTCTACATCAAGACCGCCAACACCTTCACGCCAACAGGCCACGCCATTCATTTGCCGCGTGGCGTGAATGAGGTGGACGTGAGCGCCTCGCTGGGCCTGGTGGCGGGCGAGGGCGGTGCCGTCGCGGGTTGTGTGCTGTTCAACGACGTGGCCCTTCCTCACGAGAGTTATTACCGCCCGCCGGTGAAGTTTCGGTGTGTGGACGGGTTTCTGGGTGTGGGGCGCGAGGTGGTGTCTCTGGAGGCCGTCGGCGGCTTGGCCGGCCTGGGCGCGCTCAGTCTGGAACTGCGGGTGCACGGTGTGCTGAAGCACGTCGTTTCGCTGGCCGATCTGGTGCGCGACGCCGCCACGCTGTGGGCCGATGTGCGCACTTTCCAGACGCTGCGGCCCGGCGACGTGCTGATGCTCGGCACCGACTGCCTGGCCGACGGAAGCCGCCCGCGCGCCAAAGCGGGCGATGCGGTGGAGATCACGGTGGCCGGTTTTCATCCGCTGCTCAACCATTTCGTGCAGGAGTCCACATGAAACGCGCACGTATCGCCTGGGCCGGCGCGGTCCACGACGCCATCGAAGCCGATGGACAGCTTGAATTGCTGACACCCGCTTTCAAGGGTCACCGCGTGGGCTATGACGAGGTGGTCTGGTTGCCACCGCTGGCGTCCGTGCCGCGGCCCCGCACCGTGCTCGCGCTGGGCCTGAACTACGCCGACCACGCCAAAGAACTCGCATTCAAGGCGCCTGACGAGCCGCTGGCTTTTGTCAAAGGCGAGGCCTCGCTGATTGGCCACCGCGCCTTCACCGTGCGGCCTGAGGGTGTGCAGTTCATGCACTACGAATGCGAGCTGGCGGTGGTGATCGGCCGCGTGGCGAAGCGCGTGAAGAAGGCCGACGCCCTGGGCTGTGTGGCCGGCTACACCGTGGCCAACGATTACGCCATCCGCGACTACCTGGAGAACTGGTACCGGCCCAACCTGAAGGTGAAAAACCGCGACACCTGCACGCCCATCGGCCCCTGGCTGGTCGATGCATCCGATGTGCCGGACCCCATGAACCTCGCGCTCAAGACCACGGTGAACGGCAAAGTCACACAGCAGGGCAACACGAAAGACATGATTTTCGACGTGCCCACGCTGATCGCATATTTCAGCAGCTTCATGACGCTGATGCCCGGCGACCTGATCCTCACCGGCACGCCCGACGGCGTGGTCGACTGCCAGCCCGGTGACGTGATCGTCACATCCATTGAAGGTGTTGGCGAACTCACCAACACCATCACATCCGAAAGCCACGCATGACCCGCATCGACCACCTCATCAACGGCAAAACCGTCGCAGGCACCGACTACTTCGAAACGATCAACCCCGCCACGCAGGGTGTGCTGGCCGAAGTGGCTTCGGGCACAGAAGCGGAAGTCAATGCGGCGGTGCAGGCCGCCAAGGAGGCGTTTCCCCAATGGGCCGGTTTGCCCGCCACCGAGCGCGCGAAAAAAATGCGTGCGCTGGGTGATCTGATCGCGAAACACGTGCCGGAAATCGCACGCACCGAAACCAACGACACCGGCCAGACCATCGCGCAAACCGGCAAGCAGTTGGTACCGCGCGCGGCCGACAACTTCTATTACTTCGCCGAGATGTGCACCCGCGTGGACGGCCACACCTACCCCACGCCCACGCACCTGAACTACACGCTGTTCCACCCGGTGGGCGTTTGTGCACTGATCTCGCCCTGGAACGTGCCCTTCATGACGTCCACCTGGAAGGTCGCGCCCGCGCTGGCGTTTGGCAACACGGCGGTGCTGAAAATGAGCGAACTCAGCCCGCTGACGGCCGCCCGCCTGGGCGATCTGGCGTTGGAGGCCGGCATCCCGGCGGGGGTGTTGAACGTGGTGCACGGCTTCGGCAAGGAAGCCGGCGAGCCGCTGTGCGCGCACCCCGACGTGCGCGCAATTTCCTTCACCGGCTCCACCGCCACCGGCAACCGCATCGTCAAAACTGCGGGCCTGAAGAAATTCAGCATGGAGCTGGGGGGCAAGAGCCCGTTTGTGGTCTTCGCCGACGCCGATCTGGACCGCGCGCTGGATGCCGCCCTGTTCATGATTTTCAGCAACAACGGCGAGCGCTGCACGGCGGGCAGCCGCATTCTGGTGCAGCAAAACATCTATGCCGACTTCGCCGCGAAGTTCGCCGAGCGGGCCAAGCGCATCACCGTGGGCGACCCGCTGGACGAAAACACCACCATCGGTCCGATGATTTCGAAGGCCCATCTGGCCAAGGTGCGCAGCTACATCGAGCTGGGGCCGAAAGAGGGCGCGACGCTGTTGTGCGGCGGCTTGGACCGACCCTCGTATGCGGCCGAACTGCCCGTGCATGTGCAGGCGGGCAACTACGTGTGGCCGACCGTGTTTGCCGACGTGGACAACCGCATGCGGATCGCGCAGGAGGAGATCTTCGGCCCGGTGGCCTGTCTGATTCCGTTTCGCGACGAGGCGCATGCGATCGAGCTGGCGAACGACATCGCCTACGGCCTTTCCAGCTACGTGTGGACGGAAAACATTGGCAAGGCGCACCGCGTGGCCGCTGCGGTGGAGGCGGGCATGTGTTTCGTGAACTCGCAGAACGTGCGGGATCTGCGGCAGCCATTCGGTGGCACCAAGGCTTCGGGCACGGGGCGCGAGGGCGGCACCTGGAGTTACGAGGTGTTCCTGGAGCCGAAGAACGTGGCGGTGTCTCTGGGGTCGCACCACATTCCTCACTGGGGAGCTTGATTTGCTCTCCTGCGTTTCACTCTTGGACCTGGGCGGGAAGGTAGCGCCGTGGCGCTCTGTTGCGCTCATGTCCCCCGAAACGGGCTGCGCCCGTTTCTCCTCCTTTACTTCGCTACACAGAACGCCACGTCACTCCCTTCCTGACGCGGTGTTGGAGCTCAACGGTCGAGTGCCAATGCGCAGCGAGAAGGCGGTGATGGGTGTGTGCCGCAGCGAAGTAAAGGAGGAGGGCTGCGCGCAGCGCAGACCGGGGGACATGAGCGTAGGTACACGCCCATCATCGCCTTCCACCACACACGGCGGCCGGGAAACCACCGAAAGCCAACCCATCAGCAGGAGACAAAACCCATGGGCAAAGTAGCACTCGTAGGAAAGATCACCCACGTCCCCTCGATGTACCTCAGCGAGCTTGACGGCCCGCGCAAAGGCTCCCGCCAGGACGCCATCGACGGCCACAAGGAAATCGCGCGCCGCTGCAAAGAACTTGGCGTGGACACCATCGTCGTCTTCGACACCCACTGGCTCGTCAACGCCAGCTACCACCTCAACTGCGCGGCGCACTTCGAAGGCACCTACACCAGCAACGAGCTGCCGCACTTCATCAGCAACCTGCCGTTCGCCATCCCCGGTAACCCCGAATTGGGGAAACTGTTGGCCCAGGTGTGCAACGAACACGGTGTCGAAACCCTGGCCCACCACGCCACCACGCTCGGCCCCGAATACGGCACCCTCGTGCCCATGCGCTACATGAACGCCGACCAGCACTTCAAGGCCGTTTCGGTCTCGGCACTGTGCACGGTGCACTACCTCAACGACAGCGCGCGCCTGGGCTGGGCCATGCGCCGCGCGGTGGAAGACCACTACGACGGCACCGTGGCCTTCCTCGCCAGTGGCAGCCTGAGCCACCGCTTCGCACAGAACGGCCTGGCGCCCGAATTCGCCTTCAAGGTCTGGAGCCCCTTCCTCGAAACGCTGGACCACCGCGTGGTGCAGATGTGGGAAAACGGCGAGTGGGCCGACTTCTGCGGCATGCTGCCCGAGTACGCCGCCAAGGGCCACGGCGAAGGCTTCATGCACGACACCGCCATGATGCTGGGCGTGCTGGGCTGGAGCGAATACGACGGCAAGGCCGAGGTCATCACGCCCTACTTCGGCGCGTCGGGCACCGGCCAGATCAATGCCGTGTTCCCGGTCACGCCCGTCACCGGGAAGGCCATCCCGCCGGCGCAGGCTTCGGCCGCCGACGGCTTCAGTCTCCTGAGTTCGCGCCTCTGAAAGGCAGTATCCCCATGCCTCACCTCGTCATCCTCTACACCCCCAACCTGGACAAGCCGGCTGCTGAAGGCGGCATCGACATGACCGGCCTGTGCCGCGCACTCGCCGACACCATGCTTGCCGTGCGCGACGAGCAGGACCGCCAGGTCTTCCCCACCGGCGGCACGCGTGTGCTGGCCTACCCGGCGGCGCACAGTGCGGTGTCCGACGGCGGCGCAGAGGGCATCGCGGCCGGGCTGGGCGGTGACTACGCTTTTGTCTACATGAACGTGCGCATGGCCAAAGGCCGCAGCGCGGCCGTGCACCAGCGCGTAGGCGACGCGCTCAATGCCTGCGTGAAACAACGTTTCGCCGAGCAGCTCGCCCGGCGCCCCATCGGCATCACGGTGCAGGTGGACGAAGGCCATGAGGTCTTCGACGCGAAAAACAGCTCGCTGCACCCGCTCTTTCCGAAGCCCTAAAACCATGTTCGACGACACCCTCATCCAGCAACTCGCCGCCGAACTGCAGCAGTCCCAGCGCAGCCGCACGCCGGTCGAACACTTCTCCAGGCGTCACCCGGGCATGACCATCGATGACGGCTACCGCATCGGCCGCGCCTGGGTCGAGTTGCAGAAGGCCGGGGGAAAGCGGGTGATCGGTCACAAGATCGGCCTCACCAGCCGTGCCATGCAGATCAGCAGCCAGATCGACGAGCCGGATTACGGCACCCTGCTCGACGACATGCTTTATGTCGCCCAGGCCGGCGAGGTGCTGGAGATCCCGGTGAAGCATTTCATTGCCCCGCGCGTGGAGGTGGAGCTCGCCTTCGTGCTCAAGGCGCCGCTGGCCGGGCCCAACGTGACGGTGGATGACGTGCTCAATGCGACGGACTACATCACCCCCGCCATTGAAATCATCGACGCCCGGATCGAGCAGTTCGACCGGCACACCAAGGCCATGCGCAAGGTCTTCGACACCATCAGCGACAACGCGGCCAACGCCGGCATCGTGATCGGCGCCGGTGACCCGGCGTTCCGCGCCGACCCGCACCGCACCAACCGCCCCTGGTGCGGCGCCATCCTGCGGCAAAACGGCGCGGTCGAAGAGACCGGCCTGGCCGCCGGCGTGCAGGGCGACCCGGCCATCGGCGTTGCCTGGCTGGCCAACAAACTGGCGCCCTGGGGCGAATCGCTGCAGGCCGGCGAGATCGTGCTCGCCGGCTCGTTCACGCGGCCGGTGGCCGCCAGGGCGGGTGACCTGTTCGAGGCCGACTACGGCCCGCTGGGGTGCCTGAAGTTCCGTTTTGTCTGAACCCTCACGCCACCATGAAAACACCCACCAACACCTTCAAGCAAGCGCTCACCCAGGGCCAGCCGCAAATTGGCCTGTGGCTCGGTTTGGCCGAGCCCTACTGCGCAGAAATACTCGCCGGTGCCGGCTACGACTGGCTGCTGATCGACGGTGAGCACGCGCCCAACGACGTGCGCAGCACGTTGGCCCAACTGCAGGCCATTGACAGCGCGAAACACGCGCTGCCCCACTTGCCCACGCAGGCCGTGGCGCGGGTTCCGGTGGGCGCCACCGCGCTCATCAAACAGTACCTGGACATTGGCGTGCAGACCATTCTGGTGCCCATGGTGGACACCGCCGAGCAAGCCGCGAAGTTGGTGCAGGCCATGCGCTACCCGCAGGCCGACGGGCAGGGTGGTATTCGCGGCATGGGCAGTGCGCTGGCGCGTGCCTCGCGCTGGCAACGCCACCCGAACTACATCCACGAAGCCAATGCCCAGGTGTGCCTGTTGGTGCAGGCTGAAACGGTACAAGCCATGCGCAACCTGGACGCTTTAGCCGCCACGCCCGGTGTCGATGGCGTGTTCATCGGTCCCGCCGATTTGAGCGCGTCCATGGGCCATCCGGGCAACCCTGGGCATCCCGATGTGCAGGCCGCCATTCAGGACGGCATTGCACGCATTCGT
This sequence comes from Hydrogenophaga sp., assembly GCA_018333605.1. Lineage (GTDB taxonomy): Bacteria > Pseudomonadota > Gammaproteobacteria > Burkholderiales > Burkholderiaceae_C > Hydrogenophaga. The sequence continues at coordinate 17,780 of JAGXSV010000002.1, read as the reverse complement.
GCCGCTGGCAAGGCGCCGGGCATTCTCGCCACCACCGAATCCCAGGCCCGCCAGTGGCTGGACGCAGGCGCGCTGTTTGTGGCGGTGGGGGTGGACACCATGTTGCTGTCGGCCGCAGCCAGTGAGCTGCTGGCGCGTTTCAAAGGGTCGGCAGCGCCCACAAAGAACAGCTATTGAATGCCTCTGCCACCGAAGGAATCCTGACCATGACTGCATCGATGAACACACCCGCTGGCATGCATCCCGACGAATGGGCCGCCCGCGTGGAGCTGGCCGCCTGCTACCGCGTGTTCGCCCACCTGGGCTGGATCGAGATGATCTACAACCACATCACGCTGCGCCTGCCCGACCGGGTGACCGGCGGTGACAAGCAGTTCCTGATCAACCCCTTCGGTCTGCACTACAGCGAAGTCACGGCGAGCAATCTGGTGAAGATCAACCTGCAGGGTGATGTGCTCGATGGTTCTGCCCACCGCGTCAATCCGGCGGGCTTCGTGGTGCATGCCACCATTCACGGCGGCATTGAAGGCGCCCACTGCGTCATGCACACCCACACCACCGCCGGTGTGGCCGTGGCCTGCCTCAAAGATGGCCTGCAGCAGACCAACTTTTACAGCGCCCAGTTGCACGGCATGGTGGCTTACCACGACTTTGAGGGCATTACCATCCACGCCGAAGAGGGGCCGCGCGTGCTGCAAAGCATCGGCAACAAGCCAGCGGTGATCTTGCGCAACCACGGCCTGCTGGCCTGGGGCGCCTCGCTGGCGCAGACCTTCGCGATTTTGTGGACACTGCAGCGCGCCTGCGAGATCCAGCTGGCCACCTTCAGCATGGGCGGGGCCGAAGCGGTCATTCCCGTGCCCCAGGCCATTGCCGAAAAATGCACGCGCGACGCACTGCAGTTCAACCCGAACCACGGCGCAGGCCAGGACGTGTTCAACGCCCTGGTGCGGCAGGTGGACCGCCTTGACGATTCTTACAGGCATTGAAGCCATGAACGAACCGATATTTCAACGTGTGACCATCGTCGGCGCCGGCGCCATCGGTGGCTGGCTGGGTGTTCTGTTGGCACAAGCCGGTTACACCGTCAGCGCGATTGCACGCGGCGAAACGCTGGCGGCTTTGCAGCGCGACGGCTTGCGTCTGCGCAGCGGCGATAGCGAGCAAAGCGCGAGCGTGCATGCCGTGGCCGATGGCAGCCAACTCGGCCCTCAAGACCTGGTGATCGTGGCCGTGAAAGCACCCGCGCTGGCCGCGGTGGCCCCACGGCTGACGCCGTTGCTGGGACCTAAAACCGTGGTGTTGACGGCCATGAATGGCGTGCCCTGGTGGTTCTTTGATGGTTTTGGTGGCGACCATGCTGGTACCCGGCTGCAAACGATCGACCCTGATGGTGCCATTGCGCGCGCCATTCCCGCGGCCCACGTGATGGGCTGCGTGGTGCACGCCAGTTGCTCGGTGGACGCGCCGGGCGCCATTCGCCATCATTTTGGCAATGGCCTCATCGTGGGCGAACCCGCAGGCGGTGAAAGCCCGCGCTTGCAGGCGCTGGCTGCGCTGTTGCAGCGCGCAGGGTTCAATGCCACGGTGTCACCCCAAATTCAAAAAGACATCTGGTACAAGCTCTGGGGCAACATGACGGTGAACCCCGTGAGTGCGCTCACGGGGGCCACCACCGACCGCATTTTGGGTGACGAACTGGTGCGCGGTTTCATCAGCGCGGTGATGCTGGAGGCCAAAGCGATTGGCGAGCGCATCGGTATTCCCATTGCCCAACAGCCCGCAGATCGCCACGCTGTCACGCTCAGGTTGGGCGCGTTCAAAACGTCCATGTTGCAAGACGTGGAGGCCCGCAAGCCGGTGGAACTGGATGCGCTGGTGAGCGTGGTGCGCGAGTTGGGTGAGCTCACCGGCGAGGCCACGCCGTTCACCGATGCCCTGCTGGGACTGAGTCGCCTGCAGGCGCAGACGCTGGGTCTGTACCCGGGTTGAGCCTCGTTACAGCAGCGCCGGAAACAGCTTCACCAGCCCGGCGGCCATCACCTCCACCGACAGCGCGGCGAGGATCAGGCCCATCAGCCGCGTCATCACGTTGATGCCGGTCTGGCCCATCAGCCGCGCGATGGGCTTGGCCAGCGAGAAGCACACCGCGGTGGCCAGCGCAATGACCACGCCGTAGCCCACCAGCGCGGCATGCTGGAAGAAGGTCTTGGCCTGGTCGGCGTAAATCACCACGGTGGACATGGTGGCCGGGCCGGTGAGCAGCGGAATGGTCAGCGGCACCACAGCAATGGAGGCGCGGGCCGAGGCGTTGTCCACCTCGCTTTGGGTGGTTTTGGCTTCCGCCGGCTGGGCGTTCAGCATCGACAGTGCCGAGGTGAGCAGCAGCATGCCACCGCCCACCTGAAAGCTGGCCAGCGAAATGCCGAAAAACTCCAGAATCTGCAGGCCGATGATGGCGCAGGTGGCGATGACGGCAAACGCGCTGATGGACGAGATCAGGATGGTGCGCTTGCGCTGTGCCGACGTGAAGCCCTGCGTGTAGTGGATGAAAAACGGAACGATGGCCAGCGGATTGACGATGGCCAGCAAGGTGATGAGGGGCTTGAAATCCATGCTGCGGATTGTGGGGCAGGAAGCGTGCCGCCACGCAGCATCAGCACATTTCAGCGTGCATTCATGCGCCAGCAGACACGTTGGGCAGCCTTCTGCGGAACATGCCGTAGCCCTCCATGTGCAGCACCTTGTCGCCGTGCTGGTTGAACATTTCCCACACCGTGCGCACCAGCCCCACGTCGGGTCGTTTGCTCATGGGGCGCTTTTCGGTGATGGTGTGTTGCAGCCGCAGCACGTCTCCGGGGTAAACCGGTTTGGTCCATTTCAGGCTCTCCAGGCCGGGCGATCCCAGGCTTGATGTTTCACACAAAAAGTTCGTCACCATCAGCCGCATGGCCATGGCGCAGGTGTGCCAGCCGCTGGCGCTCAAGGCGCCAAACACCGAAGCCTTGCCGCCTTCTTCACTCAGGTGAAACGGTTGCGGGTCGAACTGGCTGGCAAACGCGATGATCTGTTCCCTCGTGGGCGAGATGCTGCCCAGATCGCGCACCTGGCCAATCTCCAGGTCTTCCCACCAGATTTTGATGTGCGGGCTTTGTTCGGGTGTGGTGGCGGTCATGTTCGACTTTCAAGGTGCCGGAGTTCCCTCCTGGCGTGTAAAAAAGGCGCATCCCAGGGCACCGCCGGGCTGGCTTCGCCGGACGGCCAGTGCCGCCCCCTAAAAGGGGGTAGCGCGGAGCGCTGCGGGGGTGTCATTTCACCTTCCTCCTGAGACGTCAAGCAAAGACATGGTGGTGTAACTCGCGGCGGGTGACAGCAGCCACACAATGGCCTGCGCCACCTCGTCGGCCGTGCCGCCGCGCTGCATGGGCACCAGGTGTTTCAAGTCTTGCACCCGGTTGGGCAGGCCACCCGAAGCGTGAATCTCGGTCTCAATCAGCCCAGGGCGTACCGCGTTCACGCGAATGCCCTCGGCCGCCACTTCCTTGGCCAGCCCGATGGTGAAGGCGTCCACGGCGCCCTTGGCCGCCGCGTAGTCCACATACTGGCCCGGTGAGCCCAGGCGCGATGCTGCGCTGGACACGTTGACGATGGACCCTCCGCTGCCGCCGTGCCGGGTGCTCATGCGCCGCACCGCTTCGCGGGCGCACAACATGCTGCCCAACACATTGACGTCAAACATGCGGCGCCAACGGGCCATGTCCATCTCGTCTACGCGCGCGCTCACGTCCACCACGCCGGCGTTGTTGACCAGGCCGCTCAGCGGCCCGAGCTTGGCGTCGATACGGGCAAACATGGCCAGCACCTGGGCTTCGTTGGCCACGTCCGCCTGCACCGCCATGGCGCTGGCGCCGCTGGCGCGGATGCGGCGCACCACCTCGTCGGCCGCCAGCGAATTGGCGGTGTAGTTCACCACCACCGACCAGCCCTGCTGCGCGGCCAGCAGGGCGGTGGCAGCGCCAATGCCGCGGCTGGCGCCCGTCACCAAAAGCACTGGGTTCATAACCGGTCTCCTGCACAAAGTAGTGGCATCGCTTACAACAAGGGTTCACCAAATTTTTGATCATTACAACAGCGCCAGGAGACACCCATGCGTCGCACACTCGACTATTACTTTGCACCCCAGAGCCCCTGGGTGTATTTGGGCCATGCCCGGCTGACCGAACTGCTGCAGCGAACGAACACCGAGGTGCGCGTGCGCCCGGCCGACTTTGGCCACATTTTTTCCGTGTCGGGCGGTCTGCCCTTGCCGCAGCGCGCCCCTCAACGCCAGGCCTACCGGCTGGTGGAATTGCGCCGTTTCAGCGAAGCGCTGGGCGTGCCCTTGAACCCGCAGCCCCGGCACTTCCCGCTGCCCGGTGACCCCTCGGCCCTGCTCATCACGGCGGTGGCTGCGCACGACGGCGCTGCCGCTGCCATGCGTCTCACGGGTGCCATTGGCCAGGCCATCTGGGTCCAAGAGCGCAACATGGCCGACGCCACCGAGTTGGCTGCTGTGCTGGCCGAATGTGGGCTCGACGCCGAGCGGCTTGCGCAGGCCCAAGACGCACAAACCAAGGCGCTTTACGCGCAGCACACCCGCGAAGCGGTTGACGCGGGGGTGTTCGGTGCGCCAAGCTACGTGCTGGACGGTGAGATTTTCTGGGGCCAAGACCGGCTCGATTTCGTTGAGCGCCGCTTGGCGGCCTGAGTTTCCATTTCAAAAACCAACACACAGGAGCATTGCATGGGCCAGTTCGTTGAACTCACTTCCGCCGACGGTTTCACCTTTCCCGCCTACGTGGCGCAACCCACCGGCACGCCCAAGGGCGGCCTGGTGGTGTTGCAGGAAATTTTCGGCATCAACTCGCACATCCGTTCGGTGGCCGACGGTTATGCCGCCGCCGGCTATTTCGTCGTCGCGCCGTCCACCTTTCACCGCGTCGAAGCGGGTGTGGAGCTGGGCTACACCGAGGCCGACATGGGCGCCGGCTTCGCGCTGAAAACAGCGGTCGAAGCCCTGCCCGAGCCCGGCGTCATGCCCGACGTTCAGGCCGCCATCGACCACGCGGCGCAGGCCGGCAAGGTGGGCATCCTGGGGTATTGCTGGGGTGGTTTGCTCACCTGGCGCTCGGCTTGTGCGCTCAAAGGCCTGTCGGCGGCAGTGCCGTTTTATGGCGGCGGCATGACCGGCGAAGCCGATGCTGCCCGCCAGCCACAGGTGCCCGTGCTGGCCCATTTTGGCGACCAGGACCACTGGATTCCGCTGGACACGGTGGAAGCCTTCAAAGCAGCCCAGCCTGGCGTGGCGGTGCAGGTGTACGCCGCCAACCACGGCTTCAACTGCGACCAACGCGGCTCGTACAACCAGGCCGCCGCTGAGTTGGCGCGCGAACGCACCCTGGCCTTTTTGGCCCTGCATGTGGGCTGAACCCATGGTCCTCTGGCGCCTTGGGTTGACCGTGGCCGGGCTCTGGTTCGGGGCTCAGGCCTTGGCGCAAAGCCCACCACTGCCTTACGCCGGCCCGCTGTTTGACGCGCACGTGCACTACAACGACGAAGCCTGTGTGCACGACGCACCGGCGCCGGCTTGCCCGCACCCGCTGGCCGATGTGCTCGCGCGCATGCAGGCCAGCGGCGTGCGCGGTGTGCTGGCCAATTCCAGGCCCAACGACGGCACCAAAGCCCTGGCCACCGCGCAGGATCAGACCCGCGCTGCGGGCGTCACCGTGGTGCCGTTTGTGCGCCTGTACCGCAACCGCGCCGACTACAACAACTGGTTCCGCGACGACACCATCGTGGACCTGGTGCAGGCCGAACTGGCCAAAGGCACGCCGGCCGGCCCCTACCGCGGCCTGGGTGAATTTCACCTGTACGACAGCGCCAACGCCAACGGCCCGGTGGCCAAGAAGCTCATGGCGTTGGCCGAAGAAAAGGGCCTCGCCATCCTGGCCCATGTGGACGACGTGGCGATCGACCTGTTGATGGCAAACACACCGTCCCAAGGCCGGAACCTGCGTTTGATCTGGGCCCACACCGGCATTGGCGGCACCCCGGTTGAAAGGGTGGATTCACTGATGGGCCGCTACCCGCTGCTGATGGGTGAGCTGTCTTACCGCCCGGGCCTCGTCTGCGAGGGCGGGCAGCTGTGCCCCGAGTGGCGCGTCCTCATGCTCAAGTACCCCGAACGTTTCATGATCGGTTCTGACACCTGGGTCAACCAGCGCTGGCTGTACTACGGCGACCTGATGCAGGGGTACCGCATCTGGCTCGGTGGCCTGCCACCCGCCGTGGCTCAGCGCATTGCCTGGGACAATGGAGCGCGCCTGTTTGGCGTGGCCACGCCCAACCATTGAACATGATCCAACTGCATTACTACCCCAGCACCGCCAGCATGGTGCCGCACATCGTGCTGGAAGAGCTGGGCGTGCCTTATGAACGTGTGCTGGTGGACCGCACCCAGGACGCCCAGAAAACCACGGCCTACCTGAAGCTCAACCCCAACGGCTTGATCCCGGTGCTGACCGACGGTGACCTGGTGCTGTTCGAGACGGCCGCGATTGCCCTGCATTTGTGCGACACGCACCCGACCAGCGGCCTGGCGCCCGCACTGGGCACGCACGAACGCGCCCATTTTTACAAATGGCTGATGTGGCTGACCAACACGCTGCAGACCACGCTCATGGTGTATTTTTACCCGGAGCGCTGGGTCAATGCCGGCAACACGGCGGGCGCGACCGAGGTGAAACACCACGCTGAAATCCGCGTCAACAATCTTCTGAAACAGCTCGACGCCGAGTTCGTGCGCCATGGTGGCCCCTGGTTCGTGGGCCAGGCCTACACCGCACTTGACGCCTATGTGTTCACCCTGTGCCGCTGGACACGCGGTTTTGCCAAGGCACCTGCGCGAGACAAGCGTCACCTGGGCCCCTATTTGCAGCGCATGCTGGATCGTCCGGCGGTGCAGCGCGTGCTGGCCAACGAGAACCTGAGCCCGCCCTTTATCTGACTTTGCGTTTTTGTGTAACCGGTCTGCAGCGTCACGTGATCTGCAGACAGCCGCCTGAGCGGCGTTTGCCTGCACCGGGCCTTTGCGAACACCCTCAAGGGCATCCGCACAACGAGCAGCGTCAGGACCGGCCCGATCCGCCGCGTGGCCGCTTTCTCCGCTCAGCGGGAGGAGGGTGCGAGGTAGCGCTTGCGCCAGAACAGCACGCCGAGCAGCACCGCGATGAGGCCCATGGAGCCCATCGTCCACCAAAAGCCCGACGTCTGGTGAAGCAGCGGGATGAACTCGAAGTTCATCCCGAAGATGCCGGCGATCAGGTTCAGGGGCAGGAAGATGGCGGTCAGCGCTGTGAGCGTGCGCATGGTGTCGTTGGTGCGGTTGCTCTGGGCCGAAAAGTGCATCTGGATAGCGACCTCGGCATTCTGTTCGAGCTGACGCACGTGGTGCACCACGCGCTGGATGTGTTCCAGCAGATCCCGGCTCCGCACCCGGAGCAGTTCCAGGCCGCGATGGCCACCAAAGTTGTCTGCGCCCTGCTCGCCAACCTCCCATTCTGCAAGCGTGTCGATCCAGTCCAGAATGGCCGAGCGCTGGTCCTCGCAGATCTCGTCCAGGTGGTGCAAGGAAATGCGTGCCTCCAGCAGCGCACCCCAGTTGTTGAAGCGGGCCTTGGGGTGCAGCAGTTCGGACTGCCAGTGGTCCAGCTGGCGCGTGAGTTCACGACGCAGCTCCAGGTAGCCGTCGACCAGATGGCTGACGATGCGCAGCATCAGGTCGGCCGGACTCGACGGGATCTGAGCGCCGCTGACACGCACATCCGTCGCGCCGGACGACAGCAGCCGTGTTGCGTAGTGCGCCAGCGTCGAGCAACCCGACGGGTGCACGGTGAGCAACACGCGGTCGAACAATGCGAAACCCACCGGACTGGTGTCGATGCGGCGCAGTACCGGAGGCCCCCCTTTTCTGGGTGGCTGCCCCTGTGCCGGCTTGATCTGTCGGGGGTTCTCGCTGTCGCCTGCCGCCAGGCGACGAAAGACCAGAATGTCATACTGCGAGGTGTAGTCGAAGTGCGAGGGTAGGTGCTGGTTGAGCAGGTCCGAGACGTGCAGATCCACGATCGACACGCCACACAGGCTGCGCAGGCTGTCCTGGATCAGTGCCTGTTGCTGCTCGAATTCGCTTCTCTCGCAGGCGATCCAGACATAGCCCCGTTCGGGCAAGGCGGCAGGTGGTGCCGAGGTTTCGCTCACGCCGCCAGGCAGGATGCTGAAAATGCGCATGGCGCCTGGTGTCCGCTAGGGTTCAGCCGCGCAGCAGCCGTGCCGCGTCACGCGCGAAGTACGTCAGCACGCCATCAGCGCCCGCCCGCTTGAAGGCCAGCAGGCTTTCCATCATCACCGCGTCGTGATCCAGCCAGCCGTTGAGGGCGGCAGCCTTGAGCATGGCGTATTCCCCACTCACCTGGTAAGCAAACGTGGGTACGTGAAACTCGTCCTTCACCCGGCGCACGATGTCCAGGTAGGGCATGCCGGGCTTGACCATCACCATGTCGGCGCCTTCGGCCAGGTCCATCGCCACTTCGCGCAGCGCTTCGTCGCTGTTGCCCGGATCCATCTGGTACACCTTCTTGTCGGCCTTGCCCAGATTGGCTGCAGAGCCCACCGCGTCCCGGAATGGGCCATAAAAGGCGCTGGCGTATTTGGCGCTGTAGGCCATGATGCGCGTGTTCACCAGGCCACGCGCCTCCAGCGCCCGGCGAATGGCGCCAATGCGGCCGTCCATCATGTCACTGGGCGCCACCATGTCGACGCCGGCTTCAGCCTGGGTCAGGGCCTGTTTCACCAGAATTTCCACCGTCGGGTCGTTCAAGATGTAGTTGTCCTCGTCGAGCAGGCCGTCCTGCCCATGGCTGGTGTACGGGTCCAGCGCCACATCGGTCATCACCCCCAGCTGGGGAAAGCGTTTTTTCAATTCCCGCACCACGCGCGGCACCAAGCCATCGGGGTTCAGCGCTTCCTGGCCGTCGGGTGTCTTGAGTGACTGGTCGATCACCGGGAACAGGGCCATCAACGGAATGCCCAGTGCCACGCAGTCCTCGGCCACCGGTAGTAGCTGGTCCAGGCTCAGGCGCTCCACGCCGGGCATGGAGCCCACCGCTTCGCGGCGGTTTTCGCCGTCCAGCACAAACACGGGGTAGATCAGGTCTGCCGGGCTGAGCCGGTATTCGCGCACCAGATCGCGGGTGAAGGTGTCCCGGCGAAGACGGCGCGGGCGCAAGAGTGGATATGGGGCAGGTGCTGGCATAGGTGGCTATTGTGTCAAATGCCGGTGATCGGGGTGGCGTTCGACCTGGCGAGCGTGTCAAGACACTGATCAGGATATTCCCTCAAGCGTGTTGCAGGTCACCAAACTTTGGGGAGATGGAAGAATTCGGTAGGGCGTGCTGCGCTGCGCAAGAGCAAGCAGCACGGTTTGGAATCGGTGTGCCAGCGGCCCTGATGGCAAGTGCCTTCAGCAGTGCGCAAGTTGAACCGCGGTGGCCTGACCAGTTTCTCCACGCATTCACGCATCCCCACATCCCCCGCGGAGCATTGTGGTGTCTGTTTGAGCTGGCGAAGGGTTGAGAGGGTTCGGTTCACGGCTGCGGAGGACCTGTCAGAAGTGACAGGGGGTCTGTAGGAAATCTGGAATTATTGGTGTAACATTTAACGTGAGTGATCCGGAAGGTGACCTCCCCGCTTTTCCTCCCTGAGCGGGAGCCTTGGTGTGTGACAGCAAAAAGGCTTTCTAACCCGGCCCTGTGGGCCGGGTTTTTTTTGACTATTCCCCCCCCCTGGGACCGATTCAATGCACACGGCGCTGTCGGGCAACGGGCGGCTACACTGCGGCCATGCTCTGGGTCAAATCGTTTCACATCGTCTTCATTGCCAGTTGGTTTGCAGGTCTGTTTTACCTGCCGCGCATTTTTGTCAATCTGGCCATGGTGCCGCCCGAGAGCGTGGCCGAGCGGCAGCGTCTCCTGCTCATGGCACGTAAGCTGTTGCGCTTCACAACCCTGCTGGCGGTGCCCGCATTGGCGCTGGGCTTGTGGATGTGGCTTCCCGCGCCGATAGGGTGGGGGTTCGGTTGGGGGCCTGGCAACGGCTGGATGAACGCCAAGCTGTCGGTGGTCATCCTGATCATCGGTTACCACCACGCCTGCCACGTCATGCTGCGCCAGTTTGAGCGTGGCCTTAACCGGCGCAGCCACGTCTGGTACCGCTGGTTCAACGAGGCGCCTGTCATCATGTTGGTGGTCGTCGTGCTGCTGGTGGTGATCAAGCCCTTCTGATGCATTGAGCACCCGTTCCTCCGCCTGGCCTCTGGCCCTGCTGTTTGCGGGTCTGGTGGTGTACGCCAGTTTCTATCCGTTCACGGGCTGGCGGTTTCAGGGCGTTGTCCCGTGGGCGTTTTTGCAGGCGCCGCTCCCTCAGTACTGGACCGGCTTCGATGTGGTGGCGAATCTGGTGGGCTACATGCCCTTGGGTTTCCTGCTGGCGCTGGCCATGTTGCGGTCCCACTGGCGTCGCACAGCCTGGCCTTTCGCCGTGGTGCTGTCGGCCCTGCTCTCGCTGCTGGTGGAAGCGTTGCAAAACTACCTGCCGATGCGGGTGCCTTCCAATTTGGACTTTTTTTTGAATGTGTCGGGTGCCACGCTTGGCGCCAGTACCTGCTGGATGCTTGAGCGCTTGGGGGGGGTGCGTCGCTGGAGCCAGTTTCGCGCCGACTGGTTCGATCCGGGTGCCCATGGCGGGCTGGTGTTGCTGGCCCTGTGGCCCTTCGCTTTGTTGTATCCGGTGTCGGTGCCATTCGGTTTGGGTCAAGTGGCTGAACGGCTGGGAGAGGGGCTGCGCCGGATGCTGGTCGACACCCCTTTTCTGGAGTGGCTGCCATTGCGTGTGCAGGCGCCCTTGCCGTTGAGTCCGCTGGCCGAAGCTTTTTGTGTCACGCTGAGCTTGCTGGCACCTTTGCTCATGGGTTATGCCGACATGCGTTCGGTGCTGCGCCGGCTGGCCTTTGCGGCACTGTTCTTTTTCTGCGCTGTCGCGACCGCATCCTTGTCTTCAGCGCTGACTTACGGGCCGGACCATATTTGGTCATGGATCAGTCTGCATGCTGGCCTGGGGTTGTTTCTGGCCATGTTGGGCGCCCTGGCGATGCTGGGCCTGCCGCGCCGGGTGTGCACGGTGGGCATGTTGTTGAGCCTGGCGGTGTCGCTGAGCCTGCTGAACCGGGCGCCTGAGAGCCCGTATTTGGCGCAATCGCTGGAAGTGTGGGAGCAGGGTCGCTTCATCCGGTTTCATGGTCTCTCCCAGTGGCTGGGCTGGTTGTGGCCGTTTGCTGCGCTGGTGTTTGGGGTCCGGGCGGTCTTGCGCCATTCTGCAGGGCGGTGAGTGCACACTAAAATCAACCCATGCATCAAACCATGCCTGAAAACAAGTCTTATTACCAGCGACACATTTTCTTTTGCCTGAATCAGCGTGAGGGCGGCGAAGAGTGTTGTGCCCAGCACAAGGCGCAGGCCGCATTTGAACGGTGCAAGTCGCAGGCCAAAGCCGAGGGCTTGTTGGGTCCGGGTAAGGTGCGGGTCAACAAGGCGGGTTGCCTCGATCGTTGTGCCGGCGGACCCATCGCCGTGGTCTACCCGGAGGCGGTTTGGTACAGCTATGTCGATGAAAGCGACATCGACGAAATTGTGCAGTCGCACCTGCGCGATGGTGTGGTGGTGCAACGGTTGGTGACGCCGGCCGGCGTCGGCCGCTGACACGATTCTTCTTGTTGCCTTGCCTGCCGCCGCAGGCTTGTGCTGTTTTCCCCGGAGCTCGCCCATGAATGCCCAGACCGAAACCCTGCTGCAGGACGGCCCAGCGGGGCGGATCGAGGTCGCCATTGACCGGCCGGCAGACGCCGCTGTGGGTGTGGCGGTGATCGCGCACCCTCATCCCCTGCATGGTGGAACCTTGACCAACAAGGTGGTGCAGACCCTGGCGCGTGCCTGCGTGCAGGCTGGATGGACTGCGGTGAGGTTCAATTTCCGTGGTGTGGGTCGCAGTGAAGGGCTCTACGATGAGGGTCGAGGCGAACTGGACGATCTGCTGGCTGTGATCGCTGCGCAGGCGTCCGATGGCCCGTTGTGCTTGGCCGGTTTTTCTTTTGGGGCTTTTGTGACCAGCCATGCTGCCGCGCGGGTGCAGGGCACGCGAGACTTGCGGAGCCTGTTGCTGGTGGGTACCGCTGCCAGCCGTTTTGCGGTGGCCGACGTCGCCGCGGAACTCCACGGCCGTACGCTGGTCATTCATGGTGAGTTGGACGAAACCGTGCCGCTCTCCGCGGTTCTGGACTGGGCCAGGCCCCAGGTGTTGCCGGTTTTGGTGGTGCCCGGTGGTGGTCATTTTTTCCATGGGCAGTTGCCGTTGCTGCGCCATCTGGTGTTGCGCCATTTGCGCGCCTGACGGCGCCGGCCCCGTTTCTTTTTCATCATCCAAGGACAGCGTTTTGTTGCGTCGATTTTTCCTCCGTGTGTTGTTCGCCTTCTCTTTGTCGGCTTGGTTTGTTTTGCCCGCCGCTGCCCAGTTGTCCCAGCCACCGGAGGTCGCAGCCAAGGCCTATCTGCTGGTGGACATCACGTCTGGCCAGGTGCTGGCAGCGAAAGACCCTGATCAGCCGGTTGAGCCTGCGTCCCTGACCAAGCTGATGTCTGCTTACCTGGTGTTTGACGCGCTCAAAGCGGGCAAGATCAGCCTGAAGCAAACATTTCCCGTGAGCGAGCGGGCTTGGAAGATGCCCGGCTCGCGTATGTTCATTGACCCCAAGATGCAAGTGCCCGTGGAAGACCTGATTAAAGGCATGATCGTGCAGTCGGGAAATGACGCCACCATGGCCCTGGCGGAGGGCGTGGGCGGGTCCGTCGAGCGCTTTGTCCAGATGATGAATGAGCAGGCCAAAGTACTGGGCATGACCCGCAGCGCCTTCAAGAATCCTGAAGGACTGACCGTTGCCGGGCACACCACCACGGCGCGAGATCTGGCCATTCTGGCTACTCGCCTGATGCGCGACTTTCCGGAATACGTGCCCTATTACGCGATACAGCGTTACCGTTATCCGGGTACACCGGCGGCCAATGACACCAACCGCAATCTGCTGCTGTTTCGTGATCCGAGCGTCGATGGACTGAAGACGGGCTACACGGCTGCCGCAGGTTATTGCATGGTGGCCACCGCACGTCGCCAGGTGCCGGCGCTTGGCGCAGGCCCTCAGGGGCAGCGCCGTCTGCTCAGCGTCTTGCTGGGCGCCTCCAGTGAAAATGCGCGTGCCGCCGAAAGTCAGAAGTTGCTGAACTGGGGCTACACCGCCTACGAGGCCGTGCGCCTGTTTCCTGCGGGAGCACCGGTGACCACGCCGCCCGTGTGGAAGGGCAAGGCATCGGTGGTGAAGCTGGGCAAGCCCGATGGCGTGGTGGTGTCGGTGCCTGTGGGTGAAGCAGGTCGCCTGAAGACTGAAATCATTCGGCCCGATCCGCTGGTTGCTCCGCTCATGCAAGGGCAATCCGTGGGGACGCTGCGGGTCAACCTCGCCAGCGGCGCGCTGGTCACCGAGGTGCCGCTCACCGTGCTGGAAACCGTTGACGAAAGCGGTTTCATTGGCCGTGCCTGGGATGCGCTGCGCCTGTGGATCCAATGACCGGCAGGACTCTCGGATGGGTCATGCGGTTCGGCCGGTTTGCGGCTGACATGATCCCCCGGGTGGCGGCTCAGATCTTTTGATTTGCCAGAAAATTACGTTCGTGCTACAGTCGAGGGCTTTTCGGAATCTTCCGAGAAGTATCCGTTTTTGCTTTTTTCTAAACGTTTAGGGACGTTTCATGCCAACTATCAATCAACTCGTGCGCCACGGCCGGGAGGTCGAAAAGACCAAATCCAAGAGCCCGGCCATGGAAAACTCGCCGCAGCGTCGCGGTGTGTGCACCCGTGTGTACACCACGACCCCCAAGAAGCCCAACTCCGCCTTGCGCAAGGTTGCCAAGGTGCGCCTGACCAACGGTTTTGAGGTCATCTCCTACATCGGCGGCGAAGGCCACAACCTGCAGGAGCACAGCGTGGTGCTGGTTCGCGGCGGTCGTGTCAAGGACTTGCCCGGTGTGCGTTACCACATCGTGCGTGGTTCGCTCGACTTGCAGGGCGTGAAAGACCGCAAGCAGTCGCGCTCCAAGTATGGTGCGAAGAAGCCCAAGGCCAAATAAGCCCTGCTTGTTCCGGATATCCAGTTGCTGTTTCCCGCGTGGCGCGGTGATCCAGCGTTGTGACCCGAAGCGCGGAATGTTCCGTGTGGGTCGAGTAAGTGAGGGTTCCACTGACCCTCGCGGTGTCTGAAAAGACGCCAGCTGAAGTTTTATGAGGTGAAATAATGCCACGTCGTCGCGAAGTCCCTAAACGTGAAATCCTGCCGGATCCCAAGTTCGGCAATGTCGAGCTGTCCAAATTCATGAACGTGATCATGGAAGGCGGCAAAAAAGCGGTCGCCGAGCGCATCATTTACGGTGCCTTGGAGCAAATCGAAAAGAAGACCGGTAAAGACCCGGTCGAAATCTTCTCGACAGCCATCAACAACGTCAAGCCCATGGTGGAAGTCAAGTCCCGCCGCGTGGGTGGTGCCAACTACCAGGTGCCGGTTGAAGTGCGTCCTGTCCGCCGTCTGGCGTTGTCCATGCGCTGGATCAAGGAAGCCGCGCGCAAGCGCAGCGAGAAGTCCATGGCCATGCGCCTGGCCAACGAGTTGGTCGAGGCCACCGAAGGCCGTGGCGGCGCCATGAAGAAGCGTGACGAAGTGCACCGCATGGCCGAAGCCAACAAGGCTTTCAGCCACTTCCGCTTCTAAGACCCGTTCCCATCGTCAGTTCAAGCGAGCCCGCAGACCCCAAAAAGGGTGGCGGGCTTGCCTTATTCAGGAGTATTTTCATGGCACGAGTTACGCCACTGGAGCGGTACCGCAATATCGGTATTTCCGCCCACATCGACGCCGGCAAGACCACCACGACCGAGCGCATTCTTTTCTATACCGGCGTGAACCACAAGATTGGTGAAGTGCATGACGGCGCCGCCACCATGGACTGGATGGAGCAGGAGCAGGAGCGTGGTATCACCATCACGTCCGCTGCCACCACCTGTTTCTGGAAGGGCATGGATGGCTCCTTCCCTGAGCACCGCTTCAACATCATCGACACCCCTGGCCACGTGGACTTCACCATTGAGGTGGAGCGCTCCATGCGCGTGCTGGACGGTGCTTGCATGGTGTATTGCGCTGTGGGCGGTGTGCAGCCTCAGTCGGAAACCGTCTGGCGTCAGGCCAACAAGTACAAAGTGCCTCGTCTGGCCTTCGTGAACAAGATGGACCGCACCGGTGCCAACTTCTTCAAGGTGGTCGAGCAGATGAAGACGCGCCTGAAGGCGAACCCTGTGCCGATCGTGATCCCGATCGGTGCCGAAGAGCACTTCACGGGTGTGGTCGATCTGCGCAAGATGAAAGCCATCATCTGGGACGAAGCCTCCCAGGGCATGAAATTCACCTTCACCGACATCCCGGCCGAGCTGCTGGAACTGGCGCAAGAGTGGCGTGAGAAGATGGTGGAAGCTGCTGCAGAGTCCAGCGAAGAGCTGATGGACAAGTACCTCGGCGGCGAAGCGCTGACCGAAGAAGAGATCACCGCCGGTCTGCGTACGCGCACGCTGGCTTGTGAAATCCAGCCCATGCTGTGCGGTACGGCATTCAAGAACAAGGGTGTTCAGCGCATGCTCGACGCCGTTATTGAGCTGCTGCCTTCGCCGGTGGACATTGAAGACGTCAAGGGCACCGACGACGACGAAGCGCCAACGACCCGCAAGGCCGATGACGAAGAAAAGCTGTCGGCACTGGCATTCAAACTGATGACCGATCCGTTCGTGGGTCAGCTGACGTTTGTGCGCGTGTACTCTGGCGTCATCAAAAAGGGCGACACCGTTTACAACGCGGTCAAGGGCAAGAAAGAGCGCATTGGCCGTATCGTTCAGATGCACGCCAACAACCGCCTGGAAGTGGAAGAAATTCGTGCCGGCGACATTGCCGCTTGCGTGGGCTTGAAGGACGTGACCACCGGTGAAACCCTGTGCGATCCATCCGCCATCATCATGCTGGAGCGCATGGTGTTCCCCGAGCCGGTGATTGCCCAGGCCGTTGAACCCAAGACCAAGGCCGACCAGGAAAAAATGGGTATCGCTCTGGGCCGGCTGGCCGCAGAAGATCCATCGTTCCGCGTGCGCACCGACGAAGAGTCGGGCCAGACCATCATCGCCGGTATGGGCGAGCTGCATTTGGACATCATCGTTGACCGCATGAAGCGCGAATTCGGCGTTGAGGCCAACGTCGGCAAGCCACAAGTGGCCTACCGCGAAACGATCCGCGGCACCATCGAAGATGCCGAAGGCAAGTTCGTGCGCCAGTCCGGTGGTAAAGGCCAATACG
This sequence comes from Hydrogenophaga sp., assembly GCA_018333605.1. GTDB lineage: Bacteria > Pseudomonadota > Gammaproteobacteria > Burkholderiales > Burkholderiaceae_C > Hydrogenophaga. Next base: position 1,201 of record JAGXSV010000002.1, on the reverse strand, counting down.
GTCACGTTGTGCTCAAGATCGAGCCGCAAGCACCGGGCAAAGGCTTCGAGTTCGTTGATGCGATCAAAGGCGGTGTGGTACCGCGCGAATACATTCCTGCGGTCGAAAAAGGCGTGATTGAAGCCTTGGGCCAAGGTGTGCTGGCGGGTTACCCTGTTGTGGACGTCAAGGTCACGCTCCACTTCGGTTCGTACCACGACGTGGACTCCAACGAACTGGCCTTCAAGATGGCGGCCATCTTCGGTTTCAAGGAAGGCTGCCGCAAGGCTCAGCCTGTCATCCTGGAGCCCATGATGGCGGTTGAAGTCGAGACGCCTGAAGACTACGCCGGTACCGTGATGGGTGACTTGTCCAGTCGCCGAGGCATGGTGCAGGGCATGGACGACATGGTGGGTGGCGGCAAGGCCATCAAGGCAGAGGTTCCCCTGTCCGAGATGTTCGGTTACGCGACTTCGCTGCGTTCTGCCACACAAGGCCGCGCCAGCTACACGATGGAATTCAAGCACTACTCGGAAGCGCCGCGCAACGTGGCAGAAGCCATCGTTGCCGCCCGGGCCAAGTAAGCAACCTGCTTGAAAACGCTCAACCAGCGGCTTCAAGGGCTTCTGGGGAGCGAGAGATTTAGCCGGTCTGCGATCACACGCCGCCCTGTCCCCGTGCGGGGCGAACCAGCAGTGTGATGCAGACCTAAAACCAGTGACACGGGTTTGTTCTTTCTAAGGAATTGAAAAATGGGAAAAGAGAAGTTTGAGCGGACCAAGCCGCACGTCAACGTCGGCACCATTGGTCACGTTGACCACGGCAAGACGACCCTGACCGCCGCCATCACCACGGTGCTGGCAGCCAAGTTCGGCGGCGCAGCCAAGGCCTACGACCAGATCGATGCGGCTCCGGAAGAAAAAGCCCGCGGCATCACCATCAACACCGCCCACGTGGAATACGAAACGGCCAACCGCCACTACGCCCACGTGGACTGCCCTGGCCACGCCGACTATGTGAAAAACATGATCACCGGTGCTGCCCAGATGGACGGCGCCATTCTGGTGTGCTCGGCCGCTGACGGCCCGATGCCCCAGACCCGTGAGCACATCCTGCTGGCCCGCCAGGTGGGCGTGCCTTACATCATCGTGTTCCTGAACAAGTGCGACATGGTCGACGACGCCGAGCTGCTCGAGCTGGTCGAAATGGAAGTGCGCGAGCT
>JAGXSV010000001.1 GCA_018333605.1 Hydrogenophaga sp. | reverse complement strand
CCGGGGCTCGGCGGGTGGGGGTGGCGGGCCGTTGCGCCGGCGCTGTGTGGTGGTCCCGTCCACGGGGGCGTCGACCACCGTGTCGATGCGGGCATCTGCGGGCAGCAACGGCGCCGCCGTGTTCACCGGGCTGGTTTGCGTTGGCGGCTCTGCCTGGGCCAGTGCCGCTGCGGGGAGCTGCCAGCCCAGGGCCAGCACCATCAGCCGTGTGACACCCACACGGCATAGAAAGAAAAGGTTCATGCAATGGCTTATTTCGACAGCATTCTCATGGCGTCTTCCAGTCCCCTGAGGGTCAGCGGGTACATGCGCTGGCCCATGAGCTGTTGGATGACGCTGATGCTCTGCCGATACTGCCACACGCCCTGGGGTTCCGGGTTGATCCAGGCAAATTTGGGAAATGTGTGCGTGAGCCGCTGGAGCCACTCGGCGCCGGCCTCTTCGTTGTTGTATTCCACGCTGCCGCCCGGCTGCAAAATCTCATACGGGCTCATCGTCGCATCGCCCACAAAGATCAGCTTGTAGTCTTTGTTGTACTTCCGCAAAATGTCCCAGGTCGGGAATTTTTCAGCGAACCGGCGGCGGTTGTTCTTCCACATGAAGTCGTAAACGCAGTTGTGGAAGTAATAAAACTCCAGGTGCTTGAATTCGCCCTTCACCGCAGAGAAGAGTTCCTCCACCCGCTGGATGTGGTCGTCCATGGTGCCGCCCACGTCCATCAGCAGCAACACTTTCACATTGTTGTGCCGCTCGGGAATCATCTTGATGTCGAGCCAGCCCGCGTTGGCGGCGGTGGCTCGGATGGTGTCGGGCAGGTCCAGTTCCAGATCGTGGCCTTCGCGCGCAAATTTGCGCAGGCGGCGCAGGGCCACCTTGATGTTGCGCGTGCCCAACTCCTGGGTATCGTCGTAGTCGCGGTAGGCGCGCTGGTCCCACACCTTCACCGCAGTTTTGTTCCCGCCCTTGCCGCCAATGCGGATGCCCTGCGGGTTCGATCCACCGTGGCCAAACGGCGAAGTGCCGCCGGTACCGATCCACTTGCTGCCACCTTCGTGGCGCTCCTTCTGCTCTTCCAGCCGCTTTTTCAGCGTCTCCATGAGCTCGTCCCAGTCCATCTTGGGCGCGTTGGCCTTTTGCTCGTCCGACAGGATGCGCTCGATCTCCTTGCGCAGCCAGTCGGCTGGAACGGGTTTGGTGAAGTCGGCCAGCATCTCCACGCCTTTGAAGTAGGCGGCAAAGGCGCGGTCGAATTTGTCGAAGTGTTTTTCGTCCTTTACCAGCGCGGTGCGCGCCAGGTAATAGAAGTCGTCCATGGAGCACGCGTCGGGGTTGCGCGGCCCCACCACATCGGCCTGCATAGCTTCCAGCAGCGTCAGGTATTCCTTGACCGAAACCGGTAGCTTGGCCGCGCGCAGGGTGTAGAAGAAGTCGATCAGCATGGGGAGTCCCTGGTTCAGGGTGGTTTCAGGTGTGCCGCGCCAACAAATACAGCAACTGCGCCCTGGCCTCCGGCCATTCGCCCGCGCGCATGCTGTACATCACCGTGTCGCGGATGGTGCCGTCGCGGCGCAGCGCGTGGCCCCGGATCACGCCGTCCTTCTTCGCGCCCAAACGCTCAATGGCTTTTTGTGACGCGAAGTTGAAGTTGTCGGTGCGCCAGCCCAACACAGGGCAGCCCAGGGTGTCGAAGGCGTGGCCCATCATCAGCAGCTTGCAGGTGGTGTTGACGTGGGTGCGCTGCACGCTTTGGGCGTACCAGGTCCAGCCGATTTCCAACCGCTTCACGGCTGGAATGATGTCGTGGTAACTGGTGGAGCCGAGCACTTTGCCGCTGGCTTCGTCGGTCACGGCAAAGGCAAAGCGGCTGCCTTCGGCGCGCATGTGCAGGGCGGTTTCGATGTAGGCACCCGTCTGCTCGGGTTCGGGCACCGAGGTCACCCGCAGCTTCCACAACGCGCCATCGGCGGCTGCGGCGCGCAAGCCCGCTTCGTGATCCGGCGACAGCGGCACCAGGGCGACGCCGTTGTCGCGCAAGATGACGGATTCGACGAATGCCATGACGCCGTTGTTCAGCGGTTGCGCTGGTTCATGAACACCAGCTTTTCAAACAGCGTGGTGTCCTGTTCGTTTTTCAGCAGGGCGCCCACCAGCGGTGGAATGCTCACCTTGCTGTCGGCACTTTGCAGGGCCTCCAGCGGAATGTCCTCGGCCATCAGCAGCTTGAGCCAGTCCAGCAATTCGCTGGTGGACGGTTTCTTCTTCAGGCCCGGCAGGTTGCGCACGTCAAAAAAGGTCTTCATGGCCGCAGCCAGCAACTCCTGTTTGAGGTCGGGGAAGTGCACGTCCACGATGCGCTGCATGGTCTCTGCGTCGGGAAACTTGATGTAGTGAAAGAAGCAGCGGCGCAAAAACGCGTCGGGCAGTTCCTTTTCGTTGTTCGAGGTAATGAATACCAGTGGCCGGTGCTTGGCGCGCACCATTTCACGCGTTTCGTAGCAATAAAACTCCATGCGGTCGAGTTCACGCAACAGGTCGTTGGGAAACTCGATGTCGGCCTTGTCGATCTCGTCGATCAGCAGAGCCACCGGCTGGTCGGCCGTGAAAGCTTGCCAGAGCACGCCTTTGACGATGTAGTTGTGGATGTTCTTGACGCGCTCACCGCCATCCACATCGGCCATTTGCGAATCGCGCAGCCGGCTCACCGCGTCGTATTCGTACAGGCCTTGCTGCGCCTTGGTGGTGCTTTTGATGTGCCACTGCAGCAGCGGCATGTCCAGCGCCTGCGCCACTTCTTCGGCCAGCATGGTCTTGCCGGTGCCCGGCTCGCCTTTGACCAGCAGTGGGCGCTTGAGCGTGATGGCCGCGTTGACAGCCAGCATCAGGTCCTGGGTGGCGACGTAGTTTTGTGAACCTTGGAATTTCATGGGCGGAGGCGACAGGTAGGTGGCCAGCAGGCCGGAGATCGGGTGGTTGTTTCCCCTCACGTCAAGCGGCGGGGCAGGGTTATCAATAAGTCAGGGGTGATGATCGAGTCTATATAATCGAACATTGATTTTTATCAATGTCCATCTCATTGTGCTTGCAAAATGAACCAACTGTTGCCCACGATCATTCGTACCCTTGTCGCCGCTGCGACGCTTTCTGCAGCAGCACTGAGCGCACACGCCCAGGGCGTCACTGGTGATATTCAGGCCGGTCAGAAAAAAGCTGAAATGTGCATTGGCTGTCATGGCATTCCGGGTTACCAGAACAGTTTCCCCGAGATCCACAAAGTACCGATGATTTCGGGCCAGACCGCCCAGTACATCGTTGCCTCGCTGGTTGCGTACAAAAAAGGCGACCGCAGGCACCCGTCCATGCGCGGCATCGCGGGTTCGCTGAACGAGCAGGACATGGCCGATCTGGGTGCTTTCTACGCCTCGCATGCCAGCAAAGCCGCCCCTGACGTGCCTCGGACCGCCAGCACCGCCGCTGCAGCCCTGATCGAAAAGGGCGCCTGCGCTTCTTGCCACGGTGCCAACTTCAGCAAGCCCATTGACCCCAGCTACCCCAAACTGGGTGGCCAACACGCCGACTATTTGTTCGTGGCGCTCAAGTCGTACACCGTCGAAGGCAACAACGTGGTGGGGCGCTCCAACGGCATCATGGCGGGCATCGCCAAGCAGTATTCCACCGCTGAAATGCGTGAGATCGCCAAGTACCTGGCATCGGTTGAAGGTGAGCTGAAAATTGTTCCACAGCCCCGCTTCCGCTGATCCTGGGCGCTGTGCCCTCACGAAAAAGCCGCTCACTGAGCGGCTTTTTTGCATTCCCGACGCTTCAATCCATCAGTCCTTCGTGGCCCTCTGGCGCACCTGCTCAATGTAGGCTTCACCGTCGGGCGGGCGGCCGGCGCGCTGGCTTTCCCAGAGCATGCGACCCAGGCATTCCATCACCTCGTGGTGGGCGGCGTGCAGGTCGTCACGCCGGGCGGCCAGCAACTCCACGGCCTGTCGGATGCCGGGGGGCTGGTCAATGCTGGACTGTTCGCTGATGGACAGGTGCATGGACAGATGCAGAAACGGGTTTTCCTGGTTGGGGTCTGCGACCGCCATGCCGTGCAGGGCTGCATCCAGGTCGGAAAGGGTGGCGTGGTATTCGGGGTGCTCGTCGATCCACTGGCTGACCAGTGTTTCCATGGCATCGAGGGGCGCCCCAGAACGCGCCTTGGCGTAGACGCCGCAAAAATACCGCCGCACATCGGTCTGGGAAGGTTGTATCAACATGCGGGGATTGTCGCGCACCCCGCGGACGGCATCAAAATGGCTTGCGAACCCCAGTGAAAACATGCAAGATAATGCATATTTCCTACCACAATGCAATCCAGATCAGGAGACTGTATGACCCAAGCCTATATTTGCGACGCCATCCGCACCCCGTTCGGGCGCTACGCAGGCGCACTGTCCAGCGTGCGCACCGACGACCTGGGTGCCATTCCCTTGCGTGCGCTCATGGCGCGCAACCCGCAGGTGGACTGGGCCGCTGTCACCGATGTGCTGTATGGCTGCGCCAACCAGGCCGGCGAAGACAACCGCAACGTGGCCCACATGAGCAGCTTGCTGGCCGGCCTGCCGCTGGAGGTTCCCGGGGGCACCATCAACCGCCTGTGCGGTTCGGGCCTGGATGCCGTGGGCACAGCGGCGCGCGCCATCAAGGCCGGCGAAGCCGGTCTGATGATCGCCGGTGGCGTGGAAAGCATGAGCCGCGCCCCGTTTGTGATGCCCAAAGCCGAGACCGCTTTCAGCCGCAACAACGCGGTGTACGACACCACCATTGGCTGGCGCTTCGTTAACAAACTCATGAAGGCGCAGTACGGGGTGGATTCCATGCCCGAGACGGCCGAAAACGTGGCCACCGAATTCAAGATCGAGCGCGAGGCCCAGGACCGCATGGCCTTGTCCAGCCAGATGAAGGCCGTGGCCGCCATCCAGGCGGGCCACCTGGCGCGCGAAATCTGCCCGGTGACCATTCCCCAGAAAAAGGGCGATGCGCTGGTGGTGGACACCGACGAACACCCCCGGGCCACCACCCTGGAAACGCTGGCCAAGCTCAAAGGGGTGGTGCGCCCGGATGGCACCGTGACCGCCGGCAATGCCAGCGGTGTGAACGACGGTGCCTGCGCGCTGCTGCTGGCCGACGAAGCCACGGCAGCCAGGAACGGCCTGACGCCCAAGGCCCGCATCGTGGGCATGGCCACAGTCGGCGTCGCGCCGCGCATCATGGGCATTGGCCCGGCGCCGGCCACGCAAAAGGTGCTGGCACTCACGGGTCTGACGCTGGAGCAGCTGGACGTGATCGAGCTCAACGAAGCCTTTGCTGCGCAAGGTCTGGCGGTGTTGCGCCAGTTGGGCCTGCAGGACGACGACGAGCGCGTCAACGCCTGGGGCGGCGCCATTGCGTTGGGCCACCCGCTGGGTGCCAGCGGTGCCCGCCTGGCCACCACGGCGGTGAACCGCCTGCACGCGACCGGCGGGCGCTACGCCTTGTGCACCATGTGCATTGGGGTGGGGCAGGGCATTGCGCTGATCATTGAGCGGGTCTGAGAAACCCGGCTGCGGCGGCCAGCATGGGCGCGAGGTTTCCGTGCGTCGGGCCTATTTTCGCCAGGCCGGTAGCTGCCAGTTGCGCCAGACGGCCAGCCCCCGCAGTCCGGCCGTGACCGACACGCAGGCCACCAGCGCCAGCCAGCCGGGCGCGTCCACCTGCCACAGGCCCACGTACACCCAGCCGCCCGCAAATGCGCACACGGCGTAGGGCCGGTGGTCGTGGAACGCGGTGGGTATTTCATTGCACACCACGTCGCGCAGCACGCCACCAAACACCCCTGTGATCAGGCCCATGAGTACCGCCACCACGCCGGGCAGTTCCAGCAGCAGCGCCTGGTGCACGCCCGTGGCGGCGAACAGGCCCAGTCCCAGCGCGTCGGGCCACTGGATGGCGCGCTCCGTCAGGTCAAAATGTCGTTGGCGCAAAAAAAACATGGCCAGCACACACAGTGCCAGAACGCCCCACAACATTTCCACATGACGCACCCAGAAAAAAGGGCGCTGATCCAGTAGCAGGTCACGCAGGGTGCCGCCGCCAAAGGCGGTCAGAAAGCCCACCACACACACGCCCACGGCATCCAGGCGTTTGCGTGCGGCCTCCATGATGCCCGCCAAGGCAAATGCAGCCGTTCCCGCCACTTCGACCAGCAAGCGCAGGGTCTCGCCCCAGAATTGAACGTTTTGCATCCGCTGATTGTCACCCCATGCCCTTGATCACCGATCCATTTTTCTACGCCGTAGCCATTCCCGCGGTGCTGTTGCTGGGTGTGAGCAAAAGTGGTTTTGGCGCTGGTTTCGGTTCTCTGGCGGTGCCGATGATGGCGCTCGCCGTGACAGTGCCCCAGGCCGCAGCCATTTTGATGCCGGTGCTGCTGTTGATGGATGTGCTGGGCATGGCGGCTTTTCGGAAAAATGTGGACCGCCGCTTGTTGCGGTTCCTGATCCCCTTTGGACTGCTCGGTATCGTGGTGGGCGCGCTGCTGTTCAGGGCGCTCGACGCGCGGGTGGTTGCGGGTATTGTGGGTGGCTTCACGCTGCTGTTTCTCGCGCAGCGCCTGTTGTTCCCGCCGCACCCGGACAGCCCGCCGCCGCCCAAGTGGCTGGGGGCCCTGCTGACGCTCACCTCGGGCTTCACCAGTTTCATCGCCCACGCGGGCGGCCCGCCGATCAATGCCTATGTAATCCCACTGCGCCTGTCGCCCCTGGTGTTCACGGGCACCCTGGCTTTTTTCTTCTTTTTCATCAACCTCGCCAAGTGGATGCCGTATGCCTGGCTGGGCCTGCTGGATGTGCGCAATATGACCACTTCGCTTGCCTTGCTGCCATTTGCGCCATTGGGGGTGTGGGTGGGGGTGCGCATTGCACACCGCATCAAGCCGCTGGTTTTTTACCGCATGCTGTACGCCGGCATGTTTCTCACCGGCATCAAGCTGCTGTGGGACGCCTTTCGCTGAGCGCAGGGTGCCGGCGTAAACTCGGCAAAATTGGTCTGATTTGAGGAGGTTGTTATGCCCATTGTGGTGGTTGCCAATCCCAAGGGCGGTGTGGGCAAGTCCACACTGTCCACCAACGTGGCGGGTTACTTTGCCAGTCAGGGTCATGCCGTGATGCTGGGCGATGCCGACCGGCAGCAATCGTCTCGCCTGTGGTTGCAGCTGCGCCCGCCTGCGGCACGCCCCATTGCGACCTGGGCGGTCTCGCACGACCTGATTGCCCGTCCACCGCGAGACACCTCCCATGTGGTGCTGGACACCCCGGCTGGATTGCATGGCTGGCGATTCAAAGACGTGATGCGCATGGCCGACAAAGTGCTGGTGCCCTTGCAGCCCAGTATTTTTGACATGTACGCCACGCGCGCTTTTCTGGACGAGGTGGCCGAGTTTCGTGACGCTGACAAGCTCAAGATCGGCATCGTGGGCATGCGTGTGGACCCGCGAACCATTGCCGCTGAGAAGCTCCAGGAGTTTGTGGGCAGTTTGGGTTTGCCGGTACTCGGTTTTTTGCGCGACACGCAAAACTACATTCATCTGGCGGCAAGGGGCTTAACCCTTTTTGACGTGGCTCCCGGCCGGGTGGACAAAGATCTGCAGCAGTGGCAATCCATCTGCGACTGGCTGGACCGCTAAACGCACCGGGTGTCAACGATGCGTGTCGCGGTGCCGACACGGCTCCCGGCTTCGGCTCGATAGAGTCGGGTTCATGAAAACCTTTGAAACTCTGGCCGACCTGGCAGCCTGCGTGGGCCAGGAAGTGGCTGTGAGCGACTGGCTCACCATCACCCAGGCACAGGTCAACCAGTTCGCGCAGGCCACGGGTGACCACCAGTGGATTCACGTCGACGTGGACAGGGCGCGCGCCGGACCTTTTGGTGAGCCGATTGCTCACGGTTTTTTGACGTTGTCTTTGCTGCCAGTTTTCTTCGATTCGTCTTTCGACATTCGCCACTCAGGCATGGGCGTCAACTACGGGCTCAACCGGGTGCGCTTCACTGCACCTGTGCCGGTGGGTAGCCGCTTGCGTGCGCGGCTGACGCTGCTGGCCACCGAACCGATCGAGCACGAGGGTCTGCAGATGACCTGGTCGGTGGTGGTTGAGCGTGAGGGTGCCGCAAAACCGGTGTGTGTAGCCGAGGCGCTGGTCAGACGCTACCCTTGAGCAACCGGGCGCGTGCTGCAGGCCCCGGTCAATTTATTTGATCCTGGCGATCTGCTTGGGGTCCAGCCAGCCTTCAAAGAGCCGGATCATGTCATTGATGCGTTCGGCCGCAACCGACTGGTTGTGCCGCTGTGAAATGATCTGGTAGGCGTCGTTGCGCAGCATCCAGAGCTCTTGTGGTGTTTTGGCTTGCGCCACCTGGTTGCGCAAGCGTGCTGCGCCAACGCTGGTGCAGTCTTCCAGGCTCAGCAGCAAGGCCTTGCGGATGTTGACCAGGTCGCCCAGGGTCGCCGGTTTGCGCGCGAGGTGGCGTGGCGTGAACGCAAACCTGAACAATCGGGTGATGGTGGTAATCAATGCTGTCTCCAGGCAACCGGGTGGGTCACGGCAATTGGCAGGGCCGCCCCAGTTTGTGACGGGTGGCCCGAGAGGCGTTGTCGGGGTACTGTGCAGTTTCTATATTTCGGTGTGTGGGTGCTCACGCCATGGTGGAGTTGAACCGGTTCACGCACCTGTGGTCTTAAACCCGATTTGTCGCCAAGCTTCAAAAACTGAGACGGCCACTGCATTCGACAGGTTCAAGCTGCGCTGACCTTCAACCATCGGCAGGCGAAGCCGCTGTTGCGCTGGAAATCCCTCGCGCAGTTCCGCTGGCAGTCCTTGTGTTTCGGAGCCAAAGACCAGCCAGTCGCCTTCCTGGAAGGTGTTGTCGAAAACGCTGTGGCTGCCATGGGTTGTGAAGGCAAACAGCCGATCCGGGGTGGGCGACTCGGCGCTGAGGAAGGCAGCCCAGTCGGCATGGCGGCGCACCTCTGCGTACTCGTGGTAGTCGAGTCCTGCACGGCGCATCTGCTTGTCGTCCATCGAAAACCCCAGGGGCTCGATGAGGTGCAGTGTGCAACCGGTGTTGGCCGTGAGGCGTATCACGTTCCCGGTGTTGGGTGGTATCTCGGGCGCAACAAGAACGATGTGAAACATGGCTGCAAGTGTGCGTGGTGGCGTGGCCAGGTGTTGGGTTGTGAAAGGGACTGGTCTCTCGCCTCCCTTGAAAGACCCGCGATGATAACGTTGAATTTTTGAGCGCTTTGTTCGGCCTGCGATGTTTTGCAAACCGTCCCGTTCAATCGGGCTGCGTGCGTGCAAACACCAGGGCGCAGACCTCTTGAGCGCCCGCTTGCAAAAGGGCTTGCGCTGCACAGTGCAGGGTCGCACCGGTGGTGGTTACGTCGTCCACCAGCAGCACGCGCGCACCAGCCAGTCGCGCCGTTCGCAGCGGGTGTGCTGCAAAGGCTCCGCGCAGGTTGTGAAGGCGCTGTTCACGCGTCAGGCTGTGTTGATCCGGCATTTCTCCCAGGCGGACCAGGGCGTCGGCCAGCGTGTCGTCGCACCCCGATTCTGCCGGCGCCGCCCGGCGCAGGGCTTTGACGAGTTCCCACGACTGGTTGTAGCCGCGGCTGGCCAGCCGTGCGGGGGTCAGGGGTACCGGCACGATCAACTCGCAAGCTTGCAACAAATCCCGGGCTCCCGGGCTTTGCAACAAGAGCGCCGCCATCGGCCCTGCCCAGCCGGGTTCTCCACGAAATTTGAAGCGGGCGATCAGTCCATCCCAAGGGTAGGCGTAATCCACCGCAGCCACGCAAGACCGCACCAGCGGCGCTAAGGCGCGGGTTCGGCACGTGCCACAGCGCGTTGCTGGTGTGGCGGCCTGGCTCAAGGGTGTGGCACAAACCTGGCAGCGCACCCGGCGGGCCACAAAGCGTTCCGCGCAGGCCTTGCACACGGGTTGCGCGGGCCAGCGGGCACACACCTGGCAACTGCTGGGCAGGTGTTCTGTGAGCCGTCGCCATGCATTGAACATCACCCCAATATACTTGCCCGCACGCTTTGTCCCCGGCCGATCCTGGTCGACGCTGAAAGCGCTTCAAGCGCAGCCCCTCCTGTGAACAACCTGTCCGAAGCCGAAACCGCCGTCCCTGGCCTGGACCCGCAGGCGGCCTTGCGCTGGCAGCAGCAGCCGCGCACCGAGAGTCCGTGGTTGAACGAGGAAGTCGGCTCGCGCATGGCCGAGCGGCTTCAGTGGTTTCGTGACAAGCCGGCCAGTTGGCTCCACTGGGAGCCCGTGACGGGCGGCCTGCAGGCCCACCAGCGTGTGCGTGCGATCTTGGCCGGTGCGCAATGCCACGTCGCCTCGGTACGGCTGCCCCAGGCCTTGGCGGCTACCCGTGAACCGCCGACCCCTTCGTGGAACCCCAGGCATTGGCTGCGAGGAAAAGTACCGGCGCCATTTAACGAAGACACCCGCGTGGGCATGCTGTGGGCCAATATGGCGCTCCATCTCGAAGCACGGCCCCTGGCTTTGTTGCGGCGTTGGAACGCCGCCATTGAAACCAATGGATTTTTGATGTTTTCCTGCCTCGGGCCAGACACCTTGCGTGAACTGCGTGCGGTCTACGCGCGCCTGGGGTGGCCCGAGCCCACCCACCCGTTTACCGACATGCACGACTGGGGCGACATGCTGGTGCACAGCGGCTTTGCCGAGCCGGTGATGGACATGGAGCGCATCACCCTGTCGTACAGCGGCGCGCGACCCCTGTTGCAAGACCTGCGTTTGCTGGGCCGAAACCTGCACGAAAACCGGTTTTCGGGCTTGCGCGCACGCTCGTGGCATGCACAACTGTGCGCAGCGATCGAGTCTGGCATTCCTCGCTCACCGGACGGGCGGTTGTTGTTGACCCTGGAAATTATTTACGGTCACGCCTTCAAGCCCAAGCCGCGCGTGAAACTGGATGCAACCACGGCCGTTTCCATGGACGACATGAGGGCCATGCTCCGCTCCGGGCGACGCTGAACGCCGTGTGTGCCGTTGTCCCGCCGGCTGCCAGCAGACCCAACCGCGGTGGGACCAAACTGCCCTAAGTCACCTTGTCCCAGTCGGATGTGGCGGTTTTGTCAGGGAAGCCCATGAAAGCGGCCGCTACAATTGATATAAATCAAAGCCTGCAAGGTATTTTCCCTGCGCATCTGAAACTTCCTGTGGCCGTTTCAGAACACGACTGGTGGTGGATGGTGGGTCAAACCAGCAATGTTTTTCGCCTGGGTACGGTGTCTGACGACGGCTTGCACTGGACGTTGCGACGCAATTGTTCGGTGACCCCCATGCAGCTCGGCGCAACGTTTGCCGCCTTGGCTGCCTTGTCATTGACGGTGGCGGCGTTTTTCTGGGTGTATGGGGCGGTGCTCGTTTTGCCTTTCGCGGTGCTGGAGTTGCTGTCCCTCGCCGCCGCTTTTGTGGTGTATGCGCGACATGCGGCCGACAGTGAGCGTGTCAGTTTGCGAGGAGGCCGCTTGATCGTGGAGCTGGAAACGGCAGGCCGTGTCAGGCGCATTGAGTTTGTGAGGGAGTGGGTGCGTATCGAGCCGCGATCCCGTGGAGGCCTGGTCGACGTCCGCAGTGGCGGTTCGTCGGTGCAGGTTGGGCGTTATCTTCGGCCGGAGCTTCGGCCCGTGCTGGCCCGTGAGATTCGACAGGCGTTGAGCGCGATGTGAGGGGGTGGGGGTGCGGGGGGTTGGGTATTCCCTGAGTGGGCGGTCCTAAGAAAATTTGTTCTAATCTGCATTGATATAAATCAATACTTATATTTGAGGCGCTTAAAGTGAGTACGACGAAGAAAACGGGTGATTTCATGCGAAAACGGCTGACAATGCTGCGCGCAGCAGGCACCACGCTGGCGCTGGGTGCGGGTGTCTGGGTAACGGCTGGTGCACAGGTCAATGACCTGCCGGGCGGTCCAGCCGTGAATCAGCTCAACTTCCATCCGGCGGTCACTCGCATTGCCGAAGAGCAGCATTGGCTGCACTGGTTCATGATGGTCATTTGTGCCGTCATTTTTGTCCTCGTGTTCGGCGTCATGTTCTATTCGATTCTGAAGCACCGGAAGTCGGTGGGTCACAAATCGCAAGAACTGGCTGAGCCCATCTGGGTCGAGTTGGGCTGGACCATCGTGCCCCTGCTGATCGTGATTGGCATGGCGTTGCCGGCCACCAAAGTGTTGGTGGCGCAGAAAGACACCACCAACAGCGACCTGACCATCAAGGCCACAGGCATGCAGTGGAAATGGGGCTACGACTACATCAAGGGCGAAGGCGAGGGCATCGGGTTCCTGTCCACGCTGGACAACAGCCACCGTGAAATGTCCAACAGCGGCAACCCACCGCCAACTGACAACTACCTGTTGAAGGTAGACAACCCGATGGTGGTACCCGTTGGCAAAAAGGTCCGCATCATCACCACCGCCAACGATGTGATTCACGCCTGGATGGTGCCTGCCTTTGGCGTCAAGCAAGACGCCATTCCCGGCTTCGTGCGCGACACCTGGTTCCGTGCCGAGAAAACCGGCGATTTCTACGGTCAATGTGCCGAGTTGTGTGGCAAAGAGCACGCCTACATGCCCATTCACGTCAAAGTGGTTTCGGCCGAGGAATACACCGCCTGGGTCGGCGAGCGGCAAAAAGCCATGGCCGTCGCCGCCGACGATCCGTCCAAAGTCTGGACATTGACCGACATGGTCAAGCGTGGTGAGTCGGTGTACGCCGCCAATTGCGTGGCTTGTCATCAGGCCAATGGCAAGGGCGCCGGCCCGATCAAGCCGCTGGACGGCTCGGCGTTGGTGACCGACGCCAACAGCGCACCCATGATCGACGTCATGCTCAACGGCGCTGGTGGTGGTTCCATGCCAGCCTGGAAGCAGCTGTCTGACACCGAGGTGGCAGCCGTCATGACTTACGCCAAGAACAGCTGGTCCAACAAAACCGAGCAAATCGTGCAGCCCGCCGACGTGATGGCCGCTCGCAAGTGATCTGTTTGAAGATAATTATTGAGTATCAAAGGAATCGATCATGAGTGCAGTTCTTGACCACCACGACGCACATGGCCACGACCACGATCATCATGCCCCCACGGGCTGGCGTCGGTGGGTCTACGCCACCAACCACAAGGACATCGGTACGCTGTACCTGCTGTTTGCCTTCACCATGCTCATGTTGGGTGGCGTACTGGCCTTGCTCATCCGCGCCGAGCTCTTCCAGCCCGGCCTGCAACTGGTCAACCCCGGGCTGTTCAACCAACTCACCACCATGCACGGTCTCATCATGGTGTTCGGCGCCATCATGCCGGCCTTCGTGGGTTTTGCGAACTGGATGATTCCGTTGCAAATTGGCGCATCCGATATGGCCTTTGCCCGCATGAACAACTTCAGTTTCTGGCTGATGGTTCCAGCTGCGGCTATCTTGGCAGGTTCGTTCTTCATGCCAGGCGGTGCACCTGCTGCCGGATGGACGCTGTATGCGCCCCTCACATTGCAAATGGGCCCGTCCATGGACGCAGCCATTTTTGCCATGCACATCCTGGGTGCGTCGTCCATCATGGGCTCGATCAACATCATCGTCACCATCTTGAACATGCGCGCTCCTGGCATGACGCTGATGAAGATGCCGATGTTCTGCTGGACCTGGCTGATCACCGCTTACCTGCTGATTGCCGTGATGCCCGTTCTGGCCGGCGCCATCACCATGACGCTGACAGACCGCCACTTTGGCACCAGCTTCTTCAACCCCGCCGGCGGCGGTGATCCGGTGATGTACCAGCACATTTTCTGGTTCTTCGGCCACCCCGAGGTTTACATCATGATCTTGCCGGCTTTCGGCATCGTGAGTCAGGTTGTGCCCGCCTTCGCCCGCAAGAAACTGTTCGGCTACGCCTCCATGGTGTATGCCACCGGCTCCATCGCCATCCTGTCATTTGTCGTGTGGGCGCACCACATGTTCACCACCGGCATGCCGGTGACCGGTCAGCTGTTCTTCATGTATTCGACCATGCTGATTGCCGTGCCCACGGGCGTGAAGATCTTCAACTGGATCGCAACCATGTGGAAGGGGTCAATGACCTTCGAGACCCCGATGTTGTGGGCGGTCGGATTTATCTTTGTGTTCACCCTGGGAGGCTTCACGGGCTTGATTCTGTCGGTGGCACCCATTGATATCCAAATGCAGGACACCTACTACGTGGTGGCCCACTTCCATTACGTGCTGGTGGCGGGCTCGCTGTTTGCCATGTTCTCAGGCATCTATTACTGGCTGCCCAAGTGGACCGGTGTGATGTACAGCGAAACACGGGGCAAGATTCACTTCTGGTGGTCGATGATTTCGTTCAACGTCACGTTCTTCCCCATGCACTTCCTGGGTTTGGCCGGCATGCCGCGCCGTTATGCCGACTACCCGATGCAGTTTGCTGACTTCAACGCACTGGCTTCGGTGGGTTCGTTGGCCTTCGGCCTCGCACAGGTTTATTTCTTCGTTGCAGTGATCATTCCCGCCATGCGTGGAAAGGGCCAGAAAGCCGCACAGAAACCCTGGGAGGGAGCCGAAGGCCTGGAGTGGGAAGTCCCGTCTCCGGCACCTTTCCATACCTTTGAGAACCCACCCAAGCTGAATGCCTCCGCCACCAAGGTGATCGGCTGAAATTGTCTGGATCGGTTGAAAATATGTCGCCTGACCAAAAAAAGAACAACCTGCGCCTGGGCCTGATCCTGGGTTCTGTGGCGCTGGTTTTTTTTCTGGGCTTCGTCGGTAAACTGGTTTTCTTTGGCGGTTGATCGCTTTTGACGAGCAAACTGAGAAAAGTACCCCATGGGATTGCGCAGCGAAAACTTCAAGATGGTCGGCAAGCTTTGCGTGATTACGCTGGGCATGTTTGGTTTCGGCTACGCGCTGGTACCCATCTACGAGGCCATTTGCGAAGCGACCGGTATCAACATACTGGCCCGTTCTGAACTTGAGGTGCCTGGCTCACGTCCTAAGTCACCTTCAAACACCCAGGTGGACCGTTCCAGGACCGTCACGGTGGAGTTTGACGTGAACACCAGGGGTCCTTGGCATTTCAAACCTGCGGTGCGCTCCCTGGAAGTTCACCCGGGCGAGTTGACCACCGTGGTGTACGAGTTCCAAAACATTCAGAACCGAACGATGGCTGCACAGGCCATTCCAAGCTACGCACCCAAGCAGTCATCCAACCATTTCAACAAGTTGGAGTGCTTCTGTTTTACCCAGTACACATTGGCACCGGGTGAAAAGAAGGAGTGGCCGGTGGCTTTTGTTATTGATCCGCGCTTGCCCAAAGATGTCACCACCATCACCCTCTCGTACACCTTCTTCGAGGTGGGTGGCAAGGTGCCGCAGGCACCTCAAGATGTGGCTGTGCAAACCCCCGCGGTGGTGTTGCCCAAGGGGGCGGATCCGGTATGACTGAGCCCGTTCATCGGCGCAAAGGCTCTATCAGCGGTACCGTCAAGGCCGTTCTTTGGGGTTTTCTTGGCGTTAGGCGCAATTCAGACTACCAAAACGACATTGCCAAGCTCAACCCGATACACATCATGGTGGTGGGTGTGCTGATGGCGCTGCTGTTCGTGCTCGCCTTGATCTTGCTTGTGAACTGGGTTGTGGCTTAAGACGTCGTTCGCGCAAGCACCTTTATTTAATTTTCCCAATATTCATATAAGCGAAAGCAATTAGGAGTGAGCATGTCAGCAGCAACACACGGCACGACGCCTTATTACTACGTCCCGGGGCCTTCGCGTCACCCCTTCATGGCCTCCTTGGGCCTGTTTTTCGTGATTCTGGGTGCCGGCCAATGGATTAATGGCGTCCAATGGGGCGCCTATTCCCTGGCGTTTGGACTGGTCTTTTGGTCCGTTGTGCTGTTTCAATGGTTCCGGGATGCCGTGAACGAAAGCGAAAGCGGTTTGTACGGTCACAAGATTGATCTGTCGTACCGCTGGAGCATGAGCTGGTTCATCTTTTCCGAGGTGATGTTCTTTGGCGCGTTCTTTACCGCACTGTGGTGGGCGCGTGTGCACTCTGTTCCCTCGTTGGGCGATATTGAAAATGCGCTGATCTGGCCTGACTTCACGGCAATCTGGCCAAGCGTGCAGGCCGGTGCTACAGCGTCTCCTGCCGGCATCGTTGAGCCGTTCCAGACCATGGGCCCGTTCTGGCTGCCCACCATCAACACCGCTTTGCTGCTGACTTCAGGCGTGACGCTGACCATTGCACACCATGCTTTGCAGGCTGGAAACCGCGGCAAAACCATTGCTTTCATGTGGATGACGGTGATTCTGGGTGTGGTGTTCCTCTGCGTGCAGGGTTATGAGTACTACCACGCCTATGTTGACTTGAATCTGAAAATGTCTTCGGGCATCTTTGGCTCGACGTTCTTCATGCTGACGGGCTTTCACGGTTTCCACGTGTTCGTTGGCATGTTGATGCTGCTGTTCATCACGTTGCGCCTGCAGAGGGGCCATTTCACGGCCAAGAGCCATTTCGGCTTTGAAGGCGCGGCATGGTATTGGCACTTTGTGGACGTGGTCTGGCTCGGGTTGTATATTCTTGTCTACTGGTTCTAATCCATGAGCGGGCCGTAGCGGAACTTGGCGGGCCCGTCAAACCCAAGAAAAAGCGCCTAGGGCGCTTTTTTCTTTATCGACCGCATTGCTGGGTGTCAGGGTTGCATGGGCAAGCCCGTTGGCTTGATCCAACCCATCCAGTAGCTGATCAAAACCACCACGAAAAGCAGGATGGAAAATCCAACCCTGAACGCCAGTGCACGCGCCATGTGATTTTTGCGGGGTATCCCTTCGCTGTCTGACGGGTTGGTCGCACCTCCACGCATCATGTACAGCAACGCAGTTCCCAAGCTGCCCAGAATGGCGACAAAAGCGGCAATGACAAGGTATTTCATGCGGCACATTATCCGGTTCTTTGTGATTTCTGACGAAGCCAGGCCATGAGTTCCCGACCTGTGCGCTTTTGGATCGTGACGCTGGCGACGATCATTACCATGGGGGTGACCAGCGCGCTGGGCCTGTGGCAGCTTGGACGGGCCTCGCAAAAGCAGGCTCTTCAGGACCAGATTCAACAGCGCAGCCAACTGACTGTCTGGACCGAACGCGACTTGTTTGAGGCCGCAGACCCGCAAGCCGGCTTGCACCGCTCCGTCCACCTTGCTGGAGAGTGGGTAACGCGGGCCGACATCTTCCTCGACAACCGCCAGATGGACGGACGGGTCGGTTTTTTCCTTGTCACACCCTTGCGTTTGGCTGGGAGTGATCGGGTGATTTTGGTTCAGCGAGGGTGGGTGCCGCGTGATTTCACCGACCGAAGTCGGGTGCCAGCGGTAGAAACACCAGAGGGGGTGATCCGTATTCAGGGGCGTTTGGCCCCTGCACCGGGCAAGCTTTTTGAACTGGGTGACGCGGGGACCGGGCCGATCCGGCAAAATATCGACGTCGCAGCGTTATCGCAGGAAACCGGGCTTTCCCTTTTAAACCTATCGGTTCTGCAAACAGACGACGTGAAAGACGGACTGCAGCGCAGCTGGCCCAGCATCTCCGCAGGCGTGCAAAAGCACCACGGTTATGCGTTTCAGTGGTTTGGCTTGTGCGCCCTTGCCGGCATTTTGTATGTCTGGTTCCAATTCCTCTCTCCCCGCCGAAAGCGCACCCCCGATGGCACAGACGCCCGATGAACCGTTGACCATGACTGTGCACAGCTTGCCCCAGTTGGACCAGGCCAGCGCCCGCACAGCAGCCAGCACCCGTGCCGGGCGCTGGAAAATGCTCGCCCTGCTGTTGGTGTGCACCGCGCCCGTGATCGCTTCTTATTTCACCTATTACGTCGTGCGCCCTGAAGGCCGCCGCAATTATGGGGAACTGGTGACACCCCAACGCCAGCTACCTGCATTTTCCGGAATCGACGCCCAAGGCCAGCCCAAGCCGCTCGAACAACTCAAAGACCAATGGTTGCTCATCAGCGTGGCCGACAGCGCTTGCGATGAAGCCTGCCAGAGGCACCTGTACTTGCAGCGCCAGCTTCGTGAAACACTGGGCAAAGAAAAGGACCGGCTGGACTGGGTCTGGTTGCGCACCGGAAACACGACGCTGAGCGAACCCATGTTGCAGGCAACTGCTGCTGCAACGGTGCTTCAGGTTGACGCTGCGCAACTGGCTACCTGGCTCGAACCCGCCCCGGGGCAGCGTCTGGAAGACCATTTGTACGTGGTGGATCCACTGGGTAACTGGATGATGCGTTTCCCTGCCAACGTGGATCCCAGGCAGGCCAAGCGTGACCTTGACCGCCTGCTGCGAGCCTCGTCTTTTTGGGACAAGGCGGGCCGCTGATGCCGCACACGCCAGCCTTCAGCGCCCTCGGCCTCGCCTGCGCGTGCCCATGCTCCAGCGACACCGATCCGCTGTGTTTCACGGGCTGTTCAAGGTCTTTTGAACCGTCACGCCGTGCGGCCGTGTCGGTCGGGACGGTATATTGAGCTCCTGATATGGAAACCCAACCGCTGTACGATCTGGCACCCATTGCCCGGATCATGTTTCTGGGCGTCGTGATCGCCTTGGGCCCGCTGGCTTGGGTGTGGGTGCGCAACCGCCACGCAGCGCCCGCGCAGCGCCTGCGCATGTTGACACTGGTGACCTTGTTTCTCACCTTCGATCTGGTGTTGTTTGGCGCCTTCACCCGCTTGACCGACTCGGGGCTGGGTTGCCCCGACTGGCCAGGTTGCTACGGCAGCGCCAGCCCGGTGGGTGCCAGCAGCGCCATTGCGGCTGCGCAAGAAGCCATGCCCACAGGGCCGGTCACGTTCTCCAAAGCCTGGATCGAAATGATCCACCGTTACCTGGCCACCGCCGTGGGGGTGCTGATCATCGTGCTGGCCAGCGTCAGCTGGATCGAGCGCCGTCGCATCTCTGTGTCCTTCGTCTGGCCATTGGTCACGCTGGTCTGGGTGTGCCTGCAGGGCGCCTTCGGTGCGCTCACGGTCACCATGAAACTGTTCCCGGCCATCGTGACGTTGCACCTGTTGGGCGGCATGGCCCTGCTGGCTTTGCTGCGCGCGCAAGCGACGGGCTACGCCCTGGCTTCGCCGGGTGCGGCAGCGCCGGTGTCGTTGCCTCCAAACACCCGACTGGCGCTGGGGTTGGTTTACGGGCTGCTCTGGATCCAGATCGCACTGGGCGGCTGGGTCAGCACCAACTATGCGGTGCTCGCTTGCAGCGATTTCCCAACCTGTCAGGGCAGCTGGTGGCCCGACATGGACTTCCAGCATGGCTTTACCCTGTGGCGTGAACTGGGACAAAACCGGGCCGGTGAAGCGATTGCATTTGCAGCCCTGACCGCCATTCATTACGTGCACCGGCTCAGCGCCTATGTGGTTTTTGCGGCCTTGTTCTGGCTGGTCTGGCGTCTGTGGTCGGTGGCCGGTATGCGGAACACTGCGCTTTGGCTGGTGGCCTTGGCCCTGTGGCAGTTCTTTACTGGCTTGACCAACGTGGTGCTCGACTGGCCACTGCTGGCCGCCGTGAGCCACACCGGTGGCGCGGCAGCGCTTGTGGTCGTCATGACCAGCGCCATTTTCAGCACCCGCACAGCCCATCAACCCTCGGGTGCGTCCGCACTTGCCACTTCTCGACCGATCTGATGAGCTCCGCGTCTTCCAACCCCACTGCTGTTGCCATGCCCTCTGCCTGGCGGCAGTTCTACGCGCTCACCAAGCCGCGTGTGATCCAGCTCATTGTGTTTTGTGCGCTGATCGGCATGGTGTTGGCCGTGCCGGGTGTGCCCACCTGGGCACAGGTGCAGTTGGCCGCTATCGCGTCGCTGGGTATCTGGCTGGTGGCGGGTGCCGCCGCGGCTTTCAACTGCGTGGTTGAACAGCAAATTGACGCCAAGATGAAGCGCACCGCTTGGCGCCCGACCGCCAGGGGAGAGCTGTCCAACCTGAAAACGCTGACCTTTTCGGCCGTGCTTTGCGCCATGGGTTCGGGCATTCTGTATCTTTGGGTCAACCCGCTCACCATGTGGCTCACGTTTGCCACCTTCGTGGGCTACGCGGTCGTTTACACCGTGATCCTCAAGCCGCTGACACCCCAAAACATTGTGATTGGCGGTGCCTCGGGCGCCATGCCGCCGGTGCTGGGCTGGGCGGCCATGACCGGCGTGGTGTCGCCGGAAGCGCTGATTCTTTTCCTCATCATCTTCCTCTGGACACCGCCCCATTTCTGGGCGCTTGCGCTTTACCGGGTCGAGGACTATCGAAAATCGGGCCTGCCCATGCTGCCGGTCACGCATGGCTCTGAGTTCACCCGGTTGCAGATTTTTCTCTACACCCTGGTTCTGTTTGCAGCCTGCCTCATGCCCTTTGTGATGCGCATGAGCGGGTGGTTTTACCTTGCCGTGGCGGTGGCGCTGAGCGTGGGATTCACCGGCTACGCGTATGTGCTGTGGCGCGATTACTCCGATGCGCTGGCACGCAAAACCTTTCGCTTTTCCCTGATCCATTTGTCGCTGCTGTTTGCCGCACTGCTGATCGATCATTACCTTTGACCCCCCGCCGGACTGCACGCGGCCCCCACCGGCGGGTCATGCGTGTGGCCCGGCGAAGCCGGTTCCCCGGCATCGCCGGGGTTCATGCACTTCGCTCCGGCAGCGTGCGGAATGCTCTTTTCCTATAAAGGTTTTTGTCATGACGGTATTCGCTCTGGTCCGCCGCAGTCTGCTGCTGGCCTTTCTCCTGGCGTTAGGCGCCTGTGGTGAAAACAAACCGGCCTTCACAGGCATCGACATCACCGGAGCCGACTACGCCACCGGTTTTTCACTCACCGACCACAATGGCCAGCCGCGCACCCTGGCGGATTTCAAGGGCAAGGCGGTGGTGGTCTTCTTTGGTTTCACGCAATGCCCCGACGTGTGCCCGACTTCAATGGGTGAGCTGGCCGAAGCCCGGCGCTTGCTGGGTACGGATGGCGAGCGCTTGCAAGGCCTGTTCATCAGCATCGATCCCGAGCGCGACACGCCCGAGATCATGAAGGAATACATGGCCAACTTTGACCCCAGCTTCCTGGCCTTGTACGCAGCGCCTGACGCCCTGCCGGCCTTGGGCAAAAGCTACCGCATCTACTACAAGAAGGTGCCAGGCAGCACGCCCACCAGCTACACCCTGGATCACTCGGCGGGCAGCTACGTGTACGACCCCTCAGGACGCGTTCGGCTGTACCACCGCTATGGCAGCAGCGCACAGGCTTTGGCCGACGATGTGAAGCTGCTGCTGAACGAGTGAGCCCGAGCAGGCCCAAACACACGGCCCCTCAAAGACAACGGCACCCGAGGGTGCCGTTGTCTTTGAGGGGCCGTGTCCGTCGTGTCAGTCGACCTTCGCGCCACTGAGCTTCACCATGCGTTCGTACTTGGTGCGTTCACGCGCCATGAACGCGTCGAACTGCTCCGGTGTGCTGGGCGCAGGCTCGGCCATCAGCGTCGCAAAGCGTGTTTTCACTTCGGGTGAGCGCAAGGCCTCCGTGAAGGCCGCGTTGAGCTTGCGCACGGTCTCGGCTGGCGTGCCAGCAGGGACCACCAAGCCCCACCAGGTGTCGATCTCAAAGCCGGGGAGGGTGTCTGAAATGGCCGGTACATCGGGCATGGTGGCGGCTCGCTGCGTGGTGGTCACGGCCAGCGCCTTCAGCTTGCCCGAACGGATGTTGGGCGCTGCCGTGGCCAGGTTGTCGAAGTTGAAATCGACCTGCCCCGACAGCAGGCCCAGCTGCGCCGGGTTGCCACCGTTGTAGGGGATGTGCAAAGCGAAAATGCCCGCCTGGTTTTTGAACATTTCACCGGCCAGGTGCCCCGCGCTGCCATTGCCGCCCGAGCCGTAGTTCAGCTTGGCGGGGTTGGCCTTGGCGTAGGTGATCAGGTCGGCCAGGCTGTTGATGTTGAGCCGTTGGGCGGCGTCAGCGTTCATCACCAGCACATTGGGCACCCGCAGCATCTGCGTGACGGCCGCGAAGTCTTTGGCCGGGTCGTACGGCAGCTTGCTGAACAGCCACGGGTTGATGCCGTGCGATGCCGTGGTGGCAATGCCCAGCGTCAAACCGTCGGGCGCTGCTTTGGCCACCGCGCCCACGCCGATATTGCCGCCGGCACCGGGGCGGTTCTCAACAATCACCGTGCCGAGTGTTCCCTTGACCGCCTCTGCCAGGATGCGCGCTGTCACATCGATCGGCCCGCCCGCCGCAAAGGGCACCACGATGCGCGTGGTGGGGGCTGGCTGGGCCAGGCCCGGCGCAGGCAGTGCCAGCACCGTGGCGCTCAAGGCCAGGGAGGTGATGAGGTGGCGGCGGTTCAGCATGGTCTGGGCTCCAGGGGGCGGTGGAAGTGAATCGGAAAAACAGGGCGAGCGGGTGGGTTCAGGTTCACGAACTGGCTTCAACCCGCTGCCTCGCTCGGTCAGACCTTGTCGACTGCGCTGGTGAACGAATCGGCAAAAAATTCTTCGGGCGGGAGGCCGGCTTGCGCGCTGAAGTCGGTGCGGGCCGACTCGACCACGATGGGCGCACCGCAGGCATACACCTGGTGGCCGGAAAGATCGGGGAAGTCCTGCAGCACCGCCTGGTGCACAAAGCCGGTGCGCCCGGTCCACTGGTCTTCAGGCAAAGCGTCTGACACCACCGGCACATAGTGCAGGTGGGGCATGCTGGCCAGTTGGGCTTCAATCCAGGCGCTCTGGTACAGATCGGTGGGGCGGCGCCCACCCCAGTACAGCGTGGTGGGGCGGGTGATGCCCTTGAACTGCATGTGCTCAATGATCGCCTTGATGGGGGCAAAACCCGTGCCCGAGGCCAGAAAAACCATGGGCTTGGGGCTGTCCTCACGCAGGTAGAAGCTGCCGTAGGGCCCTTCAATGCGCAAGATGTCCTTTTCCTTCATCGCGCCAAATACGTGGTCGGTGAACTTGCCTCCGGGCATGTGGCGCAGGTGCAGCTCCACGGATGGCTGGCTGGCTTGCGTGTGCGGCGCATTGGCCATGGAGTAGCTGCGGCGGTCGCCGTCACGCAGCAAAAATTCCACATACTGACCCGCGTGGTATTGAAATGCATCGCTGGCCGGCAGCTGCAGCCGCAGCACGATCACGTCGTGCGACACGCGCTCCAGCGCGCTCACGCGCACCGGCATCTTTTTGATGGGGAACGCACCGGCTTCGGTGACCTGGCGCGATTCCAGCACCACGTCGCTGTGCGCCACGCCGCAGCAGGTGAGCACATAGCCGGCCGCTTCTTCTTCAGTGCTGAGGGCCTTGGCCTGGTGCGGGCCGTGGGTCACGCTGCCAGACAACAGCTTGCATTTGCACGAGCCGCAGGCGCCGTCTTTGCAGCCGTAAGGCAAACCTATGCCCTGGCGAATGCCGGCGGCCAGCATGGCTTCGTCGGCTTGGGCTTCAAAGGTGCGTCCGCTGGGCTGAACGGTGATGGTGAATGTCATACAGTCTGAGGGTGTTGGGGTGCCGTCGGTGCGCCGCAGCACAACCGCCAGCTTTCTATTGTCGCAAATTCGGAATTCGCATGAGCCTACTCGGCGCTTTGCCCGCACGCTTTCGGCGTGAGCGGGTCTTGATCATTGGCTGTGGCGATGTGGGCCAGCGTGCTGCTCGCGTGCTCGGCGGTGGTGCGCGGGCGCGCCTCCTGGCGCTCACCTCGTCGCCCGAGCGCTGCGCCAGCCTGCGCGCCCAGGGCATCACGCCCCTGCTGGGTAACCTGGACGACGCTCGCAGCCTGCAGCGGCTGGCCGGCCTGGCTACGCGGGTGCTGCACCTGGCCCCGCCACCGTCGAGTGAACAGGCCGACTGGCGGCTCGACCCACGCACACGCGCCCTGGTGCATGCGCTGGCACAGCGCTCGGCGCCCGCAGCGCTGGTGTATGGGTCGACCAGCGGTGTCTATGGCGACTGGCAGGGCCGCTGGGTGAGCGAAGCCACCCCCGCCCAGCCGCGCACCCCACGCGCCTGGCGCCGGGTCGACGCCGAAGCCGCAGTGCACTGGCTGGGCCGCGCCACCGGCGTGCGCACCAGCGTGCTGCGCATTCCGGGCATTTACGCCCCCGACCGGCCGGGCGGCACACCGCGCGAACGCTTGTTGCGTGGCACGCCGGTGTTGCGCGAGCCCGACGATGTCTACACCAACCACATTCACGCACACGACCTGGCACGCGCCTGCGTGCTCGCCCTGTGGCGCGGGCGCCCGCAGCGCAATGTGAACGTGGTGGACGACACCCAGCTGAAGATGGGCGACTACTTCGACCTGGCCGCAGACCTGTACGGCCTGCCCCGCCCGCCCCGCATTGCGCGTGATGCGGCTGGCGACCAGTTGCCGCTGATGCTGCTGAGCTTCATGAGCGAGTCGCGCCGCCTGCACAACCAGCGCATGAAAACCGAACTGCGGCTGCACCTGAGCTACCCCACCGTGAAAGAGGGGCTGGTGAGTCCGTCTGCTCAGCCTCAGACGGCCGCAATCGTGCTCAGCAGCCAGCCGGTGTAGCCCAGGTAGGCCGCCAGCAGCACGCCAGCTTCCCAGCGGTTGATGCGCCCCGGGCGCCCGCGAAAGCCCCAGCCCATCACAAACAGCACCAGCGTCAAGCCCACCATCACGGGCAGGTCGCGGGAGAGGACATCGGGGTCGATCTGCATGGGGGCAATGGCGCCGGCAATGCCCACCACCGCCAGCGAGTTGAACAAGTTGGAACCCAGCACATTGCCCAGCGCAATGTCGTGCTCGCCCTTGCGCGCGGCGGCCACGCAGGAAGCCAGCTCGGGTAGCGAGGTGCCCACGGCCACCACCGTCAGGCCGATGATCAGGTCGCTGACGCCGAGCGACTGCGCGATCGTCACAGCGCCCCAAACCAGCAACCGCGAACTGCCGATCAGCACCAGCAGCCCCAACACCAGCCACATCAGCGACCGCTTCAGCGGCATCGCGTGGGCCTTCAGTTCTTTCGCCGTTTCAAAGGCCAGCGCGTCATTGCCGCCGCGCATGCCCGCCACGATCGACCAGGACACCAGCACGCCGAACACCGCCAGCAGCACCCAGGCGTCCACCCGGCTGAGCTGTCCGTCCCACACCAGATAGGCCGACAAGGCCGTGACCGCGACCAGGATCGGCAACTCCTGGTGCAGAACCTTCGAGTGCACGACGATGGGCGAGATCAGTGCCGTCACCCCCAGAATCAGCGCGATGTTGACGATGTTGGAGCCCCAGGCGTTGCCCAGCGCCAGCCCCGGGTTGCCTTGGCTGGCCGCCAGGGTGGACACCACCATCTCGGGCGCCGAGGTGCCAAAACCCACAATCAACATGCCCACCAGCAAAGGCGGCACGGAATAATGCCCTGCCGTGGCCGAAGCACCGTCTACAAAACGGTCGGCACTCCACACCAGCAAGGCAAGGCCGACAAGGATGGCAAGAGAGGGCAGCAACATGGTGAACGGTGCGCAGCGGCAGGGTGTTGGACAATATCTATTGTCTCAGGCTCTTTCGGCCTGTTCCCACACAGGGTCACATGTTCACACCCCGTTCTTCACGCTCTGAGCCAGTCGCTCCCGGTGCCCCCATGCGCTGGCGCGTGGGGGCCGCTGTGGGCGTGGCGGCCTTGATGCTGCTGATGCTGTGGTGGTGGCGCCCGGTGCTGCTGATGCCGGGTACGCGTGCGCTGGTCATGCAGGGCGGAGACCCTTACCTGCGGGCGCTCATGCGCACCATCTCGGCCAGTGAATCGAACGTGGTGCGTCCCTACCACGTGCTCTACGGGGGCAGCTACGTCTGGACGCTGGACAAGCACCCCAACCGCTGCGAGCGCATTGGGCGCGGCCCCAACAAAGGCAATTGCTCCACCGCCGCCGGGCGCTACCAATTGTTGGCGGGCACCTGGGTGGAACTGGCTGCTCGCCACCACCCCGACCGCACCAGCGACCCCCTGGACGCCATGCAACTGAGCTTTGCGCCGATCTACCAGGACGCGGTGGTGTACGCCTGGTTGTCCGAGCCCCGTTGGGGCAACCTGTCCGCACAGTTGCGTCAGGGGCGTGTGCAGCCGGTGTTGCGGCGCCTTTCGGGCACCTGGACGAGCCTGGGCTATGGCATAGAAAGCAACAGCATGAGCCGCGAGCTGCCCCGCGTGTACCAGCGTGTGCTGGAAGACGAACTGGCGCGGATGCCCAAAGGGGGTTCTTCAGCGCCGGTGGCGCGGCCTGAATGAACTGCGCCCCTGCATCGTGGCGCCCCGTCCGTCACCCTCTGGCGCCCTGACGCTTCACAGCTTCGGCGCGGCGCTGGCCCGTGGAGGCGCTTGAAAAATCTCGGCAAACATGGGCACCAGCAGCTTGTTGCCGTGCTCGCTCAGGTGGTCGTCGTCGTAATACAGGGGCCGACCGTCCTTGGCCCCGTGGCAGCGGCCGTCCCAGCACAGGTAGGGCAGGGGGTCGAGAATCTTGACGCCGCAGCGGTCGCGGGCGGCATCCTGCGCGGCCCAGACCATGGCGTGGCGCTGGTGGTAGTCGGCCAGGGAAATGGACACCGCATCGTTGTTTCCCAGCGAAAGACGCCGTGCCATCATTTTCGGCACATCAACGCCCATCTCGGGGATGGGGCGCACCAGATACACCGGGCGGTCCTTCGCCAGTTGGCACGCGGTGTCCGTCAGACGTTCAGCAAATTCGACCAGGAACGCTGGCGCTGAAGATGAGTAGGGCTTGCTGAAGTAAACCGCTGGTTTATTGGCATCGTTATGCCCTGGCTCGTTGTGCCCCACGGCGTAAACGCTTGTTCGGTTAACGATGACAAGGGGCACGTCCTTGGGCATGGTCGCCAACTGCGTTACTGACCAATCTAGGAATTCCCCGCATTTTTCGTCAGGTCGATAATTTGGCGACAAATTCTTGACGCCAAAGATCGTCGGGCAGCTTATGTAGCTCCAATCCATGATGCCGTCACTTGCATTCGGCACCGCATCGGCCAGTGCCGTTGTCACCGCATCGGCATGGCTGTCACCGATCAAAATTGCCTTCACTCGAGTACCGCCATAGACGCAGGACGGCGACTGAGTACCGCCGATCGTGAAACACTCCTTTTGACGGGGCTTTTTGTTGAGTGCTTCCTGACTTGCGATCTCTACTTCTGGCGAAAACCGACCCAAAACCCCTTCCTGAATACGAATTCCGGCTCCCGGTGCGACCACGACCACCACCCCAGCCAGCAGGGCAACCGCACCCCACCGCAACGGGCGCTGGTCCAGTTGCCGTCGTGCCGGGTTCTCTACCGCGTGGTACGAGAGGTGACCCAGCACCAAAGCCAGGGCCAAGCCGGCGGCGATGGCACCAGGGTTTGCCTGCCATTCCAGATAGGTCAAGGCCACCACGACCGGCCAATGCCACAGATAGATGGAATAGGAACGGGTTCCCAGCCACTGGGCGATGGGGTGGCCGGTCCAGCGCGACTCCCTGCGAGCGGCCAGCAAGAGGCCCACGGTGCCCAATACGGGCACCAGCGCCCGCCAGCCGGGCCAGGCCGATGAGCTGTCAAACCCGACGATGGAGCCGATCACCAGGGCCATGCCGGCAACTTCCAGCGCCGACCGCTGGCGCTCGGTGCCGTTCCAGCGATGCGCCAGCAGGTAAACCAGCCCGCCGGCCAGCATTTCCCAGGCGCGGGTGGGCAGCAGAAAGAAGGCCGCAGCAGGCCGCCACGGGGTAGCCCCGATGGACAGGGCGAGTGATGCCAGCAGGCCCACCGTCATCGCCACGACCACCGCCTGCCGCCCCGGGCGCCATGTCCAGATGGCCAGCAGCACCAGCGGCAGCAGCAGGTAAAACTGCCATTCCACCGCCAGCGACCAGGTGTGCAGCAGCCACTTTTCGTGCGAAGCGGCGTCGAAATAACCCGCCTCGCGCCAGAACTTGATGTTGGACAGGAACGCCAGACTGAACGCGACATGGGTGCCCAGCGCCTTGTAGTCCACCGGCATCAGCACCCACCAGCCCAGCGCCAGCAGCACCGCGCACAGCACGATCAGGGCCGGCAGAATGCGCCGTGCCCTGGCCATGTAAAACGACGCCATGAAGAACCACGGGCTGCCGCCACGCTCCAGACCGCGTACCACAATGCCGGTCATCAGAAAGCCGGAGATCACAAAGAACACGTCCACGCCGACAAAGCCGCCACCGAAGCCGGGCACGCCGAAGTGGAACAGGACGACGGCGACCACGGCCCAGGCGCGAAGGCCGTTGATGTCGTGGCGAAAGTTCGGGGGG